>NZ_JAELTI010000100.1 GCF_016428755.1 Allobosea sp. ASV33
CGGTCTGGCCGTAGAACTCGTTGACCGGGAAGCCGAAGGTCTCGCGGCTCCAGTCGAGCATATCGGCGCCGAGCGTCTCGCCGCCGGTGCCGATCGAGCGCATCGCATAGCCGAAGCGCCGGGGATCGCGCACCTGCCGCATCAGCTTCAGCGCTGTCGGCGGCAGGAAGGCGTTGCGGACCTTGTGGCGCGCCATCAACGCGAAGGCGGCCTCGGGATCGAATTTGCGGGCGCGCGATGCCAGCACCGGCACGCCGCAATAGAGGCTCGGCAGCAGCATATCGAGCAGGCCGCCGATCCAGGCCCAGTCGGCCGGGGTCCAGAACAGGTCGCCCGGCTGGGGGAAGAAGTCCTGCGGCAATTGCACGCCCGGCAGATGGCCGAGCAGGACGCGATGGGCATGCAGCGCGCCCTTAGGCTTTCCGGTGGTGCCGGAGGTGTAGATGATCACGGCCGGGTCGTCGACGCGCGTATCGGCTGCGGCGAATCGGTCTGAGGCCTTCGCCATCTCCGCCTCGAAATCGAGATGGCCGGCGCCGCCGACGACGAAGATCTTGCGCAGGTTCGGCAATGCGTCGCGGATCGCCTCGACCTTGCCGATATTCTCCGCGTCGGTAACGAGCACGCTGGCGCCGCTATGGCCGAGGCGGTGTTCCAGCGCCTCCGGCCCGAACAGGATGAAGAGCGGCAGGGCGATGGCGCCGAGCTTGTAGGCGCCGAGATGGGCGATCGCGGTCTGCGGCGATTGCGGCAGGAGGATGCCGACGCGTTCGCCCGGGCCGACGCCGTGAGCGTGGAGCAGGTTGGCGAAGCGATTCGAGGCGCGGGAGAGATCGTCGAAGGAGAGCGTCGCGAGCTTTCCCCCATCCTCCTCGAAGATCAGCGCGGGTTTGCCGGTCCCGTCGGCATGGGCGTCCGAGCAGGCCGTGCCGATATTGAAGCGCTCCGGGATGCGCCAGGCGAAGCGGCGCAGCGTGTCGTCATAGGTGGTGCCGCGTTCGAGCATGGCCCATTCCAGTTCTCGCATGCGTTTGCGCCGATCCTGCCCAGCCGGCCTGTGGGCTGACAAGCCCGAGCGGAGCAGCTTACGGTCTGCGTAAAATTGCGGGATGAGAGGAAACGCCGTGACAAAGCCGATCTGGGTCGAGGCCGCGATCAACGGCCCCTGGGGCAAGGAGCGCCAGCCCGGCATTCCCATCAGCATTCCCGATATCGTCGCGGACGGCATTGCCGCCGTGGAGGCGGGCGCGGCGATCGTGCATCTGCATGTCTACGACCTCGCCACCGGCCGGCAGCGCGACGATTGGGAGCTCTATGCGCAGGCGATCGAGGGCATCCGGGCCAAGGTCGACGCGATCGTCTATCCGACCATTCCGATTCTTGGGTCGGGCTATGCCGGCGACATGATCGGCTCCGGCCGCTACACCCATCTGGAGGAACTGGCGAAGCGCGGGCTTGCCGAATGGGGCGTGCTCGATCCCGGCTCGTGCAACTGGACGACCTTCGCCGGCATCCCGCAGGGCGAGGCCGGCTTCATCTATCAGAATCCCGGCGAGCATATCCGCGAGGGGATGGAGGTGGCGCAGCGCCACAAGGTCCATCCGAGCTATGCGATCTACGAGCCGGGCTTCACGCGGTTGGGGGCCGCGCTGGCCAAGGCCTATCCGGGCATGCCGATGCCGATCTACCGGCTGATGTTCTCGGAGGCTTTCGCCTGGGGCTTTCCGCCACGCGAATGGGCGCTGGAGGCGCATCTCAGGCTGCTGGCCGAGGATGCGCCCGAGGCGCCGGTGATGATCGCCGGGCTCGGCGTCGATCTCAGAGAGCTGATCGGCCCGGCCGTGGCGCGGGGCGTCCATGTCCGCGGCGGGCTGGAGGATGCGCCCTTCGGCTGCGACGAGACGAATCGTGAATTGATCGCGGACACCGTCCGCTTGGTCGAGGCGGCGGGCGGACGGCCCGCCAGCGCGGTCGAGGTGCGCGGCTGGCTGTCGCGACAGGCCAAGGGAGAGGCACAGTGAGCTTGCGCGACAAACTGCTTGAACGGTTCCTGCGCTATGTCGCGATCGAGAGCCAGAGCGACATGAAGGCGACGAGCCTGCCGAGCACGCCGGGCCAGCAGGAACTGGCGGCGCTGCTGGCGGAGGAGCTGCGCGCGCTCGGGCTGGAGAATGTCGTCATCGACGACAATGCCACGGTGACGGCGCTGAAGCGCGGTACGAAGCCGGGCGCGCCGCGCATCGGCTTCATCGCGCATGTCGATACGGTCGATGTCGGCCTGTCGCCGGTGGTCAAGGCGCAGGTGCTGCGCTTCGAGGGTCAGGATCTCTGCCTCAATGCGGAGAAGGACATCTGGCTGCGCGTCGCCGAGCATCCGGAGATTGCTCCCTACAAGGGCAACGAGATCGTCTTCAGCGACGGCACCAGCGTTCTCGGCGCCGACAACAAGGCGGCCGTCGCGATCGTGATGACGCTGCTGGCGGAATTGCGGCCCGAGGACGAACATGGCGACATCCTCGTCGCCTTCGTGCCGGACGAGGAGATCGGCCTGCGCGGTGCCAAGGCGCTCGATCTCGCCCGGTTCGACTGCGATTTCGCCTATACGATCGATAGCTGCGAGGTCGGCGAGGTCGTCTGGGAGAATTTCAACGCCGCTATGGCCGAGATCGTCTTCACCGGCGTCACCGCCCACCCGATGTCGGCGAAGGGCGTGCTGGTGAACCCGTTGATGATGGCGCAGGACTATATTGCCGCCTTCGACCGGGCGCAGACGCCGGAACATACCGCTGGCCGCGAGGGCTATACCTGGTTCCTCGAACTCGTCGCCACGCCGGCCGAAGCGGTGCTGCGGGCCAATATCCGCGATTTCGACAAGGCTTCCTTCGCGGCGCGGAAGCGCCGGATCGGCGAGGTCGCGGCCGAGATCGCCAATCGCTACCCGACCGGACGCGTCACCGCGGAGGTGACGGATGTCTACGGCAATATCGCCGACAGCCTGGGCGAAGACCGGCGCTCGGTCGATCTGCTGATGGCGGCGCTGTCCGAACTCCAGATCGCGCCGAAGCAGATCCCGATGCGCGGGGGTACGGACGGGGCGGCGCTTTCGGCGCGCGGCCTGCCGACGCCGAATTTCTTCACCGGCGCGCATAATTTCCACTCGCGCTTCGAATTCCTGCCGCTGCCGGCCTTCGAGACCTCCTACGAGGTCGCGCGACGCATCTGCCTGCTGGCGGGGCAGGGCGCCTAGCGCCACACGGTTGTCATTCCGGGGCGTGCCACAGGCACGAACGCGGAACCCACGACCGGGTGAGCGGCCTGGGACGGAGCATCAAATGTTTCACCCAGTCGTGGGTTCCGGGTTCTTCGCTTCGCGAAGCCCCGGAATGACAAGGAGGCGCCCCGCGCGGCTTGTCGCATTGGCGCAGGGCCGGCGAGCACCTACATGAGGCGGGCAGGAACAGCGAAAGCACGATCCGCATGTCCGAACGCGACGCCGAAGCCAACCGATTCTCCGCCCGCGCGGCGCGCTATGCCCGCGTCGGCGCCAATGTCGGCGGGGTCGCGGCCCGGATCGCGGGCGCCCGGCTCTTCGGCGTCGAGGGGCGCGACGCCACCAATGCCGAGGCGTTGGCGAAGGCGCTGGGCGGGCTGAAGGGGCCGATCATGAAGGTGGCGCAGCTCGTCGCCACCATTCCCGACGTCGTGCCGCCGGAATACGCCGCCGAATTGCAGAAGCTGCAATCGCAGGCGCCGCCGATGGGCGCGGCTTTCGTCAAGCGGCGCATGATGGCCGAGCTCGGCGCAAACTGGCGCGAGCGCTTCGGCGAATTCGACCTCAAGCCGGCGGCCGCTGCCTCATTGGGGCAGGTCCATCGCGCAACGACGCTGGAGGGCACGGCGCTCGCCTGCAAGCTGCAATATCCCGACATGGAATCGGCCGTCGAAGCCGATATCGCGCAGCTCGAGGTGCTGTTCTCGCTGCACCGGCGCATGGGCGCGGTGATCGACACCACCGAGATCGCCAAGGAGATTGGCGCCCGCATCCGCGAGGAACTCGACTATCTCCGCGAGGCCAAGCATGTCGCGCTCTATCAGGCGATCCTGTCGGATACGCCGGAGGTGCGCGTGCCGGCGCTGGAGCCGGCCCTGTCGACCCGGCGGCTGCTGACGATGCACTGGCTGGAAGGCAGCCCGATCCTCTCGCACAAGCAGGATGGGCAGGCGGTGCGCGACCGGATCTCGACCGCGATGTTCAAGGCCTGGTGGCGCCCGTTCAGCCATCACGGCGTGATCCATGGCGATCCGCATCTCGGGAACTACACGGTGTTCTCGGAAGGCGGCGAGCCGCAGGGCATCAATCTCCTCGACTATGGCTGCATCCGCATCTTCCCGGAGAGCTTCGTCGGCGGCGTGGTCGATCTCTACAAGGGCCTGCGCGATGGCGAGGAGGCCCGCGTCGTCCATGCCTACGAGATCTGGGGCTTCAAGGGGCTGACCAAGGAGCTCGTCGATACCCTGAACATCTGGGCGCGCTTCATCTACGGGCCGCTGCTGGAGGACCGGGTCAGGCGCATCGCCGAGGGCGTCAGCCCAGCCGAATACGGCCGCAAGCAGGCCTTCCAGGTGCATCAGGCGCTGAAAGCGCGCGGGCCGGTGACGGTGCCGCGCGAGTTCGTCTTTATGGACCGCGCCGCCATCGGGCTCGGCGGCGTCTTCCTGCATCTCGACGCCGAATTGAATTTTCACCGGCTGTTCGAGGCGGAGATCGAGGGATTCAGCGTGGAGGGCGTCGCCGAGCGGCAGGGCGCGGCGCTGGCGGCGGCGGGATTGAAGCCGGCGGGCTAACTTAGTCGCTATCCGATTCTATGAAATACGGGCCGCCGATACCGTCCATCCGATCGGACAAGCGGCGTTGCCATGCGGCGACATCCTCGTCGTCTCGCGTCGTCTGCTCTCGGGCCTCGGCGAACCAGCGCTTCGCCTTCTCGCGCAGGGCGGGATCGAGCGCCAGAAGATCGTCTTTCGCGGCTTGTTTCGTTCGATCGTCCACCGATCTCTCCGTTCAGTGTCCGGAGGATACCCGAATCCGCTGGGCAGCGCCCCGGTCGTTGCGGACTGGCGTTAACAGCTTCGGAACAGGGACGGGCAGCCGGAGGGCTCGATCGGACCGGCCATAGGGTTCCCTCTCGCATGGCGATGCGCCGTGGCGACATCCTGCTCCACGGCTGCTGCACGCTGCCGCGTTGCCCGTGCGTCGCGGGTGCGCTACAGGCATGGAAAGAGACCACGTCTTTCCAGGATCGAGACCATGGCCGACCACGCCCATTCCGCCGATACGCCCGCGATGGATTATGCCGAGCATGAGCGGACCTATGTCGGCTTCATTCATTTCGCCGAGGTCGGGACGGTCGCCTGCCTTGCCATCGTCGCGGCGCTCGCCGTCGGCGGCACCAAGCATGCCTGGGGCACGGCGCTGATCGGCACGCTGCTCGCGGTCATCGGAACTGGCGTCGGCATCGCTTCCCCCTCGATCGGCTGGCGCGCGCCGCTCGTCGCGCTCGTCCTGATGCTGCTCGGCCTCGTGCTGCTCTGAGCCTCGGGGCTTGAACGGCCTGCGCGGCGATGCGCGTGGCCGTTCCGGCTGAACGAGGCCGGCAAGGCTAAGACGCGTCGAGCGAGACCCGCTCCGTCATCGGATTGCTGCAAAGGGCCGGCTTGATCGCCGGCCCTTTCGCTTTCGGAACCTGCATCGCGTGACGATACTGCGGCGTCTGCTGAAACTGGTGCTGGCGGTGGCGCTGGCTGGCTATCTCGCCGGGCTGGCGATGCTCTATGCCCGGCAGCGGGAGATGGTGTTCCCGCGCGATCCGGCCAGGGCCGATATCGCCGCGGCCGGGCTGGCCGCGGCCGAGGAGGCGAGCGTGGCCACGGCCGATGGCGAGCGGCTGGTCGCCTGGGTGGTGCCGCCGCGGGCCGGCAAGCCGGTGCTGCTCTATTTCCACGGCAATGCCGGCAATCTCGGGCGGCCCGGGCGGGTGGAGCGTTTCAGGGGGCTAACGGAGGACGGCACGGGGCTCTTCGCCGTCAGCTATCGCGGCTATGGCGGCTCGTCCGGCACGCCGAGCGAGGAGGGGCTGCTGCAGGATGCGCGCGCCGCCTATGGCGCGGCTGCCCTGCGGTTCGGCGCCGGCCGGTTGATCGGTTATGGCGAGTCGCTCGGGACGGGCGTGGTGCTGAAGCTCGCGGCCGAGGTCCCGCTCCAGGCCGTGGTCCTGGAAGCGCCCTATCGCTCGACGCTGGCCGTGGCGCAGGGCCTCTACCCCTATCTGCCGCTCAGCCTGGCGATGAAGGACCAGTTCCGCTCCGACGAGATCATCGACCGGGTCAAGGTGCCGCTGCTGGTCCTGCATGGCGAGCGCGACCAGGTGATTCCCTTCGCCCAGGGGCAGGAGCTCTACGAGCTGGCGAACGCACCCAAGCGCTTCCTGCGTTTCCCGGCGGGGCGCCATACGGATCTGCTGCGCTACGGATCGATCGGCGAGGTCAGGCGCTTCCTTGCGGATGTCGCTTCCGGCGGCATCGCGGGGGCGGAAAGCCGGACGATCGGGGAGGCCGCCGGCGGGCGCTCCTGACAGGCCCATCCGGCGTCGGATCAGCTCCGGAAGAGGCCGCCGCCACCGCCACCGATGCGCGAGGAGCCGGCGCGGGCGATGGCGTTGTTGCCGTCCAGCGCGAGCGCGCGCTGATAGGCCTCGGAGGCCTCGGCCTTCTTGCCGAGCTTCTCGAAGGCGAAGCCGCGGCCGGCCCAGGCATCGGCATTGCGGTTGTCGACATTGAGCGCGGCGGTGAAATCCTCCTGCGCGGCATCGTATTTGCCGAGCGCGTTCAGGCTCTGGCCGCGGGCGATATAGGGCGGCGCGGTATAGGGATTGCGGTCGATCACCGAGTCGAAATCGGTGACGGCGTTCTGGTGCTGGCCTTCCTTCTGGTAGACGAGGCCGCGGGCATGGAAGGCTTCCGCCGATTCGGGATTGAGCCGGATCGCGGTGTTGAGGTCGGCGAGCGCCTGCTGGCTGTTGCCCTGCTGGCGCAGCAGGTTGGCGCGGGCGATATAGGCCGGCGCGTAGTTCGGATTGGCTGTGGTGGCGCGGTTGAAATCGGCCAGCGCCGAATCGGCGCGGCCGCTCTGGCGCAGCGCGAGGCCGCGATTCGTGTAGGCGGAGGCGAGGTTCGGATCGAGCTGGATCGCCTTGGTGAAATCCCCGATCGCATCCGAGAAGCGGCCGACGCGGGCATAGGCCGCGCCGCGGGTGTTGTAGGCGCCGGGATCGTTCGGGTTGCGCGAGATGACGTCGCTCAGCGAGCCGATATTGACGCTGGCATCGGCGGTGTCGCGCGTGTCGAGCTCGGCGACGGCCGGCTGGGAGCCGAGATTGGAGACCGTGTCGCAGCCCGCGAGCGCCAGCGCGATGCCGGCTGCGGCCAACCAGTTACTGCCTCGGATCATGCTCTGCCTCATCGGTTTCGTGCTTCGCCTGCCGCGATGCCCCCGATCCCCGGAGATGATCGGCCTTGCGGCCACCGCAGCGTGATCGCGCTCCCAACCGACAGCGCCTCGTGGAGAAAACGTCCGAAACCCGCCAAAACTTGGTTAACGACGTTCAAATGACGACGCGCCCGGAGCGGGCTCCAGGCGCGAATCGCTATCGGCCCTATCGTGGCAGCCCCGAAAAGGGCAGCCCGAAGGTCTCAGGGACGCTTGGGCTTCACCGGCGCGGGCAGGAGGCCCTCGCGCTGGAGCTTCTTGCGCTGGAGCTTGCGGGCGCGGCGCACGGCCTCGGCCGATTCGCGGGCGCGCTTCTCGGACGGCTTCTCGTAGTGACCACGAAGCTTCATCTCACGGAAGATGCCCTCGCGCTGCATCTTCTTCTTGAGGGCGCGGAGCGCCTGATCGACATTGTTGTCGCGAACGAGAACCTGCACGTGAAACGTCCGTCCTTAGCGGGTTGATCCAGAAATTGGGGCCGGCGGTGAGGCAAAGCCCACCGCGCGAAGATGGGTGCCGATAGCAGAATTCATTTCGCCTGTCCACGCCGCGATCCCTTGAAAATGCGGGGCCGCATGCAGTTCGGGCATGAGCGCGGGGCGAGCCGTCAAGCGCGCTCGTCCATGACGCGGGTGACATGGCCCATCTTGCGGCCGGGGCGGGCGTCGCGCTTGCCGTAGAGATGGAGATGCGCGCCGGGCTCGGCCAGCAATTCGCGCCAGCGCAGCGCGCTCGCGCCGATCAGATTCTCCATCTCGACGCGGCCACGCCGGGCAGTCGAGCCGAGCGGGAAGCCGCAAACGGCGCGGACATGCTGGTGGAACTGCGAGGTCTGCGCACCTTCGCTGGTCCAGTGCCCGGAATTATGGACGCGCGGGGCGATCTCGTTGACGACGACGCGCTCGGCCAGGCCGTCCTCTGCCTCCAGCACGAACATCTCGACGGCGAAGACGCCGACATAGCCGAGCGCCTCGCCGATGCGGCGGGCCGCGTCGATCGCCTGCAGCGACGCGCCCTCCGAGAGATTCGCGGGAATGCGGGTATAAGCGAGAATGTGGTCGCGATGCTCGTTCTCGCAGACGTCGAAGGCGGCGAAGGAGCCGTCGAGCCCGCGCGCCGCAACGACCGAGACCTCGCGCACGAAGGAGACGAAGCCTTCGAGGATCGCGGGGAAGCGGCCGATCGCTGCATGCGCCTCGGCGAGGTCGCTGCCCGGCGCGATCTTGACCTGGCCCTTGCCGTCATAGCCGAAACGGCGGGTCTTCAGCACCGATGGGCGGCCGAGCTCGGCGGCGGCGGCCTCGAGATCGGCCAGCGTGTCGACGGAGCGGAAGGGCGCGACGGCAAGGCCGAGCTCGGAGACGAAGCGCTTCTCGCTGAGCCGGTCCTGCGTCACCGCAAGCGCCCGCGCACCCGGATGGAGCGGCACGCGCGCGCCAAGGAAGGCGGCGGTTGCGGCCGGGACGTTCTCGAATTCGTAGGTGACGACGTCGACGGCGTCGGCGAAGCGGGCGAGCGCCTCCTCATCCTCGTATTCCGCGACGGTGTGGCGGGCCGCGACGTCGAAGGCCGGGCTGTCGGCCTCGGGCGCGAAGATATGGCAGCGGATGCCGAGATCGGCGGCGGCGAGCGCCATCATCCGGGCAAGCTGGCCGCCGCCGAGGATGCCGAGCGTGGCGCCGGGCGCGAGGCCGGTCGGAACGGGAGGGTTCATGCGTCGTCCCGGTTGGGGCGCTCGGCGATTCCGGCGCTCTGGCGGGCGCGATAGGCGTCGAGCCGCTCGGCCAAGCCGGCATCGGAGAGGGCGAGGACGGCGGCGGCGAGGAGGGCGGCGTTGACCGCACCGGCCCGGCCGATCGCAAGCGTGCCGACCGGGATGCCGGCCGGCATCTGCACGATCGAGAGCAGGCTGTCCTGCCCGGAGAGGGCTTTGGATTCGACGGGCACGCCGAAGACCGGCAGAGGCGTCAGCGAGGCGGTCATGCCCGGCAGATGCGCCGCGCCGCCGGCCCCGGCGATGACGACCTTGAAGCCTTCGGCCTTGGCGCTCTTGGCGAAGTCGAACAGCCGCTCCGGCGTGCGGTGGGCCGAAACGATGCGCGCATCATAGGGGATGGCGAGGGCGTCGAGCGCCTCGGCCGCATGACGCATCGTCGCCCAGTCGGACTGGCTGCCCATGATGATGGCGACGGGGGGGCTGCTGGCTGCCATGGAATGCGCTCGGGCTCGGCTCCGGAAGCGCGCGATCTAGACCGGCCGGTGCCGGAGAAGCAAGGGCGAATCGGCTTCAGGCCGCCGGAAAACGCTGCGTCAGGCGATGATATCGGGCGTCAGCGCGTCCTCGATCTGGGAGATGCGGTCCTTGAGGTAGAGCTTGCGCTTCTTCAGGCGCTGGACCTGGACCTGGTTGATCGAGCCGACGCGCTCCAGCGCGTCGATGGCGCTGTCCAGGTCGCGATGCTCCTCGCGCAGCCGCGCGAGCTCCGAGGTGAAGGTCTCGACCTCTTCCGGGCTGAGCTCGAATCCCATGGGCATCTCATCATCGCCTTGATCGGGGGCGACTATGCGCGTGCTGCCCTGAGTCCCGCAAGTGCGGGCGGGGCGGCTGAAGGCATGGGGAAGCCATCTATTCACGGCTTTCCGGAAACGGACCGGTCACGATCACAGAATCTCATGAATGCCGTGTGACGGCACGGGGAAGACGTGAAGCCGGCTCTATGCCAGATTGGGACGTCAACCGCTCATCAGGAGGATCCAGATGTCGTTGCAGACCCGTCTTGCGGAACTCGAGCGCAAGCACCGTCAGCTTGAGGATGCCATCGCCCAGGCTGTGGCGAGCCCGTCCTCAAGCGACCTCAGCCTCGCAGAGCTGAAGCGGAAGAAGTTGCAACTGAAGGATGAGATCGAACGCGTACGGATGACTATACCGGAGCGAACCTTGCATTGAGCCAGCGGGCCGAATGGCCCGTCGATTGCTACGAGATGCGGATGAACCGGCCCGAAAGGGCCGGTTTTTCGTTGGCGGGCCGTTGGAAACGCTTGGTCAACGGAATGACACAAATCAGGGGGAACTTCTGTCGCGATGGCCGGTTGAGGCCGGGCGCGCACCGCGCGGGGGAGATAGTCATGGGCATCGTCTGGACCATCATCATCGGTTTCGTCGCCGGCGTCGTCGCCAAGTTCATCATGCCGGGCTCGAACGAGCCCTCCGGCTTCATCCTGACGACCATTCTCGGGATCATCGGGGCTTTCGTCGCAACCTATCTCGGCCAGTCGCTCGGCTGGTACGCGCCGGGCCAGGGCGCCGGGCTGATCGGCGCGGTTGTCGGCGCCATTATCGTGCTCGTCGTCTGGGGCGCGATCGCCGGCCGCAACCGCGCGGTCTGACCTTGAGCTTTCCGCACCGGCCCGAACTCATAATTGCCTTTCGGGCCGGTCCTTTCTCCCAGATGGAGTGATTGCCGTGAGTGACGACAACAGCAGCAGCGGCTTTCCGTCCCTGACCGCCCTTCTCGGGCTCGTCGCGGTCGCGGGCTTTCAGAATCGCGACAAGATCGCGGAATGGCTCGGTGGGCACAGCCAGCCGCAGCCCGGGCAGGTGCCGGCTCCGCAGCCGGGCCAGGCCGGCACCGCGCCGCAGGGCGATGGCGGCGGGCTTCTCGGCAGTCTTGGCGGCCTGCTCGGCGCCGGCGGCATCGGCAGCGTACTGAACGGCGGGCTCGGCGAGCTTTCCGACCGGTTCCGGCAGGCGGGGCAGGGCGACAAGGTCGATTCCTGGGTGCAGCACGGCCCCAACCAGAATGTTGGGCCCGGCGATCTCGAACAGGCGCTCGGCCCGCAGGTGATCGACGCGATCGCGCAGCGGACGGGCCTGTCGCGGGACGAGTTGCTCGACCGGCTGTCGCAGGTTCTGCCTGAGGCGGTCGACCGCTTCACCCCGAACGGGCGGATCGATCGCGCCGGGGCTTGAGGGCACTGCCGTCATTCTCGGGCGAAGCGCAGCTTCGACCCGAGAATCTCAGGACAAAGAAGACACTGGTTTCCGAGATGCTCAGGTCAAGCCCGAGCATGACGCGCGGGTTCAGAGCGCCCGCGCCATCTCGCGCAGACGGAATTTCTGGATCTTGCCGGTCGAGGTCTTCGGCACTTCGGCGAAGACGATCGTGCGCGGGCATTTGAACGACGCGAGATGCTCGCGGCACCAGGCGATGATCTCGGCCTCCGTCGCGGTCCTGCCCGGTTTCAATTCGATGAAGGCGCAGGGCGTCTCGCCCCATTTCGCGTCGGGGCGGGCGACGACGGCCGCTGCCTGCACGGCCGGATGCTTGTAGAGCGCGTCCTCGACCTCGATGGAGGAGATGTTCTCGCCGCCGGAGATGATGATGTCCTTCGAGCGGTCCTTGAGTTGGATATAGCCGTCGGGATAGCGCACGCCGAGATCGCCGGTGTGGAACCAGCCCCCGGCGAAGGCGGCCTCGGTCGATTTCCGATTGCCGAGATAGCCCTTCATCACGACATTGCCGCGCATCATCACCTCGCCGAGCGTCTGGCCGTCGCGCGGAACCGGCTGCATCGTCTCGGGATCGAGCACGTCGAGGCCTTCCAGCGCCGGATAGCGCACGCCCTGGCGGGCCTTCTTTGCGGCCTGCTCGGCCGGGGAGAGAGCGTTCCAGTCGTCGTTCCAGTCGTTGACGACGGAGGGGCCGTAGCACTCGGTCAGCCCGTAGAGATGCGTCACCTCGAAGCCGGCCTGCTTCATGCCGGCGAGCACGGCTTCCGGGGGCGGGGCGGCGGCGGTGAAGAAGGAGACCGTCTGCGGGAAATCGCGGCGCTCCTCGGTGGAGGCGTTGAGCAGCGTCGACATCACGATCGGCGCGCCGCAGAGATGGGTCACGCCATGGTTGGCCAGCGCATCGTACATCGCCTTGGCGCGGACCTGGCGCAGGCAGACATGCGTGCCGGCGACGATCGAGATCGTCCAGGGGAAGCACCAGCCGTTGCAGTGGAACATCGGCAGCGTCCAGAGATAGACGGGGTGCCGGCCCAGATTGCCGGTTATGACGTTCGAGGTCGCCAGCAGGTTGGCGCCGCGATGGTGATAGACCACGCCCTTGGGGTCGCCGGTGGTGCCGGAGGTGTAGTTCAGCGCGATCGCGTCCCACTCGTCCGACGGCATCAGCCAGTCGAAATCCGGATCGCCCGAGGCGATGAAATCCTCGTACGCGATCTGGCCCAGCCGCTCGCCGGGGCCGTCATAGACGGGGTCGTCATAGTCGATGACGATCGGCTTCGCCTTGCAGAGCGCCAGCGCCGCCTTGATCGTCCCGGAGAATTCGCGGTCGGTGATCAGCACCTTCGCGCCGCCGTGGTCGAGCGAGAAGGCGATGATCGCGGCATCGAGCCTTGTGTTCAGCGTGTTCAGCACCGCGCCGGCCATCGGCACCCCGTAATGGCATTCGAGCATGGCCGGCGTGTTCGGCAGCATCGCTGCGACCGTGTCGTTCTTGCCGATGCCGTGCTTCGCCAAAGCCGAGGCAAGGCGGCGCGAGCGGGCATAGAACTCCGCATAGGAACGCCGGATCGGGCCGTGGATGATCGCCGTGCGGTCGGGGAAGACCGAGGCCGCACGCTCCAGGAAGGCCAGCGGCGTCAGCGGCTGGTAGTTCGCAGGATTGCGGTCGAGATCGGTATCATAGGCCGAACGTGTCATCGGGAGCCTTCCTCGCAAGCGCAGGAAGCCTTAGCGGCTGCCGCGCGCTCGGGTAATCCATCCCTTTTTCCGATGCGGCGCAATCGCGCGGGGCGTTCAGCCGAGAAGATGCAGGTCGCGGACGCCGTCATAGACGAGCTTCGCGCCGACCAGCAGTAGGAGCCAGTAGACGATGCCGTAGAACCGCTCGGCCGGAACCCGCCGCACCAGCCAGACGCCGGCGAAGGTCGCGGCGATCGCGAAAGGCAGGAGTGCGGCGGAGGCCATCAGGTTCTGGCCGTTGAGCTGGCCGAGCGCGAGATAGGGCACGAGCTTCACCAGGTTCATCGCGGCGAAGAAGATCGCGCCGGTGCCGACGAAGATCGCGGGCTTCAGCTTCTGCGGCATGACATAGATCTGGAAAGGCGGGCCGCCGGCATGGGCGACCATGCTGGTGAAGCCGCAGAGGAAGCCCCAGAGGCTGCCGGCGCTCCAGTTCGCCTGCGTGGCGACGGCGGGCTTCCGGCCGTCGCTCAGCATGCGGCGCAAGGCGAAGCCGACCGAGATCAGCCCGACTGCGAGCACGACCGCTGCATCCGAGACCTTCGCCGCGAGCAGATAGCCGACGAGGATGCCGAGCAGGGCGCCCGGCGCCAGCGTCGCGAGGTTGCGGCGGTCGAAATCGCGCCGGTAGGACCAGACTGAGACGACGTCCTGCGCGATCAGGAGCGGCAGCATGATCGCCGCTGCCGTGACCGGCGAGACGACCAATGCCATCAGCGGCAGGGAGAGCAGGCCGAGCCCGGAGAAGCCGCCCTTGGCCAGGCCGGTCAGGACGACGGCCGGCACCATGGCGGCGAAGAAGAGCAGGTCGAAGGGCATGTGGTGCTGCGTCGCAGGGCGGGAAAATGCGGGGCGGGATCGGCGAAAGTCTTAAGGCTGCGCGCTTGCGTCGGGCGCGGGGAAGAGCGCAGGGTTCGCGCAAAGCCAGCCCCGCCATCGCCGGCTCGCTCACGGGGCTTTAGGCTGAAAGCGGGCGCAGAGGAACGCTTCCGATGAATGGCTCCCATGCGGCGCCCGCGCCCGCCCGCTCCGAAGGCTATCGCGAGACCTATGCCCGCTGGCAGGCCGATCCGGATGCCTATTGGCTCGACATGGCCAGGGCGATCGACTGGATCAAGCCGCCGGTGAAAGCTTTCGATCCGGCAGCCGGCATCTACGGCCGCTGGTTCCCGGACGCGACCTGCAACACCTGCTTCAACGCGCTCGACCGGCATGTCCGCGACGGGCGCGGCGAGCAGGTCGCGCTGATCCATGACAGCCCGGTCACCGGGACCAAGGCGAGCTACACCTACGCGCAGATGCTGGAGGAGGTGGCGACGCTCGCTGCCGCCCTGCAGGATCTCGGCGTCGGCAAGGGCGACCGCGTCATCATCTACATGCCGATGGTGCCGGAAGCCGCTTTCGCGATGCTCGCCTGCGCGCGGATCGGCGCGGTGCATTCGGTGGTGTTCGGCGGCTTCGCGGCCAAGGAGCTGGCGACGCGCATCGACGATGCCGAGCCGAAGGTGATCCTGACCGCGACCTGCGGCATCGAGCCGACGCGCGTGGTCGAATACAAGCCGCTGCTCGACGGCGCGATCGAGATGGCCCGGCACAAGCCGCAGGCCTGCGTCGTGCTGCAGAGGCCCCAGGCCGATGCCTCGATGCATGTGACCCGCGACAAGAACTGGCGCACGCTGGTCGCCGCCGCGAAGGCCGCCGGGCGCAAGGCGGAGTGTGTCGAGGTCGCCGCCACCGACCCGCTCTACATCCTCTACACTTCCGGCACGACGGGGCGGCCCAAGGGCGTGGTGCGCGACAATGGCGGGCACATGGTCGTGCTCAAGGCGACGATGGACCAGCTCTTCGATGTCGGGCCGGGGGAGGTGATGTTCTGCGCCTCCGATGTCGGCTGGGTCGTCGGCCACGGCTATATCGTCTATGCGCCGCTGATCCAGGGTGCGACCAGCGTGCTCTACGAGGGCAAGCCGGTCGGCACGCCCGATCCCGGCGCCTTCTGGCGCGTGATCGCCGAGCATGGGGTCAAGGTGCTGTTCACGGCCCCGACCGCCTTCCGCGCCATCCGCAAGGAAGACCCGGAGGGTAAGCACCTCGCCGGGCACGATCTCTCGCGCTTCAGGGCGCTGTTCCTCGCCGGCGAGCGGGCCGATCCCGAGACGCTGAAATGGGCCGAGACGATGCTCGGGGTGCCCGTCATCGACCATTGGTGGCAGACCGAGAGCGGCTCGCCGATCGTCGGCGATCCCATGGGGCTCGGCCTGCTGCCGGTGAAGCATGGTTCGCCGACCGTGCCGCTGCCGGGCTGGGACGTGCAATGCCTCGACGAGGGCGGGCGGCCGGTCGAAGCCGGCAAGATGGGCGCGATCGTGCTGAAGCTGCCGCTGCCACCGGGCGCGCTGCCGACGTTGTGGAACGACGATGCGCGCTTCAAGGAAGCGTATCTCACGACCTATCCGGGCTTCTACAACACCTCGGACGCCGGTTTCATCGATGCGGACGGCTATGTCTTCATCATGGGGCGTACCGACGACATCATCAATGTCGCCGGCCACCGGCTCTCGACCGGCGGGATGGAAGAGGTGCTGGCGGCGCATCCGGCCGTGGCGGAATGCGCGGTGGTCGGCATCCGCGACGCGCTCAAGGGCGAGCAGCCCTGCGGCTTCGTCGTGCTGAAGGCGGGAGCGACCGTGACGCCCGAGCAGGTCGAGAAGGAGTTGGTCGCGCTGGTGCGCGAGCGGATCGGGCCGGTCGCGGCGTTCAAGCTCGCGTTGACGGTCGCCAGGCTGCCGAAGACGCGCTCCGGCAAGATCCTGCGAGCGACGATGAAGAAGATTGCCGATGGCGAGGACTATGCCGTGCCGGCGACGATCGAGGATATGGCCGTGCTCGGCGAGATCGGCACGGCGCTGAAGGGCAGGGGGATCGGATAGTTCCCGTCCATGCCGTCATTCTCGGGCGAAGCGAAGCTTCGACCCGAGAAACTCAAGGCGAGTGGGCGCTGGTTTCCGAGATGCTCGGGTCAAGCCCGAGCATGACGGCTAGCGAGAGCCTCAGCCCTCGTCGTCCTCGTCTTCGGCCGGACGCTTGAGCTGCTTCAGCTTGGCGAAGACGGAATCGACGTCGATCGCAGCTTCCTCCTCGCGCTTCGGCCGGCTCATGTCGGCGAAGGGCTGGCTCTCGTTGCGCGGGGGCTCCGGCGCGATCGCCTCTTCCACCGTGAGCAGGGTCGAGCCGGCCTCGGCCAGCGCGGCCGGGCGGTCCTTGGCGGCGCGGCCGACTTCGAAATCGAGGTCGATCTGCGAGCACAGGCCCAGGCTGACCGGGTCGATCGGGGTGAGCTGCTGGGCGTTCCAGTGCGTGCGGTCGCGGATCTGCGCGATGGTCGACTTGGTGGTGCCGATCAGGCGGATGATCTGCGCATCCTTGAGCTCGGGATGGTTGCGCAGCAGCCAGAGGATGGCGTTCGGGCGGTCCTGGCGCTTCGAGACCGGGGTGTAGCGCGGGCCCTTGGTGCGCTTGATCTCCGGCACCTTCACCTTGCGCTCGGCGAGCTTGAGGTGATGGCTCGGGTTCTTGGCGGCGCGCTCCAGCTCCTCGCGGGTGAGCTGGCCGGAGGTGATCGGGTCGAGGCCCTTGATGCCGGCGGCGACTTCGCCGTCCGCGATGCCGCGCACCTCGAGCGGGTGCAGCTTGCAGAACTCGGCGATCTGCTCGAAGGTCAGCGAGGTGTTCTCGACCAGCCAGACCGCGGTGGCCTTGGGCATCAGCGGGGTTTGTGACACGGGGACGGTCTCCTCTTCGCCTTCGCGCCGCCGCTGGCTGGGGCTCTCAAAGGCAGGGTCGCGGACAATAGCTCTCATGCGCCGACCGGCCTCCCCGGCCGGCCATCCAAATCATCGACGATGAGCAGGATGGCGCGCCTTATAGGCGAGGGCAGGGCAAGTGTCCATGAAAAGCAGCGTGATCGAAGCCGGTCAGACCGTCAGCACGATCTTGCCGATATGGGCGCTCGACTCCATCAGGCGATGGGCCTCGGCCGCCTGCGCCAGCGGGAATGTCGCATGGATCAGCGGCTTGCATCGCCCGGCCTCCAGCAGCGGCCAGACCTTTGCGTGCAGCTCGGCGGCGATGGCGGCCTTCTCGGGCACGGTGCGCGGGCGCAGGGTCGAGCCGGTATGGGTCAGGCGCTTCAGCATCAGGCGGCTAAAATTCACCGTGGCCTTGGGGCCGTTGAGGAAGGCAATCTGGACGATGCGTCCCTGATCGGCGGCGAGCTCGTAGTTGCGGTCGATATAGTCGCCGCCGACCATGTCGAGGATCAGGTCGGTGCCGCGCCCGCCGGTCATGGCCTTCGCGGCTGCGACGAAATCCTCGGTACGGTAGTTGATGGCGTGGTCGGCGCCGAGCTCGCGGCAGGCGGCGCATTTGTCTTCGGAGCCTGCGGTCGCGATGACCGTCGCGCCGAAGGCCTTGGCGAGCTGGATCGCCGTGGTGCCGATGCCGGACGAGCCGCCATGGACGAGAAAGCTCTCGCCGGCCTGCAGGCGGCCACGCTGGAAGACATTGGTCCAGACCGTGAAGAAGGTCTCCGGGATCGCCCCAGCCTCGGTCAGCGTCAGGCCCTTGGGGGCGGGCAGGGCGTTGCTCTCGTCGACCACGGCATAATCCGCATAGCCGCCGCCGGCGACGAGGGCGCAGACGGTCGCGCCGATCGCGAAGCGATTGGCGCCTTCGCCTTGCGCCACCACCGTGCCGGCGAATTCGAGGCCGGGGATGTCGGAGGCGCCGGGCGGCGGGTTGTAGCCGCCTTGGCGCTGGAGGACGTCGGGGCGGTTGACGCCGGCCGCCGCGACGGCGACGAGGATCTGGCCCGGGCCGGGCTTGGGGACCGGGCGCGTCTCCGGCCGGAGGACATCGGGGCCGCCGGGCGCCGCCATGCCGATCGCCGTCATCGTCTCGGGAATGCTCGTCATGGCCGTGATCCTCTGGATTGGTGCGTCGCAGCGTGACTGCGTTCGAAACTTGGGTAGCGTGCCGCGCGCAGTTTGAGCAGATGCGAGGCCGCCATGTCGATATTCCCGGAGGACGACCGCCCCAAGCCGAAAAGCGCGCACGAGATCGGGCAGGACCTGTCGATGCTGTCACTGGCCGAGATCGACGAGCGCATCGCCGCGCTCAAGAGCGAGATCGAGCGGCTGAGCGAGGCGCGGGCGCGCAAGGACGCCTCGCGCTCGGCGGCGGATGCGTTCTTCCGCAAGCCGGCTTGAAAAGCGTCAAAAAGAAACGCCCGTTTACCGGGCGTTAATGATTCCAAAGTATGAATCGCATCATCCAGTTTGTCTGGATGTCGAGTGGCTCCTGCCCACTCTGTTTGACGCCTCCCTGTTGACCTTCGAGCCGCCTTTGGCGGCTCTTTTTTTGTCTTGAGCGTTCCCCTGCGTCCGGCCGGTCGCGATGTCCTGTGGACCCGCCTGCCTTGTTGTCGCCACAGCGGTTTAGCCTCGTTAAGGTTAACGGCACCTTACCGGCGCTGGAAACCATGATCGGCGCTATCCTTGCGACATCGGCGACCATATCCGTGACGCGTTCCAGAGGCGCACGGGTTTGTGCCGATGGGAGACATCCATGAACGACGCCCAGTTGCTCGATCCGCAGACGGAAGAGGGCGCGATTTCCTTCGCACGGGGTTTCGTGCGCTCCGATGCCTTCATGCTGCTGTTTCGCGAGGGCATGGGGCTGGTCGAGCAGACGGCGAGCTATCTCGACGGGGACGGGCGCAAGGACTCTGCTGCCCTGCCGCGCGAGGCTTCGCTGACCTATGCCACCGAGAGCATGCGCCTGACGACGCGTCTGATGCAGATCGCCTCCTGGCTGCTGGTGCAGCGGGCCGTGGCGGAAGGCGAGCTCACGGCCGAGCAGGCCCGCACCGAGCATAACAAGGTCAAGATCGGCGATCCGATGCCGGCGCCGGCCGCGCATATCGTCGCCCAACTGCCGGACCGGCTGCGCGACCTGATGGCGCATTCCTTCCGGCTGCAGGAGCGGATCCGCCATCTCGAGGGCCAGATGTCGGGTGAGGCGCCGGTGCGGGAGCGCGTGAATCCCGTCTTGAACCAGCTCGCCAGCCTGGAAGCGCGGCTGGGCTTCGGGCGCTTAACAGCGTCTTCGAAGGGCTGACGTCATTCTCGGGCGGAGCGAAGCGCAGACCCGAGAATCTCAGGCCTAATGGGGCGTCTCTCCTTCCTGAGATGCTCGGGGCAAGCCCGAGCATGACGGAGCGAGAAACGAAAACAAAAAAACCCGGCCGCGAGGCCGGGTTTTTTGTTCGAGATCAATGACGGCGGCGCCGGAGCGCCGCAGCATCACTTCTTGCCGAT
>NZ_JAELTI010000101.1 GCF_016428755.1 Allobosea sp. ASV33
GGTTCGAACTGCGCAAGGGCGAAAACCTCAAGTTCAAGCTGCCGGGCGAGGAGCCGGACACTGCGATCCCGATCCGCGGCCTCGGCGGCGACCTGCCGGTGCGCTTCGCGCCGCATGGCGGAGCCGTGCCGGGCGATCGCATCGTCGGCATCCTGACGCCGGGCGAGGGGGTGACGATCTACCCGATCCAGTCGCCGGCGCTTGCCGCCTTCGACAACGAGCCCGATCGCTGGCTCGATGTCCGCTGGGACCTCGACGACAAGGTGCCGCAGCGATTCCCCGCGCGCATCGCCCTGAAATCGATCAACGAGCCCGGCTCGCTCGCCCAGATCACCACGACGATCGCGGAGCATGACGGCAATATCGACTCCGTCTCGATGAACCGGCCGAACCAGGACTTCACCGACGTCACCATCGACCTCACGGTCTGGGACCTGAAGCATCTCTCGGCCATCATCAGCGAACTCCGCGAGAAGCGGGTGATCAGCCGGGTGGAGCGGGTGGTGGGGTAGTGCGCTGCAGGCGCCGTCATGCTCGGGCTTGACCCGAGCATCTCGGAAACCAGTGTGCTCTCGTCCTGAGATTCTCGGGTCGAAGCTCCGCTTCGCCCGATAATGACGCCCTGGGTCTACCCCCGGAACGCCGCCGCCAATTCCCGTACGAAAGCGCCCGCGCGCGGCGTCGCGACATTGCTCCTGAGCACGACCTGCGACCCGCCGAGCGAGGGCAGGCCCCATGCGGGTCCGATATCGATCGTGCCTGCCGGCGCGATCCGCGCGGCCAATGGCGAGACGCCGAGCCCGACCTGAATTGCGGCCGCGACCGCCGCCATCCCGCCGCCGACGAAGGCCTCGCGCCAGGCGATCCCCGCGCGGTCCAGCGTATCCATGCTGTGTCGGCGGAGGCGGCATTCGGCGACGAGGCTGACCAACGGCACCGGCGCATCGGGCTGCCGCACGAGGCCGGGCGCCGCGAACCAGCCGACCGCATCGTCGCGCAGGACCTCGCCGGTCCGCCCCGCCGCCAGCCGGCGGACGATCACGACGTCGAGCTCGCCGCGCTCGAACGCCTCTTCCAGCATCCGTGACGGTTCGATCCTGAGATTGATGACGATGCCGGGGTCATGGGCGGTGAGACGCGCCAGCACGGCCGGAACCTCGGCGCCGACCGCCTGCTCGCTGATGCCGACCGCGATATGCTCCGGCGTCACCGCAAAGGCTGCAAGCGCCTTGCCATGCGCCGCCAGCAACTCCCGCGCGGCCGGCAGGAAACGCTCGCCCTCTGCCGTCAGCCGCACCAGCCGGGGATGACGCTGCAGCAGCAGCCGGCCGAGCCCGTCTTCGAGCCGCTTAACCCGCGTGCTGACCAGCGATTGCGTCGTGCCGAGCGCTTCGGCGGCGCGGGTAAAGCTTTTCAGCTCGGCCGCTCGCAGGAAAGAGGCGACGGCGTCGATGTCCAAGGTGCTCATAAATCACAATACCATATCATTGTTATCATCATAGATGCAATTTTCAGATCATGAAAAACGGCCTATGGTGTTCTCCAACAGGCGCGGTTGCGCCCCGATACGGAGACAGACCATGCCCCTGATCAGGATTTCCATGCGCCGCGGCCGCCCGGCTTCCGAGCCGGCCGCCATCATCGACGGCGTCTACAAGGCGCTGCGGGAGACCTTCGAGGTGCCGGAGAAGGACCTCTTCGCCGTCATCCACCAGCACGATGCCGACGAGTTCGTCTTCGACGCCAATTATTTCGGCTTCAATCGCAGCGCAGGCCTCGTGATCATTCAGATTACCGTCGCCAACACCCGCGGCGTCACGCAGAAGAAGAAGCTCTACGCTGCGATCGCCGAGAACCTCGCCCGCGAGCCCGGCCTGAAACCGGACGACATCTTCATCAACCTCGTCGAGGTCAAGCGCGAGGACTGGTCCTTCGGCGGCGGCATCGCGCAATACGTCGCGTGACGCGTCCGTCGTCACCAACCGCGCCGTCATCCCGGACAAGCTGCGGAGCAGCGCCGATCCGGGATCCATCGTAGAGCGCTGAGCCTTCCGATGGATCCCGGCGCCCCGGCCGGGACGACGATGCGCGTGAAATTGCGGTGCCGCGCGTCACGCCCTAAACCCTCTCCTCATGGAATGGACTGACGAGGGCACGATCATCGGCCTCAAGGCTCATGGCGAAAGCGCCGTGATCCTGGAGGCGATGACGCGTGAGCACGGCCGCCATCTCGGCCTCGTCCGGGGCGGACGCTCGGCCAAGGCTCAGGCTTCGCTCCAGCCCGGTAACGCTGTCTCGCTGACCTGGCGCGCCCGGCTCGACGAGCATCTCGGCGAATACAAGGTCGAGCTGCTCACCTCCCATGCCGCCCGCCTGATCGCGGCGCCGGTCGCGCTCTACGGGCTCGGCACGATCGCCGGCCTGCTGCGTCTCCTGCCGGAGCGCGATCCCCATCCCGGCCTCTATGAGGGCCTTTCCGTCCTCGTCGCCCATCTCGACGAGGCCGAGATGGCGCCGGCTCTCGTCATCCGCTTCGAACTGGCGATGCTGACGGAGCTGGGCTTCGGGCTCGATCTCGCGCGATGCGCCGTTACCGGCTCGCCAGACGATCTCAGCCATGTCTCGCCCAAATCCGGCAAGGCCGTCAGCCGACCGGCTGCGCAACCCTATCTCGACCGCCTGCTGAAGCTGCCGTCCTTCCTGGTCGAAGGGCAGGGCGGGCGTCGGCCGTCCCCGGCGGATATCCTCTCGGGCTTCGCCCTGACCGGCTTCTTCCTGCGCCGCCATATCCTCGATCCGCGCGGCCTGCGCGAGCCGCCGGAGCGGGCGCGACTGGTCGAAATGGCCACACGGGCCGCAGCGAATGCGCTGCCCGGCGAATCATCCACCGCCTAAGCGCAAAAAGGCCGCCCCTGCGTTTGCGCGGGTGGCTTCGTACCTGCATTGTTCTGGCGGGCTGATTCGTGCTGTGCCATAGAGACCACGCGAATTTTGGACGAGACGAGGGCTGACGCAGCATGGGCAAACCGGTCGATCCGCCGCCGGAAGACGAGTCCGAGCGCATCGATCTGAAATCGGCGCTCGAAGAGCGCTATCTCGCCTATGCGCTCTCCACCATCATGCACCGCGCCCTGCCGGATGCGCGCGACGGCCTGAAGCCGGTCCACCGCCGCATCCTGCACGCCATGCGGTTGCTCAGGCTCGATCCGGGCCAGGTCCACAAGAAATGCGCCCGCATCGTCGGCGACGTCATCGGCAAGTTCCATCCGCATGGCGACCAGTCGGTCTACGACGCGCTGGTGCGCCTCGCGCAGGATTTCGCCCAGCGCTATCCGCTCGTCGACGGACAGGGCAATTTCGGCAATATCGACGGCGATAACGCCGCTGCCTACCGCTATACCGAAGCGCGCATGACCGAGGTCGCGCGCCTGCTCCTCGACGGGATCGACGAGGACGCGGTCGATTTTCGCGAGACCTATAACGGCGAGGACGAGGAGCCGGTCGTGCTCCCGGCCGCCTTCCCGAACCTGCTCGCCAACGGCTCGCAGGGCATCGCGGTCGGCATGGCGACGTCGATCCCGCCGCACAACGCGGCCGAGCTCTGCGACGCCGCGCTCTACCTGATCCAGCACCCGGAGACCTCCTCCGAACAGCTCATGACCTTCGTGCCGGGTCCGGATTTCCCGACCGGCGGCATCATCGTCGAGACCCGCGCTTCGATGGCGGAGACCTATCGCACCGGGCGCGGCGCCTTCCGCACCCGCGCGCGCTGGCATGTCGAGGACCAGGGCCGCGGCACCTGGCTCGCGGTGGTCACCGAGATCCCCTACATGGTCTCGAAGGGCCGGCTGATCGAGAAGATCGCCGAGCTCCTCAACGACAAGAAGCTGCCTCTGGTCGCCGATCTGCGCGATGAATCGGCCGAGGACATCCGCATCGTCATCGAGCCGCGCGCCCGCAATGTCGATCCCAACCTGATGATGGAATCGCTGTTCCGGCTCTCGGAGCTCGAAGCGCGCATTTCCATGAACATGAACGTGCTGACCGGCGGGCTGGTACCGCGCGTGCTCGGCCTTGCCGAGGCGCTGCGCGCCTGGCTCGACCATCGCCGCGAGGTCTTGCAGCGGCGTTCGCGCTTCCGCCTTGGCCAGATCGACAAGCGCCTCGAAATCCTGCGCGGCCTGCTGATCGTCTATCTCGACCTCGACCGGGTGATCAAAATCATCCGCGAGGAGGACGAGCCGAAGATCGAGCTGATGCGCTATTTCGAGCTGAGCGAGGTCCAGGCCAACGCGATCCTCGACACGCGCCTGCGGGCGCTGCGCAAGCTCGAGGAGATGCAGCTCAAGACCGAGCTCGACGAACTCACCAAGGAGAAGGAACAGGTCGAAGGCCTGCTCGCCTCCGAGGCGACGCAGTGGAAGACGATCGCCTGGGACATTCGCCAGGTGAAGAAGACCTTCGGCCCGGAAACGGCGATCGGCAAGCGCCGCACCGATTTCGCCGATATGCCCGAGACGACCGATATCGACCTGACCCAGGCCATGGTCGAGCGCGAGCCGGTCACGGTCGTGATCTCGAAGAAGGGCTGGATCAGGGCCTTGAAGGGCCATGTCCAGGACAAGTCGAGCTTCTCCTTCAAGGGCGACGACGCGCTCCAGACGGCCTTCTTCACCGAGACCACGGCGAAGGTTCTCGTGCTCGCCTCGAACGGCAAGGTCTTCACGCTGGATGCATCCAAGCTCCCCGGCGGGCGCGGTTTCGGCGATCCGATCCGCCTGATGATCGAGCTGGAGGAGACGGCCGAGATCGTCTCCGCCTTCCCCTACAAGCCCGCCTCGAAGCTCCTGATGGTGACGAGCGAGGGCAGGGGCTTCGTGGCGCCGGCCGACGATGTCGTCGCCAACACCCGCAAAGGGCGGCAGGTGCTCAATGTCGATGGCACGCATGTCGCGGTGCTGGCGGTGCCGGCCGATGGCGACCATGTCGCGATCATCGGCGAGAACCGCAAGCTGCTCTGCTTCCCGATCTCGGAAGTCGCGGAGATGGGGCGCGGCAAGGGCGTGCGCCTGCAGCGCTACAAGGATGGCGGCCTCTCGGACGCCAAGACCTTCAACCTCGCTGACGGCCTGACCTGGCTCGACACCTCCGGCCGGACCTGGACGGTGACGCAGGCCGATCTCCTGGAATGGCTCGGCCACCGCGCCGAAGCCGGCCGCCTGCCGCCCAAGGGCTTCCCGAAGAGCAACACGTTCGGGGGGTAAGGGGCTGGCACGCGCGTCGTGCTCGGGCTTGGCCCGAGCATCTCTTGACCAGCGCCCTCTCGGCAGGAGATTCTCGGGGCAAGCCCGAGAATGACGCCGGATCAAAGGCTTGCTGGCGAAACCGGAATCGATCCCGCAGCGGCCTGAATCAAACTCTCAGCGGATCTGCTGCCCTATGACGCTGGCTTCGAGGCCGATCGTGAGCTTGTCGGTGACGGCCCAGAGCACGCCCGCACGCGCCTCGGGCCGCACGGCGATATCGCTGCGGCTGAAGGGCGTGGAGAAATTGGTGGCGCCGTAGCGCCAGGTCTCGTTGGCCGCGCTCAACCCCGCGGAGGTGTAGAGCATGACGTCGGGCGTCACCAGCACGCCGGCCTGGACCCTGAAGGCGCCGGCGAGGTCGCGCGTGAAGGCGGCATTGCCGAAGCTCGGATAGCCGTAACCGCCGACCGCAGGCGCATAGTCGATCGCGCCGGCGATGCCGTAGACGAAATTGCCCTCGCGCCGCATCGTGCCGGCTTCAAGCCCGATCGTCGGGCCGGCGCTGGTGCGCATATGCTTGCCGCTGGTGACCTGGAAGCCGGAGGAGATCCGGGCATAGGACCCCTCCCATTTCGGCGAGAGGCTGGGGCTGTCCCAGGCGAAGGAAGGTAGCGGCGCGAAGCCGGACAGGGGCAGGAAGGCCTGTGCCTGCGCCGATGCCCCGGTGCCCATGAAAGCGGCGAGCGTCGCGGCGGAAAGAAGCGGAAGTCTCACGTCGAAAGCGTCCTCGCGACAGCGTGCCCCGTCGGAAGCTAGCATGGAGCAGGGCGAATGTCGCGGTTTTGTGGCGTCGCGTGCGGGCGCCGCTCAGGCGATCTTGGTCCTGAGCTTGAGGAAGCGCAGCGTCCGCTCCGCCGTCGCGAGATCGAGCTTCTCGTAGGCGTCGACATCGTCGTCGACATCGCGCGAGGAGAAGTAGAGGCGACGCGCCCGCAATTGCAGGATGGCGCGGAAGGCGGTGGAGCCGATGCCGAGCGAGCGGCATGCCACCGCGATGCCGCTGGAATCGCGCTGCATCAGGACGCGCAGCGCCTGTTCGATCGAGATGCCGGCGATCTCCGACAGCACCTGCGAGAGGTGGTAGGCGCGATCCTCGTCGGCCAGCATGACGAGCACATCGTCGACTTCGCGCACCTTGGCTGCGAGGTCGGAGAGCAGCAGCTTGACCTCAAGGCGCTGCTGGCGAGCCTGACGAGCGAGCGAGACGCTCGCTTCCGTGGCCGGCGCAGCGCTGCTGCCATCGGAGAACTGTTCGACGATGCGCAGTACGCGCTGAGCCCGGTTCGGCGCGAGATCGGAGCGACGGGCCAGCGCGTCGGTGATCGCCGCATCGCGCTCGCCGCGTTCGAGCAGCCGGTCGAAACCGCGATCCGAGAAGGCCGCACCCTCATTGGCGCTGACGGTGTGCAGCACCTTCTGATCGCCGCGCTCGACCAGGATGTCGGTGACGCTTTCGGACAGGCGCGCGCGCTCGGCGATGGCGACGAGATGCTGCTGCGACTGGCTGACCGCGATGGCGGCAAGATCGGTATCGGTCAGGACCGGCGAGAGCGACAGCACCAGCCGCGCGACCTCGGCATTGCCGTCGCCGCCGAGCGTGAGCGCGACGTTATGCGGCAGGGTCGGCATGGCGGCGACGCGATCGGCATAGCCCTTGCGGTCCTCGTCGCCGAGATGGCCGAGCGAACCGGCTGCGATCTCCCCGTAATGCTCCTTCACCGCCTCGGTCGGTTCATGGTCGAGCAGGAACAGGTCCGTGACGGCGTGCAGAAGCTGCCGGCGCGAATCCGACGACATCTCCGCCGGCATCCGGGTCAGGTTACGCAGCATGAGGGCCCCCACGGCAAAGCAATGGCGGCACTTTGCGCAGGGACGGCTTGATTTACTCTTAAGGCGACAGCGTTCTTTTCTGGACAACGGGGCGGTGACGCCCCGTTGTCCGGTCCGTGGGTAAGCCTGCTGCTCGGGTGAGGCAGGCTTCGCAATTTATGCACTCATAGGTTGCAATTTCGTTATCAAGAAGCCGTCGATGATCAGCATGGCGATGAGCGACGCTCCGACCAGCGGGAAGACGAGCCCGCCGACGGCAAGCAGGGCGACGACGACGCGAAGCGTCGCCTTCTCCGCCGGCAGCGGCGGCACGCCGAGCGACCCTTGCGGGCGGCGCTTCCACCACATCACCAGCGCCGAGACGCAGAGCAGGACGATGGCGAAGCAGGCGGTGAGCATAACGAGCTGGTTCGCCAGCCCGAATTCCTGGCCCATATGGACGTTGATGCCCCATTCCAGCGCTTTGCCGAGCGGGCCGTAATCGGCATAGCTCATGTCGATCAGGGGCTTGCCGCTATACTGGTCGAGATGGATGACGCGCTGGAGCGCCATGTCCTTGGGGTAGACCGAGCCGGTATAGACGCCGCCCGGGCCGCTCGGGAGATTGACCGCATAGCCCCGCGTGAGGCCCAGCCGGTCGAAGGTCGCGACGGCGGCATCGAGGCCGATCGACGGGCTTCCCGCGGCCTGCGAAACCGGCAGCTTCGCCTGTTCGAGCGACCACGTCGTCGGCGCGGCATGGGCGAGGTGTTCGTCCGACATCGGCACGGCGACGCGAACCCCGGCGGGGTAGCCGAAATTATGGCCGTTGGCCCATTGGTTGACTTTGTTGCCCCACAGCACCGACCACGGCATTCCGGTGATCGCCAGGAACAGGATGAAGCCGCCTGCGAGGAGCCCCGTCACCGCATGGAGATCGCGCCAGAACACGCGCTGGCGCGGCTTGCCCCTGACCGTGACCACGCCGCCGCTCTGCTTGCGCGGCCACCACAGATAGAGCCCCGTCAGCACGAGCAGGATCGCCCAGCCGCCGGCGATCTCGATCGTGCCATTCGCGATCGGTCCGAAATAGGCGAGGCTGTGGACCTGCCGGATCACCCACATCACCGTGCCCTTGTCCGGGATCTGGCCGAGCACGCGGGCATCGTAGGGATCGACATAGACCACCATCCGCGTTCCCGCCGCGTCGCGGACCGTGACCTCGGCGGAAGCGGTCGCGCTTTCGGGCGGGATGAATTTCACCGCCTGGCCGGGGAAGGCTTTGAGCGCCTGCGCCACGATCTCGCTGGGCGGCCGCTCGCCGGTCGTGCGGGCCTCGACCCGTTTCACGTCGCGATGGATCAGGCCGTCGATCTCGGCCCGGAAGAGGTAGAGCCCGCCGGTCACGGCCAGCAGGATGAGGAAGGGCAGGGTGATCAGCCCGGCGTAGAAATGCCAGCGCCAGACGGCGCGATAAAGGGATGCGGCTGGCCGGCCCGCGCGCTCGGGCGCGGCCGCTGCCGTTGAAACGATTGTCATCGGAGAATCCTGGTCTGAGCTGAAGAGGGAGAGGCTTCAGACCAGGGCGGGCGGAGCGCGGGCGCCGAGCGGATAGCCCGGTGCGGACGGAGACGAGACCTGTTCCGCCGGCAGGTTGCGGGCGAAAGAGCGGACCGGCTGGCGTTCGACGAAAATGGTGGCCGGCGATGGCGGCGGCAGCGCGATGGCCGCCGACAGGCAGAGCGTCGCGCAGCAATCAGGCAACTTCGCGCCGCCGCTGTCTGGCGCCGGATCGAACGGTGCCGTCTGGCCGGGTGCGCAGAGTGGGTGGACCAGGCCGGACGAAGGCAGCGCCGACAATCCGGCCGCAAGTGCGATCAGCGTCGTCTGCAGGACGAGGACATAGACGGCGACGAGCGTGATCACGCTCCTCCGCCAACTCATCTGTCCTCTCGCCCTTGTCATGGAACGACGCTTACCCAATCCGCTCGACTGGCGGAAGCGGCTTCGTGACGCGCCCTGACTTACGCCGGCAGGCAGGCCGGGCCGAGCGGCTCGAAGCTCTTATAGGTCAGGATGAATTCCTGATGGCCGAGCTCTTCCGATTTGGTGCGGCCGCCTTGGCCCAGCGAGACGACGAGGTCACGGATCTCGGTGCCGACCTCGTCGAGCCCGGCGCGGCCTTCGAGGATACGCCCGGCATCGACATCCATGTCCTCGGACATCCGGCGATAGGTCTCGGGATTGGCACAGATCTTCACCACGGGCGAGATCGCCGAGCCCACGACCGAGCCGCGCCCCGTCACGAACAGCACGCAATGCGCGCCGCAGGCGATCAATTCAGCGATCTCGGCATTGTCGTTGATATTGGGGAAACCGAAGCGGACCTCGCCATCCGGCACCACATCCAGCAGGTAGAGCCCGCCATGCGGCGGCACGTCGCCGGGCTTGATCAGGCCGGAGATCGGCGATGCCCCGGACTTGGCATACGCGCCCATCGATTTTTCCTCGATGGTCGAAAGTCCGCCCTCGGCATTGCCGGCGGCGAAGGAGCCATAGCCCAGAGTCGCATAATAGCGCGCCGCCTTGGCCACGGATTTCTCCAGCTCGATGCCGAGCTCTGACGTGATCGCGCGCGCCGCCATGATGTGCTCGCAGCCGATCAATTCGCCGGTCTCCTCGAAGATGCAGGCGGCGCCTTCCGCGATGAGCTGGTCGAAGGCGCGTCCCGCCGCAGGGTTTCCGGTGATGCCGGAGGTGCCATCCGAGCCGCCGCAGACCGTGCCGACCACGAGTTCGGAGACGGCCATCGGTACCGTCTCCTCCGCATCGAGCAGTTTGCGCTGTTCCTCCACCCAGGCGCGGCCCTCGCGGATCGAGGCGCGGGTGCCGCCGGTGCCCTGGATGATGATCGTCTTCACCGGCCGGCCGGAGGCGCGCACCGCCCGCTCCAGCGCGTATTTGTTGAAGCTCTCGCAGCCGAGCGAGACCAAGAGCACCGCCCCTACATTCGGATGGGTGCAGAGCTGCTCCATCATCCGCTCGGCATAGGGGTTGGGATAGCAGCCGGGAAAGCCGATGGCGTGGACGCCTTCCTCGCGCCAGGGCAGGGCGATCTCAACAGCGACATGGTGGGCGCATTCGACGAGATAGGCGACCGCGACGGTGTTGCGAATGCCCTTGCGCCCGTCGGACCGGAGATAGCCGCGCATCGTGCTCATGCCGAGGCTCCCGCCTTGCGTTCGTCTTCGAGATGATAGGTCGGCGTGTAGTCGCTGCGCATATTGTGGACATGGACATGCGCGGCGGGTGCGATCGCCTCGGTCGCGACGCCGATCGGCGCGCCGTATTTCAGGATCTTCTCGCCGGCGGCGATGGCGCGCCGCGCGACCTTGTGGGCGAGCGCGATGTCGCGGTCCAGCGTGGCTGGGCCGGCGCCGGTCTCGATCGTCTCGCCGGCTTTGAGCCGAACCCGCGCGACGAGGACATTGTCGCGCGGATCGAGCAGGATGAGGCGCGGATCGTGGGTCATGAGGAGCCGCCCTTCGATGGAGGGATCGCGTCAGAACTTGCCGTACTGGAGATAGGCCTTCTGCGGATCGGTGCCGGCGAGGATCGCGGTGCGGACCTTGTTCTCGGCGGTGATCGAGGTCTCGGACTTCTCCAAAACCTCCTCGATGATCTCGGCGGGGATGCGGACGACGCCGTCGCGATCGGCCAGGATATAGTCGCCGGGCCGGATCCAGACCTCGCCGATCTTGATGGGCTCGTCGACCGCCTTGGGCAGCCAGGCGCCGACGATGTCGCGCGGCGTATAGGCCTTGAAATAGGCCTGGAAGCCCATCTCGACCATGAACTCGGTGTCGCGCGAGAGCCCGTCGATGACGCAGCCGCGCACGCCCTTGTTCTTCAGGGTCTCGGCCGAGAGCTCGCCCATCAGCGCGATCTCGTTGGTGTTCGGCTGGCAGACCCAGACATGGCCGGGCTTGGCGGCCGAAAGCAGGCCGGTCCAGCCCAGCAGCGTTTCATGCGCGTCGAATTCACCGGTCTTGCCCTCGACGGTGAAGGCTGGCCCTGCCAGCTTCTGGCCGGGCAGGAGCGGGCGCAGTTCCGGCGGCAGGACGAAATCCGTCAGGCCCATCGCCCGCATCGTATCGTGGATGATGCCGGTGTAGCAGCGCTCCAGCCTGTCGGTCAGTTCCTGGCTCATCGTTCCTCCGCTTCGGTCCCTGTCGCGCGCATAGGCTGCGGGCCGTTGCCGCCAGAGTGTCGGGAGGAACGATGTGCGGCAAGCGCATTTTCTGCGCGTCGCTGATGCGTTTCAATCGGTTGAAACGTTCCGCTCCACGCGGTCCCAGCCCTGCGGCGTCAGGCGCTCCTGCGGCAGGAAACGCGCCTTGTAGGCCATCTTCGGCGAACCATCGACCCAGTAGCCGAGATAGACGTAAGGCAGGCCGAGGCGCCGCGCCCGCGCGACATGGTCGAGCACCATGAAGGTGCCGAGCGAGCGCAATTCCAGGCCGGGATCGTAGACCGAATAGACCATGGAGAGCCCGTCCTTGAGCGTATCGGTCAGCGCCATCGCGAAGAGATCGCCTTCGCCCCGCCCGGTGAAGCCGGAATCCGGGCCGCGGCGGCGATACTCGATGAGGCTGGTCTCGACATGGGTGTCCTCGACCATCATGGCGAAATCGAGCGCCGACATCGTCGCCATGCCGCCATCCGGGTGGCGTTCGTCGAGATAGGAGCGGAACAGGGAATAATGCTCGGAACGCGGCCGCGGCGGCAGGGCCTCGCCGATCAGGTCGCTGTTGCGCGCGAGCACGCGCCGGAAGCCCCGCGACATCCGGAAATCGTCGACGCAGACACGGACCGAGACGCAGGCGCGGCAAACTTCACAAGCCGGCCGGTAGGCGATGCTTTGCGAGCGCCGGAAGCCGCCTTGCGAGAGCACGTCGTTGAGCTCGCGCGCCCGCGAACCCACGAGATGCGTGAACACCTTCCGCTCCTCGCGCCCTGGCAGATAGGGGCACGCGGTCGGCGAGGTCAGGTAGAATTGCGGGGCATCCCGCAATGGGCGCGTCACGTCGGCTGGCTCCCCGGAAGCTTCCGACTCTCAATGTAACATCGGCCGCACCGGCAACAAGCACGGCGCGGCCGATCAGAGGGGGATGAGCGGGTTTTCGACCTGGCCCGACCGGTCAGGCGCGAACGACCACCAGCCCCGTCAGCAGGTCGTGGCCCATGCGCCGGTCCTCGCGGGCGAACCCGCAGGCAACATCGACGAGCCACAGCAGGAAAGTGCCCGCCGCGACATAGAACAGCAGCGCATGCACCGCGGCAGCCAGCCCTTCGGGCCGCCCGCCGGTCGCGGTCTCGACCTTCAGGCCGGCGACGCGCATGCCCCAGGTCGACTGCTTGCGCCCACCGATCGTCAGCGCGGCATAGCCCAGCGCGGTCGCGACCGTCGCGATCGGGATCAGCAGCCAGGTCGCGCCGAAGGTGACGACGCCGAGCACGCCCAGCAGGAACACGACCAGCCAGCCCAAAAAGAACAGCACGACGATGTCGACGAGCCAGGCGAACAGCCGCCCGCCGAGAACGCCGCTGACGTTCTGGTAGGGACGCGGCTCCAGTGCCGTGATCGGCGGCTGGCCATAACGGGTATCGCTCATCGGGACTTCGATCCTCCATCGGCGCGCGGAAACTGGCGCCGGGAGATAATGTTTGGCGTCGTCGTCGATTTTCAAGGATCATCCGACGCATCACTTGAGGAGCGGGCGCCGGGCGGGCTCCGCGCTTGGAGGCTTCAGGACGGGAGGTCGGATCGTCATTCCGTTCTTGCCTCTAGAAAAAACGTTGACTGAATGATGCCGCAAGAGAAAATTCAAGTATCGGTGGATCGAGGGGTGCTTATGCGCGTTGGCCAACGAGCTTTTATCGGATTCTCTCTCGCTCTGATTTCAATGACCTCGTCGAAGGGAGAAGAGCGCTATCCTTTTCGCCTTCCAGATTGGCTTTGGGCAGATGACGAGCGCTACAAGGATCTGATCGGGGACGATGAGAGGCGCGAGATTTTCTCGGTACTGAAAGAAGCGTCCGAGGCCCGGAAAGCAGACAATCAAACGTTGGCGGATAAGAAGGAGGATGAGGCGCGTCGATTGATCCATAGCCAGATCGCCCGTCGGGACCTAGTCAGATCAGCTCCGTTGCTTCGAGCAGGAGGTTTTGCGATCGCTCTGCATCTCGATCCCGAATTTTCGAGCGAGATGCAGCCTGTTTTGACGAAAGCCGCCGAAATCTTTGTAAATCTGGCGGTGCGTCGAGAGGTCGTTGAGACCGCGCTGGCCGAGTCTTCTGATCGCCCGGAGCCCTGGCCGGAGCGGATGGTGGAGGGCAAGGTCAACCCGCTCTACCGGAATCGGCTGCAAAGCATCGTGAAGCCCGAAAGCGCGGATGGCTTCATCGCCGAGATGACGTCCGTGATGAAGCTCACGCCTCCCGAATTGCCGTTGCTCATTATTTCATCTTATTCGGGAAATGTCTGGTGGGGCGGTGGAATCTATGATGCCTACCGTGCGTCGGAGTTTCATCTGAAGCGCTTGGGGTCGCAGGGGTTTTTATATATTCGATTGAATCGTGATCGGATGACGCAGGATAGCCTGCGGCAGAAGGACCCGGCCTTCTGGGCATCTAAGATTGCCCACGAAATACTGCACAATCTCGGCTACTGGCACCCGAATTACGCTGATCCGGCTGAGCGCGACCGCCTCAGCCGGGGAAGCAAGCCGTTCATCGTTGCTTATGAAGAGCGGATATTGAAGGCGGCCGAAGAGTCCAGATAGGCTGGAGTACGCGACCGCGGATGTCTTCAGGGTGCCGGTATGGCAATCGCCCGGTCAGCGGGCCGGTTCCGCAAGACCGCGCGGCAGAATCCGTCGCGGCGCGAAGCCATTCTTGGCGAGCGCGTCCTCGATGGCGCGCGAATGCGCCGCCCCGCGCGTCTCCACGGTGACGTCGAGCGTGACGCCCTTGGCGGGCACGTCGAGGAAGAGCCGGCCATGGCTGACCTCGAGGATATTGGCGCCTTCCTCGCCGAGCAGGCTCGCGATCCGGCCGAGCAGGCCCGGCCGGTCGCTGGTGGTGAGGCGGAAGGCGACGATGCGGTCGTCGCGCTCCAGCTCGCGCACCATGATCGCGGCGAGCAGGCGCGTATCGATATTGCCGCCGCTGAGCACGAGCCCGACCTTGCGGCCGGCATAGCGCTCCGGCTCCTTCAGCATCGCGGCGAGGCCGGTCGCGCCCGCACCTTCCGCGAGGCTGTGCTGGAGGCTGGCATAGGCGTTGACGGCGCGCTCGATCAGGTCCTCGCCGACGAGCACGATGTCGCTGACGAGGGCCAAGATCACCGGCAGCGTCAATTGGCCGACGGTCTTGACCGCGATTCCCTCGGCCAGCGTCGGCCCGCCGATCGGCCTGTCCTGCTGGTGCACGGCGTTGAAGAAGGAGGGGTACAGCGCGGCTTCGACGCCGATCAATTCGATGCCCGGCTTGATCGCCTTGGCCGCGACGGCGTTGCCGGCCATCAACCCGCCGCCGCCGAGCGGAATGATCAGCATGTCGAGATCGGGGGCCTCGGCCAGCATCTCGCGCGCGAGCGTGCCTTGCCCGGCCATCACGGCAGCGTCGTCATAGGGGTGGACGAAGGTCAGTTTTTCGACGCCGGCGAGTTCATGCGCCCTCTGGCTCGCTTCCGAAAGCGTCTCGCCATGCAGCACGACGCGTGCGCCATGGGCGCGGGTATTCTCGACCTTCACCAGCGGGGTCGTTTCCGGCATCACGATCGTCGCCGGGATGGCGAAGCGCTTGGCGTGATAGGCGACAGCCTGGGCATGGTTGCCGGCCGACATCGCGACGACGCCGCGCGCGCGTTCGACCTCGCTGAGCGTCAGCAGCTTGTTGACCGCGCCGCGCTCCTTGAACGACGCGGTCGCCTGCATGTTCTCGTGCTTCACCAGCACGGTTGCGCCCGTCAGTTCGGACAGGCGCGGCGCCGGCACCAGCGGCGTGCGCAGCACATGCCCAGCGATCCGCCCGGCCGCGGCGTCGATATCCTCGGGGGTGATCGCGAAGCTCTCGCTCATGCTCGGGTCTCGATTCCGTCGGCAGGCGAAGGAGAGGGCATCACACGCGCCGCGGCGTCAATTCGCCGTCGCCGAAAAAGCCGCCGGGGCGCCAGATCAGCACGATGGCCAGCAACGAATAGACCGCGAGGTCGCGCTGCTCGATCGGCAGCGTCGCCGACCAGACGGTCTCGAAGATCGCGATGAAGAGGCCGCCCAGCGCAGCCCCGCTGACCGAGCCGATGCCGCCGAGGATCGCCGCGACCAGCGCCTTCAGGCCGAGCGAGAAACCGCCCGCGAAGCCCATGCCGCCATAGATCGCGGTGACGATGACGCCGGCGACGCCGCAGCAGGCGCAGGCGATGATGACGGCGACGTCATGGACGGCGCGGGCATCGACGCCGAACAGCGCGGCGGTCTTCGCATCGTCCGAGACCGCCCGCCAGGCGCGGCCATAGGCCGTGCGGCGGATCAGCAGGACGACGCCGAGCGTCGCAGCAAGCCCGATCATGGCGAGGGCCAGCGCAAGCGGATTCAGCGTGACCACGAAATCGCCGGCATGGGCCAATGCGACCGGCGCGTTGAAGAAGGGCGGCAGCCAGCGCAATTCCGGCCCCTGCGCCAACCGGAGATATTCCGACATCGCGATGGCGAGCCCGATCGTGGCGATCAGCATCTGCTGGCCGGTCGCGCGTTCGAGATGGCGCAGCACGAAGCGGCCCATCGCGAAGCCGTGCAGGGCGCAGACCGCGATCGCGACGACGAAGGCGACGACAAGGCCCGAGATGGGTGTTGAAACCGAAAGCGAGAGCAGCAGCGCCACGCCGACGACGGAAGCCAGCGCGCCCAGCGCCGCGAATTCGCCGAAGCTCAGGATGATCCGCCCGGTCAGGCCGTAGACGAGGGCATAGGCCGCCGCGAGCATGCCGTAGATCGCGGCCGAGGGCAGCGCGCTCAGGCCCTGCTGCAATCCGTAGGCGAGGCCGGCCGGAATCGCCGGCAGGGTCTCGGCCGAGGGGTCGGCCGGATCGGGCGGCGGCGAGGCGCGGTCCTCCAGATAGAAGCGGCGCAGCAGGTAGAAGCTCGCATCGCCCATCGGCCGCCCGTCCGAGGCGATGCCGATCAGCGCGCCGCGGCTGGGCCCGCTGCCCTCGCCGGCGAACAGGCAGTCGATGCTGCGATGGCGCGACAACCCGTCGCCGAGCTGGACCCGGTAGAGCAGCCTCAGCGTCCGCGCCACCGGTCCCTTGGTGGTGCGCTCGATCTCGATATGAGCGTTCGGCGGGTTGAGCGGCGGGATCGCCTGCCGGCAGAGCCGGGTCTGGTCGGTGTCGAAATCGGCGCCGCAGCCCGTGAGGGCGAGCGTGACGACGACCAGAATCGACAGGAGGAACGGGCGCATGCGAGCACGACGGTAGCGCGCCACGGCCCACGGTGTCATCCCGTGCGCGGTGCAGCGCATAGCGGTGCGCAGCAGACAGGGACCGCGCGACGAGAAGGCGCCTTTTCCTGCAAATAGTCCCGCATCTGCGCAGCAGCACTGACGTGCCGCAGCGCGTGCGGATGACACCCTTGGTTTGCCTACGCGCCGGCCTTCAGCTTCTTCGCCACGCGCGGCGCGAAATAGGTGAGCACGCCATCGGCGCCCGCGCGCTTGAACGCCAGCAGGCTCTCCAGCATCGCCTTGTCGCCGTCGAGCCAGCCGTTATTCGCCGCCGCCATGATCATCGCGTACTCGCCGGAGACCTGATAGGCGAAGGTCGGCACACGGAAATGGTCCTTCACCCGCGCCACCACGTCGAGATAGGGCAGGCCGGGCTTGATCATGACCATGTCGGCGCCCTCTTCAAGATCGAGCATCACTTCCGCGATCGCCTCGTCGGAATTGGCCGGATCCATCTGATAGGTGCGCTTGTCGCCGACGAGCGTGGCATTGGTGCCGATCGCGTCGCGGAACGGGCCGTAGAAGGCCGAGGCGTATTTCGCCGCATAGGCCATGATCTGCACGTCTTCATGGCCATCGCGGTCGAGCGCCGCCCGGATCGCGCCGACGCGCCCGTCCATCATGTCGGAGGGGGCGATCACGTCGGCCCCGGCATCGGCAAGCGCCAGCGCCTGCCCGACGAGAATCTGGACGCTCGCGTCGTTGAGGACGCGCTCGCCCTCCATCACGCCGTCATGGCCATGCGAGGTGTAGGGGTCGAGCGCCGCGTCGCAGATGATGCCGATCCCCGGCACCTCGCGCTTGATCGCGCGCACGGCGCGGCACATCAGGTTGCCAGTGTTGAGCGCCTCGGAACCGGTCGGATCGCGCAGGGCCTTGTCCACATAGGGGAAGGGCGCGATCGCGGGGATGCCGAGCGCGGCGGCTTCCGCCGCCCGGCGCACGGCCTCGTCGATATTGAGCCGGTCGACGCCGGGCATCCATTCGACCGGCGAACTGGCCTCGTGCGAATCCATCAGGAAGATCGGCCAGATCAGGTCGTCGGTCGTAAGCCGCGATTCCCGCACCAGCCGGCGCGACCAATCCGCCTTGCGGTTGCGGCGCATGCGGCGCGTCAGGCCGAGAGACGGCGCCTCGTCATGGCGGGATTTCGGGGTCGGGAAAGGCCGCACGACCGGGGATTCCATGGCAACTGCCTCAAGCGGTGAACTGCACAGGCGCGGCTTTCGTCATGCGGGCGAAACCGGCCGAAGGCTTCTTTATCACATCGGAACGATTCCAAAACAGGGCGCATGGTCGCAATTGCGTGGGCGTTGCTGCGGGGGCGCTTTCGGCCCCTTGCAGATATAGCGCAATGGCCCTTTCATGCCGGAATGATCGGCGACCAAATCCCGCACATCTACGATGAAGTTCCCGGCGGACCAGATCTGCTCCGTTGGTTCGGGCGGGTCCCGAGTTTCCATGATGCAGAGATCATTGGCCTCGACCTGCGTCGGTCCGGGAAGAGCTTTCTTCGGGTTCACGGCTGGGTGGGAACAGAGCACGTGGATGAGAATGGCTACATCGTTCTTGATAAAGACGCTGTCGTAACCTTCGCTCTAGAAGAGATCATGGACCTGCAACTGGACGGCTTCAGCCACCAGAACGTTATCTTCGGCCTGAAATTGCAGCGTGCGACAGATCGCGGCCGATCTAGCTATTATGCGCTGCCGCAGTCGCCTGAAGATATTGAGATCGAGCTTGAGCCCTGCTTCGGCCTCGACGGTGTAATCCGTGCCAAGCGCGTGTCCATCTCGTTTGAACCCGGCGTTCCTGATGAACCTTCGATGGATCGAAACGGCAGATAACAACCCAAGCCGATCTCCACACCCACACGCCCCCCGCGTTGACAAGCCATGCCTCGCCTTCCAGAACCGCTGCCCACGGAGGCCGGACTGGACCATGACTCAGGATCGCGAGATCATCTGCGAGATTCGCGGCGCTGCCGGCGTCGTGGTGCTCAACCGGCCGAAGGCGCTCAACGCGTTGAGCCTCGGCATGGTCCGCGAGCTTGCCCGTGCACTGGACGCCTGGGAGAACGACCCGCAGGTCACGCGCGTCGTCGTCGTCAGCACAAGCGAGAAGGCCTTTTCGGCGGGCGGCGACATCCGCTGGCTGCATGATTGCGGCAAGGCCGGCCGCCACGACGAGATGCTTGCCTTCTGGGGCGAGGAATACATCCTCAATCACCGCATCAAGACCTATCCCAAGCCCTATGTCGCGCTGATCGACGGCATCGTCATGGGTGGCGGCGTCGGCATCTCCCTGCATGGCAGCCACCGCATCGCCGGCGACCGCTATCTCTTCGCC
>NZ_JAELTI010000102.1 GCF_016428755.1 Allobosea sp. ASV33
GACCTGGGTCGCGCGGGAGGCCGGGCGCATCCTCGGCTTCCTCTGCCTCGACGGCGAGGATCTCGACCAGCTCTATCTGCTGCCGGGCGCGTTCAGGCGCGGTATCGGCTCGCTGCTGCTGGCAAAGGCCAGGGAGCTTAGCCCCGAGCGGCTCCACCTGTTCACGTTCCAGCGGAACACGGCAGCCCGCGCCTTCTACGAGCGCCATGGCTTCCGCCTCGTCGACCTCAACGACGGCGAGCGCAACGAGGAAGACGAGCCGGATGCCTTGTACGAGTGGCGTCGATCCTTTTCAGGCGAGCCCTTGTAAACCGAGGCCAGCGTTCCCATTTCAGGTTCACGACGATGTCGAGAGCGTTCCACAGCTCTCCAGCGCCGTTGAAGACGGCCATGGGCCGAACGTTTGACGCCGGATGTACGCGCACCCGTTCAGGACATGGCCGTTGGTTCATTCCGAGGCCCGTAGCGGACATCCGCTGCGGGTCTTTTCGTTTCAGCGTCAGCTTTGGCCGGATTGACCCCGGCCATTACGTCTTCGGTGATGCAAGGCGGCGTTCGAGACGTGGATGCTCGCCACAAGGGTGAGCATGACGTCCCGTTTTTTTCAACCTTGCAGGAACGGATTGTTCTGCCGTTCTTCGCCGAGCGTGCTCGCCGGGCCGTGGCCGGGCAGGAACTGGACGTCGTCGCCGAGCGGCAGGAGCTTGGTCTTGATCCCCGAGATCAGCGCCTCGTGGTCGCCATAGGGAAAGTCGGTGCGACCGACGGAGCCGGCGAAGACGGTGTCGCCCGCCAGCAGGAAGCGCAGGTCCTTCTGGAAAAAGGTGACATGGCCCGGCGAATGGCCGGGCACATGCGCGACCGCGAAGGTCAGGTCGCCCAGCGAGACCGTGTCGCCCTCGTTCAGCCACTGCGTCGGCACGACGGCCTTCATGCCGGGGATATCGAAGCGCAGGCCCTGCTCCGGCAAGGCGTCCAGCAAGGGCTTGTCGCCCTCATGCGGCCCGATGATCGGGATCGACAGCGCCTCAGCCAGTTCGGTCGCGCCACCCGCATGGTCGAGATGGCCATGGGTCAGCCAGATCGCGACCGGGGTGACGCCCAGCTCTTTGATGGCGGCCTGCAGTTTCGGCACGTCGCCGCCGGGATCGACGATCGCGGCCTCCTTGGACTTGGGCTCCCAGACGATCGCGCAGTTCTGCTGGAACGGCGTCACCGGCACGATGGCGATCTGGAGCGGCGGCTGCTGGTCGGTCATGGCAGGCCTTTCGGACGTATCAGATGGTTCTCACCGCCCGCCGCAACGATTGGCGATCAGGGCGCGGTAGTTCACCAGCTCGGAATCCATCTCCCCGACATTGCGCTCGCGCTCTGCCCCGCCCTGGCAGGCGGCGAAAACCGAGCGGGCCTTCTGGAGATAGGCGACATGCTCGCGAAAGGTCCGGCACTGGGTCGCCTGGTCGGCCGTAGCGACTGCCGCAAGGCGCGTCTGCTGCAGGCGGAAACCGGCCTCGTTCTGGAAGAGATCCCGCGAGCAGGTCGCCGGGCGCGGCTGCTGGGCCAGCGCCGGGCCGGCCAGCAGGAGCAGCCCCAAGGTCAGTGCGAACCTCATCCGAGGTTCAACTCCTTGAAGAAGTCGTTGCCCTTGTCGTCGATGACGATGAAGGCCGGGAAATCCTCGACCTCGATCCGCCAGACCGCTTCCATGCCGAGCTCGGGATATTCGAGCACCTCGACCTTGCGGATGCAATCCTGCGCCAGCCGCGCCGCCGGGCCGCCGATCGAGCCGAGATAGAAGCCGCCATGGGCCTTGCAGGCCTCGCGCACGGCTGCCGAGCGGTTGCCCTTGGCCAGCATCACCATCGAGCCGCCGAAGGACTGGAACTGGTCGACGAAGGAATCCATGCGGCCGGCCGTGGTCGGGCCGAAGGAACCGGAGGCGAAGCCCTCCGGCGTCTTGGCCGGGCCGGCATAGTAGACCGGGTGGTTCTTGAAATAGTCGGGCATGCCCTCGCCGCGTTCCAGCCGCTCGCGGATCTTGGCATGGGCGAGGTCGCGGGCGACGACGATCGTGCCGGTCAGCGACAGGCGCGTCTTGACCGGATGCTGCGACAGCGTGGCGAGAATCTCGCTCATCGGCTGGTTGAGGTCGATCCTGACGACATCGCCGCCGAGCTTCGCTTCGTCGACATCCGGCAGGTACTTGGACGGGTCGGTCTCCAGCGCCTCCAGGAAGATGCCGTCTTTGGTGATCTTGCCCTTGGCCTGACGGTCGGCCGAGCAGGAGACACCGAGCCCGATCGGCAGCGAGGCGCCGTGGCGCGGCAGGCGGATGACGCGCACGTCGTGGCAGAAATACTTGCCGCCGAACTGCGCGCCGACGCCGAGCGCCTGCGTCATCTTGTGGACCTCTTCCTCCATCTCGATGTCGCGGAAGGCATGGCCCGAGGGCGAGCCCTGGGTCGGCAGCGCGTCGAGATATTTGGTCGAGGCGAGCTTGACGGTCTTGAGGTTCTGCTCGGCCGAGGTGCCGCCGATGACGATGGCGAGGTGATAGGGCGGGCAGGCGGCGGTGCCGAGTGTCAGGATCTTCTCCTTCAGGAACGCCATCATGCGGTCCTTGGTCAGGAGCGAAGGCGTCGCCTGGTAGAGGAAGGTCTTGTTGGCCGAGCCGCCGCCCTTACAGACGAAAAGGAATTTGTAGGCGTCCTCACCCTCGGCATAGATGTCGATCTGCGCCGGCAGGTTGGTGGCGGTGTTCTTCTCCTCGAACATCGAAAGCGGCGCGAGCTGCGAATAACGCAGGTTGCGCTTGAAATAGGCGTCCGCAACGCCCTCGCCCAGCGCGGCCTCGTCCTCGCCATCGGTCCAGACCTTGCGGCCCTTCTTGCCCATGATGATGGCCGTGCCGGTGTCCTGGCACATCGGCAGCACGCCGCCGGCCGCGATATTGGCGTTCTTCAGCAGGTCGTAGGCGACGAACTTGTCGTTCGAGGTCGCCTCGGGATCATCCAGGATCTTGCCGAGCTGGGCGAGATGGCCGGGCCGCAGCAGATGATTGATGTCGATGAAGGCCTGCTCGGAGAGCTGGCGGATCGCCTCGCGCGAGACGCTCAGGACCTCGCGATCGCCGATCTTCTCGACGCTGACGCCCTCGCTGCCGAGCTTGCGATAGGGCGTCGTATCCTCGCCGAGCGGGAAGAGATCGACATGCGTATAGGCCATGGCCAGCGGCTCCGAAACAAGCTGCGCCGCGATCAGGACATGGAAAGACGCGGCGCCGATCCAGCCGGCGTCATAGCCCGTCGGCCGGCGTCGTCCAAGCAGTCTTTAGTGCGTTTAAGTCTAGGCCGCCTGCGCGGCCGATTCGGCAAGGATCGCGTAGATCGCGGCGGGATCGCGCACCTTGCGGACCTGTTCCAGAACGGACTGGTTGCGCAGCACGCGTGCGACGCGGGCGAGCGCCTTGAGATGATCGGCGCCGGCGCCCTCGGGCGCGATCAGCACGAAGATGATGTCGACCGGCTGCCCGTCGAGCGCGTCGAAATCGATCGGCTTCTCGGTGCGGGCGAAGAGCCCGACGAGGCGGTCGATGCCGGGCATCCGGCCATGGGGGATCGCGATGCCCTCACCGATGCCGGTGGATCCCAGGCGCTCGCGCTGGAGCAGGGCTTCGAACAGCTCGCGGTCCGGCAGGCCGGTCAGGGTGGCGGCATGCTGGGCAAGCTCCTGCAGAGCCTGCTTCTTGCCGTTGGCGCGCAGCGGCGAGATCACCGCGGCGGGGCTCAGGAGATCGGTCAGCGTCATTCGCCCGTCCATGCATGTCCCGTGCCGGCCGAAAAGCCGTCGGCACGGGTCAGGTTCGACGGCCGGAGCGGATCGCCCGCCGGCCTCAGGACAGCGATGCCGGTGGGTCGATCCAACCGATATTGCCGTCGCCGCGGCGATATACGATGTTCATGCGGCCATTGCCAGCGTGCCGGAAGACAACGACGGGCGCGCCCGTCAGGTCGAGCTCAGCCACCGCATCGCCCACCGTCCGGACATGCAGGGATTTCGTCGATTCCGCGACGATCACCGGGTTATCCCCGGCAGCAACCACATCGAAATCCTCGATATCATCGTCGGGAGCGGCGATCACATAGCTGGGGATTTCGATTCCCACATCGCGGCCATTGGCGCTGGAACGGTCCTTAAGCCGGCGCTTGTAGCGTCGCAGCCGCTTTTCGATGCGCTCAGCCATCTTGTCGAGGCTGGCATAGGGATCGTGGGCGGTGGCGGAGGCTTCCAGCGTAATCCCGGAGGAGAGGTGCAGGACGCCGTCGGTCCGGAAGGCGGAGCCGTCCTTGTCGACCGTGACGTGGCCCTGATAGCCACCCTCGTAATATTTGCTGACCGCCGCAGCGACCCGCTCCTCGGCCTGGCCGCGGAGGGCCTCGCCGACATCGAGATTCTTGCCGGAGATTCGCAAGCTCATGGAGTGCTTCCCCTTGGTTTTAGCCATGACCGTGTTCGGCCATCCCTAGGAGCTAAGAACCGGGAGTCGGGGTTGTCAATGAGCCGGCGCAGTCATGGCTCGCATGCGCGGACGCTTTGGAACAAATTCGCTCAGCGCTCGGCAGCCGCCATGGCGACTTTCTCGCGCCGCCGCTCCATGGAGGACGGGATTCTCAGGGATTCGCGGTATTTCGCCACGGTGCGCCGGGCGATGTCGATGCCGCCATCCTTCAGCCGGGTGACGATGGCATCGTCCGAGAGAACCGCGGACGGCCTCTCCTCGTCGATCATCTGCTTGATCCGGAAGCGCACAGCTTCCGCCGAATGCGCCTCGCCATAGCCTGTCGCGGCGATGGCGGCCGAGAAGAAATACTTCATCTCGAAGACCCCGCGCGAGCAGGTCAGGTACTTGTTCGAGGTCACGCGCGAGACCGTCGATTCGTGCATGCCGATCGCATCCGCCACGGTCTTGAGGTTGAGCGGGCGCAGATGCTCGACGCCATGGGCGAAGAACCCGTCCTGCTGGCGCACGATCTCGCTCGCGACCTTCAGGATCGTCCGGGCGCGCTGCTCCAGCGAGCGGGTCAGCCAGTTCGCCGTCTGCAGGCATTCGGCGATGAAGGCCTTGTCCACGTCGCTGCGGGCCGCCCTGGAGACGCGCGCGTGATAGGTCTGGTTGACCAGCAGGCGCGGCAGCGTGTCGGGGTTGAGGTCGATCAGCCAGGAGCCGTCGGGCGCCGCGCGAATGAAGACGTCCGGCACCACGGTCTCGGCCGCCGAGCCGCCGAAGGCGCGGCCGGGCTTGGGGTCGAGACGGCGGATCTCTCCGACCATGTCGGCGATATCCTCGTCGTCGACGCCGCAGATGCGCTTCAGCGCGGCGAAATCGCGCTTGGCGACGAGAGGCAGGTTCGCGACCAGCGCCTGCATCGCCGGATCGAAACGATTGCGGTCACGGAGCTGGATCGCCAGGCATTCGGCGACGTCCCGCGCCGCAACGCCGGAAGGATCGAAGGTCTGGACGACGCGCAGAACGGCCTCGACCTTCTCGATGGCGATACCGAGGCGCTCGGCAATCTCCGCGAGAGGCTCGCCGAGATAGCCGCTATCGTCGACGGCATCGATGATGTGGCGGCCGATGATGCGCTCTGCCGGCGCGACGACGGCGAGATCGAGCTGGGCGATCAGATGCTCGTGCAACGAGGCCTCGGCCGTCAGGCCGCTCTCGAAGCCCTCGGGATCGCCGTCGAAGGAGCCTCCCGTCGTGCCATAGGCGCCGCCGACGATGGGCAGGCTGTCGGCGCCGGCCGCCTCGCTGCGGGCCGCGGTCGGCTGCTCGTTCTGGAAGACATTGTCCAGGCCGGTGCCGAGCCGGCCTTCCATGCCCTCCTGGGTGTGCAGGCTCTCGGCCTTGGCGAAGCTCTCGGCATCGGCCTCATGAGGGCTGTCGCCGTCGTCCAGGCGCGCCGGCCCATCGGTCGCCTCGTCGCGCTCCAGCAGCGGATTGCGCTCGAGCTCGCCCTCTACGAAATTCTGGAGTTCGAGATGGGAGAGCTGCAGGAGCTTGATCGCCTGCAGCAGCTGCGGCGTCATCACCAGGGACTGTCCCTGGCGCAGCTCCATGCGCGGCATCATCGCCATGCGCGAAAGGCCCTTCTCGCTCGCGCGCCAACGGCACGCTTCTTGCTTGCGAAAAGGACACTAGCGCCGGCTCATCGCCGCGTCAAAGGCTCAGCCATGCCTGCGCGCAGAAAAATGCTGCGTCGCAGCAAGAGCGTGCCCGCTGCCTAGAGGCGGAAATCCTCGCCCAGATAGACGCGCCGGACATCCGGATTGGCGATAATCTCGGCCGGCGAGCCCTCGGTCAGAACCCGCCCGGAATGGATGATATAAGCGCGATCGACGAGGCCCAGCGTCTCACGGACATTGTGGTCCGTGATCAGCACGCCGATGCCGCGATCGGTCAATTGCCGCACCAGCGCCTGGATGTCGCCGACGGCGATCGGGTCGATACCGGCGAAGGGCTCGTCGAGCAGGACGAAGGAGGGCTTGCCCGCCAGCGCGCGCGCAATCTCGCAGCGCCGACGCTCGCCGCCCGAGAGCGCGATCGATGGGGCCTTGCGCAGGCGGGAGATGGTGAATTCCTCGAGCAACTGGTCGAGCTGGCGCTCGCGCGCCTTGCGATCGGGCTCGACCACCTCCAGCACCGAGCGGATATTGTCCTCGACCGAGAGGCCCCGGAAGATCGAAGCTTCCTGCGGCAAGTAGCCGATCCCGAGGCGCGCGCGCTGGTACATCGGCAAGGCGGTGATGTCGTTGCCTTCGAGCGAAATGATGCCGGCATCGGCGGCGACGAGGCCGGTGATCATGTAGAAGATGGTGGTCTTGCCGGCGCCGTTGGGGCCGAGCAGGCCGACCGCCTCGCCCTGGCGCAGCGAGAGGCTGGCATCCGAGACGACGGCGCGCCCGCCATAGCTCTTGCGCAGACCGGCGACCGCGAGGACGCCCGGCCCCCCGAGGGCGGCGCCCCTGGACGGCGCCTGACGGGCCTCCTGCTTGTCGCGATTGCCGAAAAGCCCGCGCAGCCGGCCGAAAACGCCCGGCGGTTGCGGGCGCGGAGCCGGTCGCGCCGGCGCGGCCGTGGGACGAGGCGCTTCGGAAACGGTCACTGCAGCACGATCAATTGGTGGGCTTCGGCGCAGGCTGGGCCGGCTTGGCGCCCGGCGTGCCCGCATCCTTCTTGTTGGCATCGGCCGAATTCGGGACGAAAAGGCCCTGCACGCGCCCGCCCTTCCCCGTCTCGACATTCGCGACACCGGTGGTCGTGTTGTAGGTCAGCTTCTCGCCGCGGGTGATATTCGGCCCGTCATTGAGGGCGACATTGCCGGTCATGATGACGAGATTGTTCGCCCGGTCGAACTCGGCATTGTCCGAGCTCGCCGCCTGCGTCTTCGAGACCACGGTGACCGGCCCCTTGCACAGGATGCGCTTGATCGAGCTGTCATTGCCCGGCGCACCAGCTGCGCCTGCAGCCGCAGGGGCCGGAGATGCCGCCGGAGCCGGAGTCGCCCCGCGGCCACCGGGGCCGCCACGGCCTTCGTAGAGCACGGTCATCACCGTGCAGCGGACCGTCGTCTCGCCCTGCACGGCTACGACGTTGCCGGAGAAGATCGCCTTGTTCTCCTTGTCGAGCACGTCGAGCTTGTCGGCATCGATCTTGATCGGCTCCTTGCTGTCGCCACCAAGGCCGCCGAGCGGCGAGGATGCATTGCCGCCGCGCGCAGGCTTGCCCTGCGCCTGAGCGAAGGCCTCCTGCGGCGCGCCGAACAGGGCAAAGGCCGCAGCGAGAAGCAGCGCGGCGTCGCGGGCATGCGCGAAACGGAGCATCTGGCCAATCCCGGTCATATCACTGTCTCTTCCCATTCCCGGCGTCGCCTGCCGGCGCGGCTTCTGCAGGCGCAACCCGATTCGCGTTCAGCAGTTCCGGCATCGGCTTGCTGCCCTCGCGCTCGGGGCCGGCGATCGTGCCGGCCGGCGCGTTGCGAATGAAGGCGCGCACCCGCCCCTCGAAGACGATCAACTCGCCATTGTTCTTCACGTCAAGAGTGTCGGCGTCCACCGTCGTTTCACCGAGGCTCACCTTGACCGGCTCCTTGGAGACCACCGTGCCGGATTTGAAGTCGACATCGGCGACCCGCATCTGCATGTCATGGCCGCTCTCGGTGCGGATCTTGACGTCGTCGACGAGGCGGAGCTTCTCCTTCTGCGTGTCGAACAAACCCGTCTTCGCATTGACCGTCACCCAGCCCTCGCGCTCCATCTGGATCCGCGCCGTCAAGGTCTGCAGCTCGATCTGAGTCGGGTTCTTGATCTCCTGGTAGGCGTTGATCGCCGTGACCTGATAGGGCCGGTTGTCCTTGCGATAGCCTGCGAGCTTCGGCGTCTCCATCCGGACCTTGCCGCCGGTGATGCCGACCGAACCGACCGAGACATTGGCCAGCTTGCCGCCCAGCGGCGCGAGGAAGGGAATCACCACCAGGGCCAGCACGAGCACGACGGCCATGACGGGAATCACCCCGCGCAGGATATGCACGAGCCGGGTATGGCGCCGCGCCGCGCCGAAGGCCGCACGCCGGCGCAGCGCCTGCGCGGAGAGCCCCGCCGCCGGGTCGTTGAAGGTCATTGCCAAAGTCATGCCCCGCGCAATGGCAGCCGCTCACGGCATTTTCGTGTCACAAGACTGGCCACATCGCGCCCCCGCGCGGCTCGTCCAGCGGGACCGAGCGCCTTTCCGCACGCCCGGCCTGCGCGCAGACTGACGCAAGAAGCCTTAGAAATTGTCAAGTGTGCGCGAAGATGTCCGTCTCGTCCCAGCCGGCGAGATCGAGCTCGGCCCGATAGGGCAGGAACTGGAAACAGGCCTGGGCAAGATGCAAGCGCCCTTCGCGGGCCAGCATCGTCTCCAGCTTCTCGTGCAGCGCATGGAGATGCAGGACATCGGACGCGGCATAGGCCAATTGTGCCTCGCTCAACGTATCCGCGCCCCAGTCGGAGGATTGCTGCTGCTTCGACAATTCGACGCCGAGCAGTTCGCGCACGAGATCCTTGAGGCCGTGCCGGTCGGTATAGGTGCGGGTCAGCTTCGAGGCGATCTTGGTGCAATAGACCGGCGCGGTGACCACGCCAAAGGCATGCTTGAGCACGGCGACGTCGAAGCGGGCGAAGTGGAAGAGCTTCAGCACCGCCGGGTCCTCCAGCAGGCGGATCAGGTTCTTCGGCCGCTCGCCACCCTTCGGGATCTGCACGACATCCGCCGTGCCGTCGCCGCGCGAGAGCTGGACGACGCAGAGCCGGTCGCGATGCGGATTGAGGCCGAGCGTCTCGGTGTCGATCGCGACGCTCGATCCGGCGTCGTAGCCGTCCGGCAGGTCGCCGCGATGGAAGCGGATAGTCATGCTCGAAACCTCACTGGGCCGCGCGGACGCGCCCTTCGACTGCACTTCACAAAATGGGGAACGGCAGGCCGCGTGCCGAAAAGCGACGCGCGTTCCGGAGCTAGCGGCCAGCTCCGCCCCGTTCAAGCCCTTTCTGAGCCGAGATAAAGTCTTAGGCGCCTCATTAACCTTTTATTCACCATGCGCTTCAACTCCGAAGCTGACCATGCGACAACGGCCCATCGGAGTTCGCCGCATGTCCCTGGTCCGCCTTTTCAGCGATTTCGATGGCCGTATCGGGCTGCGACCGTTCTGGCTCGGCAGCATCGCGATCGCGCTGGCGCTGCTCGCCATCCAACGCACCGCACCTCTTCTCGCCGGGCACCGGGACGCGGCCATGATCATCGCCTTCGTCAAAGCCTTCGCCCTGTTCCCCTGGGCCGCTCTGGCGGCGAAGCGCGCGACCGACCGCGGCAGCACGCCGATCTTCGGCATCCTGCTGATCTGCGCGATCGTGCTGCCGGAGCAGTTGCGCCCGCTGCTTTCGATCGGCTGGCGCCCTTCCCTGGAGGCGATCTCGACCATGGCCTGGGTCGTCGCCTTCATCGATCTCGGCCTGATGCCGGCTGCCTCGACAGAGGATGGGGTTGCGACAACGCCGGTGGGTGCTAAAGCGGCGGAATGAGCGCCGCATCGACCTCCTCCGCCCCTGCCCTGCCCTTCGACCCGACCGACCCGGTGGCCCTGACGCAGGCGCTGGTCCGCTGTCCTTCCGTCACGCCCGAGGAAGGCGGCGCGCTCGCGCTGCTCGACGCCGTGCTGTCGGCGGAGGGCTACACCGTCGAGCGGCCGGTCTTCAGCGAGCCGGACACGCCCGATGTCGAGAATCTCTACGCGCGCATCGGCGACACCGCTCCCGTTTTCGTGATCGCCGGCCATACCGATGTCGTGCCTGTCGGCGACGCGGCCGCCTGGACGCGCGAGCCGTTCGGCGGGACGATCGAGAACGGCACGCTCTACGGGCGCGGTGCCTGCGACATGAAGGGCGGGCTCGCCGCCATGGTCGCGGCCGCGATCCGCTATCGCCGCGACAACCCCGATGCGCCCGGGTCGATCGCCTTCCTGGTCACGGGCGACGAGGAAGGCCCTTCGGTCAACGGCACGGTCAAACTGCTCGCCTGGGCGCACGAGCGCGGCGAGCGCTTCGACCATTGCCTTCTCGGCGAGCCGACCAACCCGGCGACGATGAGCGACATGATCAAGATCGGCCGGCGCGGGTCGCTGACCGGCAAGCTCACGGTGCAGGGCACGCAGGGCCATGTCGGCTATCCGCATCTCGCCGACAACCCGATCCGCGGCATGGTGTGCCTGCTGGCGGCTCTCGACGCCACGCCGCTGGACGGCGGCACCGGGCATTTCGACCCGAGCAATCTCGAGGTGACGACGCTCGATGTCGGCAACCCCGCGACGAACGTCATCCCGGCGCAGGCGAAAGCGGCCTTCAATATCCGCTTCAATGACACCTGGACGCCGGAGACGCTTGCCGCCGAGCTGGAGCGGCGCCTGCGCGAGGCGGCCGGCAACCAGGTGCGCTACACGCTCGAGGTCCAGCCGACCAATGCCGTCGCCTTCCTCACCGAACCCGGCCCCTTCGTCGCGCTCGTCACTGAGGCGGTCGAGGCCGAGACCGGCAAGCGCCCGGCGCTCTCGACTACGGGCGGCACCTCCGACGCGCGCTTCATCAAGAACTATTGCCCCGTCGTCGAATACGGCGTGGTCGGCAAGACCATGCACCAGATCGACGAATGCGTCGCGGTCGCCGACCTCCTGTCGCTCGAGCGGATCACGCATCGTTTACTCGCCAGCTATTTTGCAGCGCAGCATCAGGCTTGACGCGCGCGAACCACGGTCCAATTATCGCGGTTAGACGAAAGTCTAAGATCGCAGATGATGGAGACCGTGATGAGGCTGGCAGCCGATGACGTCGCGCGTTCGCTGCGCGGCTCCTGGCACCTGATGACCCGCGGGGCCGAGGCCTTGCCCGAGCTCGACCTCACGCGGGACGGGTTCTGGCGCTCCTTCCTCGCCTTCGCGCTGATGCTGCCGGCGACGATCGCCATTCTCGCGGCGGTGCGATTGACGGCTGGCCTGCCGAACAGCGCCGGATTGTTCACCGCGCCGGCGCTCGTCCTGTCGGTGATCGCGGCGCTGGCTCTGACGATTCTCGCCGTGCCGGCCCTGCTGATCGCCTTGCGCCCTGCCCTCGTGCAGACGCCGCGCTTCACCAGCTTCGTCATCGCCTGGAACTGGGCCGGCATCGTCTCGGCCAGCCTGATGGCGGTTCCGGCCGCGGTATTCGCGATCGGCTGGGCCCCGCCGACGCTCGCCGTCGTGCAGTCGTTGTTCTTCGCGGCGATCGTGCTCCGCCTGCGCTATTGCGTGGCGCGCGCGGTGTTTGGACCGGAGCTTCGCGGCATCGCCCTGCCGCTGGTCGCGGCCAGCCTCGTGCTCGACTACGGCGTCACCCGGTTGTTCGGCCTGTTCTGAGGTCTTTCGGCCTCAGGCCGCCGGCTCCACATAGTCGACCCCGGCAAGATAGAGCCCGCAGGACGGCGCCAGAGCCGCGCATTGCGAGCGGTCGCGCGCGGCCAGGACCTTGCCGACCTTGTTCTCCGGCCAGCGCCCCAGCCCCACCATCTTCAGGCAGCCGACGATCGAGCGGACCTGATGGTGCAGGAAGGAACGGGCGTGGACATAGACAACGATCTCGGAGCCCTCGCGGCGGACATCGCAACGATCGAGCGTGCGGATCGGGCTGTTCGCCTGGCATTCGGCGGCGCGGAAGGTGGTGAAGTCGTGCTGGCCGAGCAGCGCCTTGGCGGCGCGGTCCATCGCCTCGTGATCGAGCTTGACCGGCACATGCCAGACCCGCTCGCGCTCCAGTGCAGGCTGGGCCCGGCGATCGAGGATGCGGTAGACGTAATAGCGGCGGCGCGCCGAGATGCGGGCGTCGAAATCACCCGGCACCAATTCGGCGCTGAGAACGGCGACCGGAATCCGCTTGAGGCGCGCATTGGTCGCGTCGCGCACGACATCGGTGCGCCATTCCCTGTCGATATCGACATGGGCAACCTGATGGGTGGCATGGACGCCGGCATCGGTCCGGCCGGCGCAATGCAGCCGGACGGGATGGCCGCAGAAGGCCTCGACCGCCTCCTCGACGCTCTGCTGCACGGACGGGCCGTTGAGCTGGCGCTGCCAACCCGAGAACGGCGTGCCGTCATATTCGATGACGAGCTTGTAGCGCGGCATCAGAGCTTGCCGCCGGCTCCGAGCCGGGCGCCGCGCAGGAACTCGGCCCCGCTCATCGGCGCCTTGCCGGCGCGCTGGACCTGCAGCAGCTTCACCGCCCCGACCGCGCAGGCGACGGTGCCCTCGTCGTCGAGCAGCGTGCCGGGCTCGGCCGCGCCGCCGGCACGCGCCGTGCGCAGGATCTTGAGCCGCTCCGGCCCCTTGCCGAGATCGATCTCGGCGAAGGCGCCCGGGAAGGGCGAGAGGCCGCGGACGAGGTCATGGACCTGCTGCGCCGGCAGCGCCCAGCTCAGCTTGGCCTCGGCATTGGTGATCTTGCTGGCATAGGTCACGCCCTCGTCCGGCTGCGGCGTGAATTGCAAGCCGCCGCGGCCGAGCGCCGCCAGCGCGCGCACCATCAGGTCGGCGCCGAGGGGGCTCAGCCGGTCGTGCAATTCGCCGGCCGTCATATCCGGGCCGATGGCGAGGCTCTCGACCATGGCGACGGGGCCGGTATCGAGGCCGGCCTCCATCTTCATCACGCAGACGCCGCTCTCGGCATCGCCGGCCATGATCGCGCGCTGGATCGGGGCAGCGCCGCGCCAGCGCGGCAGCAGCGAGGCATGGAGGTTCAGGCAGCCAAGCTCGGGTAGGTCTAGGATCGCCTGCGGCAGGATCATGCCATAGGCGACGACGACGGCGACATCGGCCTGATGCGAGGCGATGATCTCGGCCTGTTCCGGCGTCTTGAGCGTTGCGGGCGTGAAGACAGGGATACCGAAGCGTTCGGCCGCGCGATGCACCGGCGAGGGCTTCAGTTCGAGGCCGCGACCGGCCTGCGCCGGGGCGCGGGTGTAGCAGGAGACGACCTCATGCCCCTGGCCGACGATCTCGGTCAGCACCGGCACGGCGAAATCCGGCGTGCCCATGAAGATGACGCGCAAACTCATACGCTCACTCTGTCTCCGTAATAGCAGTCATCCCGGGCGACCGCAGGAATTACCGGAATCCATTCCGGAACCTCTCCTACCGGCGCCCCGGCATGAATCCCAAATCTGCGCTTCGCTCCGTCCGGGATGACGGGGCGCGGATTGGAAAACCTCAGGCCGCCGAGCGCTTGGCCGCCTTGGCGAATTTCTTGGTGACGCGCTCGCGCTTCAGCCGCGAGAGATGATCTATGAAAAGCACGCCGTCGAGATGGTCGATCTCGTGCTGCAGGCAAGTGGCGAGCAAGCCGTCGGCCGCGATCTCATGCGTCTTGCCGTCGAGATCCATGTAGCGGACCTTGACCTCGGCTGGGCGCTCGACCTCCTCGTAATATTCGGGAATCGAGAGGCAGCCCTCCTCATAGGCGCTGAACTCGTCCGAGGACCAGGTGACCTCCGGATTGATGAAGACCTGCGGCTTCCGGGGTTCGGGCTCCTCGCCCTCCTTCGCTTCCGGCTTCGACAGGTCGATCGTCACGACGCGCAGCGGCACGCCGATCTGGATCGCCGCAAGCCCGATGCCGGGCGCGTCGTACATCGTCTCGAACATGTCCGCGACCAGGGTCTTGATCTCGGACGTGACGGCCTCGACCGGCTTCGAGACGAGACGAAGCTGGGCGTCGGGCAGGATGACGAGCGGGCGAACGGACATGGGATTCCAAGAGAAAAGGGCTGTTGAACCGGGGACATAAGCATTTGTGAGAGAGCGGTCAAACTGTTCCGCTTTCGTTCGCCAGGACCGGCCGAATCGGCTAGGCTTGGCTCATGAACGAGATCGCCTTCACCTTGCTGGAACGCCCGGTGACCTGGGCCGAGGCCATCATCTGCTTCGGAGCGCTGAGCCTCGCCTTGCTGCTGATGGCGGTGATCGCGGGCTGGCGCGGCGGCAGGAGCCGGGCGATCGAGGCGGCGATGGCGACCGAGCGCGCCCGCGAGATGGACGACAAGGTCGCGGAGATGAACCGCCAGCAGGCCGAGCTTGCCGGCCGGATGCAGTCCATGGCCGAAATCCTCTCGACCCGACAGGGCGATCTCGCGCGGCTCGTGGCCGAGCGGATGGACGGCCTGAGCCACAAGGTCGGGCAAGGGCTGGAGCGGAACGTCCAGCAGACCACCGAGAGCCTCGGCAAGCTGCAGGAGCGGCTGGCGGTGATCGACAACGCTCAGAAGAACCTGACCGACCTCACTTCCGAAGTCGTGACGCTGCGCGACGTGCTCGCCAACAAGCAGGCGCGCGGCGCCTATGGCCAGGGCCGGATGGAGGCGATCATCCGCGACGGCCTGCCCCCCGCCTTCTTCGCCTTCCAGCCGCAACTCTCGAACGGCAAGCGGCCGGACTGCCTGGTGACGCTGCCAGGCGACGGGCGCGGCCTCGTGATCGACGCCAAGTTTCCGCTGGAGAGCTTCACGCTTCTGCGCGAGGCGCGCGGCGACGACGCCAGGAAAGCTGCCGGCCAGCGCGTGCGCAGCGATGTCGGCGTGCATGTGAAGGATATCGCCGAGCGCTATTTCCTGCCGGGCGAGACGCAGGACATCGCGCTGCTCTTCGTGCCGTCCGAGTCGATCTATGCCGATCTGCACGAGCATTTCGACGATGTCGTGCAGAGGGCGCACCGCGCGCGCATCATGATCGTCTCGCCTTCGCTGCTCGCGCTGGCGATTCAGCTCATGCAATCGCTGGTGCGCGATGCTCGGATGCGGGAAGAGGCTCAGGTCATCCAGACCGAGGTCGGCAAGCTGCTCGACGATGTCAGGCGCCTCGGCGAGCGCGTCGACAAGCTCGACAACCATTTCCGGCAAGCGCAGGACGATGTCGGCCAGATCAAGACATCGGCCGGCAAGGTGACGAGCCGCGCCGAGAGGATCGGCGCGCTCGATTTCGACGACGAGAAGAGCGAGCCGAAGCTGCCCTTCGCCAAGGGCCTCGACCTCAAGCGTGCCGCCGAATAGTCGCGCGCGCCTTCCACCCCAGACGGGATATCAGCCGCACGGGAGGGTTGGCGCGGTTGTCCCACGGCGAGAAACACAACCCTGAAGAGAATTCTCTTTCGTTTTCGGCGACTTGCAACCTTTGCGATCGTTGTTCCGCCCCATTCCGTTAGAGCGGCCTTAAGCATTCTCTGAAAACGTCGGGAGACATCAAAAACCGAATACAGTCGCCATCATGAAACATCCCGGCCGAGCGCGACGATTGCCTAGACAATAGGCACCCGAACACATCTTCACCGCCTCTCCTCTCATTGCCGCCTCTCCCGGAAATTCCCATGGCCCTGAGCATCAAGACAAAGCTGGCGGGTGCGCTCGTCGCGCTGACCCTATGCGTACTCGCCGTCGGCGCTTGCGGATTCTTCGCCCTCCGCTCCGTCACGCAGCGGATCGACGAGGTCGTCCAGAACAACGTCGTCCCAATGGAGCAACTGCGCATCGTCAGCGACATGTACGCGGTCAATATCGTCGACACGACCTGGAAGGCCCAGAGCAACCAGATCACCTGGACGAACGCATTGAAGAATGTCCAGGACGCGTTGGGGAATATCGACAAGGGCTGGAAGGCCTATCTGCCCAGCATTGGCGATGCCAATGAAAGGCAGCTGGCCGACCAGGCGTCGAGCCTGATGAAGAGCGGAGATGGCGCCGTCACCAAGCTGATCGGCATCCTGAAGGAGCGCGACGAGAGCGCCCTGCGTATGTTCGCCACCGACGAGCTCTACAAGGCGATCGATCCGATCACCGTGAAACTCGGCGAGTTGAACGCGCTGCAGCTGACGCAGGCCCGCGACCAGGGCATGGAAGCCCGGTCGACCGCCAGCTCCGCCACCATCCTGCTGCTGGCCGTCGCCGGCGGCGCGCTGCTGATGGGCGCGCTGGCTCTGGCCTTCGTGATCAGCGGCATCGTGCGCCCGCTCGGCGGCATGACCGATGCGATGAAGCGCCTGGCCCAGGGCGAGCAGGACGTCACCGTGCCCAGCGTGGGCCGGCGCGACGAAATCGGCGACATGGCCGGAGCCTTGCAGATCTTCCAGGAGAACGCGGCTCGGGTCCGCGCGCTGGAGGAGCAGGAGCGTGCCGCCGCTGCCGCGCGCCTCGCCCGGGCACAGTCGATGGAAGCGGTCGTCTCCGATGTCAGTGAAGTCGTCGCAGCGGCCGCGGCCGGCGATTTCTCGGCCCGCCTCCAGATCGACGACAGCGACGAGCAGATGCAGCGGCTGGTGGCCGGCATCAACGAGATCAACGCGGTTGTGGATGGTGCGACGACCGAATTCGCCGATATCCTCCAGTCTATCGCGGGCGGCGACCTGACCCGCCAGATCGGCACCGGCTATCGCGGCCGCTTCGCCGATCTCAAGAATGCGATCAACGAGACGGTCGACCGCCTCTCCGCGACGGTCGCGACGATCCAGACCACCTCGGCCGATGTCGGGCTGGCCGCGCGCGAGATCAGCATGGGCGCCGACGACCTGTCGAAGCGCACCGAGGAACAGGCCTCCTCGCTGGAACAGACCGCCGCGACGACCGAGGAGCTGGCCGCGTCCGTTAAGGCCTCCGCCCAGGCCTCCCGCGCGGCGGCGACGGCAGCGGACGAGGCCGCGAGTGCGGCCCGATCGGGCGGCACTATTGCCGGCCAGGCGGTCGACGCCATGGCCCGCATCGAGACCGCCTCGCAGAAGATCTCCGACATCATCCGGGTGATCGACGACATCGCCTTCCAGACCAACCTGCTGGCGCTCAACGCGGCGGTCGAAGCGGCCCGTGCCGGCGATGCCGGCAAGGGTTTTGCCGTCGTCGCCTCGGAAGTGCGCACGCTGGCGCAGCGCTCGAGCGAAGCCGCCAAGGACATCTCGACCTTGATCTCCTCGTCCAATGCCGAGGTCGGCGAGGGCGTGAAGCTGGTGCGCAAGGCGGGCGAGGCGCTGACGCAGATCCTCTCGGCTTCGCAGAAGGTGGCATCGACCATCGCCGACATCTCGGCGGCGTCCGGCGAGCAGGCCAACGGCATCGACGAGATGAGCCAGGCCGTCGCGCATCTCGACGAGATGACCCAGCAGAATGCGGCCCTCTCCGAGCAGAGCGCGGCCTCGGCCAATTCGCTGTCCGGCCGGATCGAGCAGCTCAATAACCTGGTCGCGACCTTCCGCACCAACCAGGGCCAGGGCGCCTCGACACGCGCGCCGGTCTCGACCGGCTCGGAGCCGGAGCGCCTGCGCCAGCTCGCCGAAGCCGCCTTCCATCAGTCGCGGCGCCCGGCCGCGGCGGAAGCCAGGCCCGCCGAGGTCAAGCCGGCGCCCGTCAAGCGCGCGGTCAATGCCCGCAACGGCAGCACGGGCTGGGAAGAGTTCTAGCTCCTCCTCGCCTCTACCCCGCTTACACGTCCAAGACGCCTCCTGACCCGTGTCAGGAGGCGTTGCTTTGCAGGGTTGCCGACAGCTCCGGCTTCACGTTCAGCGTCTGGAAGACCACGCAATAGCGCTCGGCGAGCTTGAGCAGCGTGTCGAGCTTGTCCTGCGGCGCATCGCTCTCGACGTCGAAAAACAGGCGGATCGCCTTGAAGCCGACCGCCGCATCCTTGGCGACGCCGAGCGTGCCGCGGAAATCGAGATCGCCCTCGGCGCGGATCACGCCCTTCTTCAATTCGATCTCGAGCGCGGTCGCGACCGCTTTCAGCGTGACGCCGGCGCAGGCGACCAGCGCCTCCAGCAGCATGTCGCCGGAGCAGAGCTCGGCGCCCGAACCGCCGGTGGCGGGATGCAGGCCGGCGAGCGCGATGGCGCGGCCGGTCTCGACCTTGCAGGCGATATGCTGATCGTCGAGCTCGCCATGGGCCTTGAGCGTGATGACCGCCGCCTCGGGATTGGTGCGGTATTCGTCCTTGAGCGGGGCCTGCAAGGCGCGCAGCGCGGTGACGTCCATGATCGTGATCCTCCTAAGCGGTTGCCCGGCTTGTAGCCGCTTCAGGCCGCGGCCTCCACCGCCGGCGCGGCAGGCAGGCTTTCCTTTTCGAGCGCCCGGCGCAATTCACGGCGCAGGGTGACGAAACCGACGGAGCTTTCCTCGCGCGGACGCGGCAAGAGATTGTCGAGACTGAAGGCGGCCGGCCCCGCCTCCCGCGGCAGGACCTGGATGCGATCGGCCAGACGCAAGGCCTCTTCGACCGAGCCGGTGGCGATGACGACGGCCGGACGGCCTTGCGTACAAAGCTCCGGCAGGAAGGCGGCGAGCCGGGCCCGCGCCTCGGCATCGAGCGCGGCGAAGGGCTCATCGATCATCAACAGCCTTGGCC
>NZ_JAELTI010000103.1 GCF_016428755.1 Allobosea sp. ASV33
GGATATCGGAGAGCTTGATCCGGCTGTTGAGGATCGCGAACATCGCCGAGCCGCCGGAGGGCCCCCCGCCCTTGCGCCAGGCGTTCTCGGAAATGCCGATCTCACTGTCGAGCGTCAGCTTGCCGGCAGCGATATCCTGGAAGGCGACGAGCACCGTCGCGAGCTTGGCCATGCTTGCCGGCACCATCAATTCGTCGGCCGCCTTCTCGTAGAGCACCGCCCCGGTCTCCGAATCGAGCAGGACGGCATAGGGCGCCTGCGACTGGAAGCCTTGGGCCTGAGCGGCGGCGCCGGACGCGAGAAGCGCAAGGCCCAGAACGAGGCCCGCAACCACCCGACGCGCCGCCAGCAGCGGCACCGCAATTCCCGAAAAACGGCAAAAGGCGCTCATGCCTCGATGTGAAGCAGAGCGCCCGCCATCAGGTCAAGCTGGAGATCAGTTCCGCGCCAGCGGCTGCAGGGTCTGCGGCGCGAGCTTGTTGAGCGGATGGGTCTTTGACAGGCGATCGCCCATGCCCTTCTCCGGCGCGGCGAACAGGCTTGCGCGCATCGGCGGCAGGGTCGTCCGCAGCGTCGCGGGAACCGCAACGGGCTTGGCGGCGTTGGCGATGGTATCGAGATCGAACGGCCGGTTCGGCGGCAGCGGCGCGGCGCGCATGGGCGCAGCGGCGTCGACCGGAGTCGAGACGGTCGAGGCCAAGGTCGCAACGACCGGCGTCGAAGGAGTGATCGTCCGCGGCTGCTGCGGCGCATAGGCCTGCACGACCGGCGTGGCGACGGGAGCGGGTTCCGGCTCGGCCGCCGGCTGCGCGTCGATATCGACGCTGCGACTGCGCGCGGGCGCGACCGGCTCTGCGCTCGCAACCATCGTCCGGGCGCTGGTGCCCGGGATCGGGGCCGGCGAGCCATCGGTGCGCAGGGTGGCGAGCAGGAGCTTGTCGTCGGACCCGGCGAGTGAGGCCTGGCCGAGATACTCCATCTTGATTCGCGCCGTGCCGAGATGGCGGAAGGCGAGTGCGTCGGCCGTCGTCTGCGAGACATCCATCATGCGGCCGCCATGGAAGGGGCCGCGATCATTGACGCGCACGATGATCGAACGGTTGTTCAGGAGATTGGTGACGCGGGCATAGGCCGGCAGCGGCATCGTCGGATGGGCGGCCGAGACGCTGTAGCGGTCGTAGACTTCGCCGTTAGCGGTGCGGCGGCCATGGAAAGCCTCGCCATACCAGGAGGCCAGGCCGACCTGCGAATAGCCGACAGGCTTTTCGAACGGGGTGTAGCGCTTGCCGGCGACGGAATAGGCCTTGCCGACGAGCTGGCGTCCGCCGCCCTTCGGCACTTCCTCGCCCTCGGCGACGACGCGGGGGCTGGCCGCCCCGTATTTCGACTGCGGAAACGCGCCGATTTCCTTGGAGCGGCGGCCGGCGACCTGGTTGCCGGCGCAGTTGGCGGCGAAGAGGCCGGCGAGGATGACGCAGCCCATCCGGGCGACGGTGGGCATGGAAGAAGACGCAGGCGTCAGTCCGGACATCGTGGAAGCGGTCTCCCGGGCCGAAAAGCGAGCGTCTCGAGTCATTCCGCCAATTCCGCTTTCTGCGCCAAAAACATTCTGTCGGCTCGCCGCATAGACGGCAGAGCCGAGTTTTCGGCCAATTCCATTAAGGGATCGTTAAACCGCTAAAATCCGCGAGAACGCGGCACCTGAGCAGGCCGTCCCTGCGCCGTTGGGCGGCCACAGGAGTGTTCGAAATGCGGCGTATGTCAACTTCGCGGCGATCGCAGTGCTCACTTTTTCTGTGCAGCGTTGCGATCGAGCCACGGTGCGGGACCGCGCAAACCGCGAGACAATTCCGCCGGATCGAGCGGCATCACCACCGTTTCGCGGGCGCTGGAGCCGATCGGAAGCGGCCCTTGGCCCGGCCGATCTTCCGCTTGCAAATCGGCTCTCCGCCCGGCATTGACTGGGCACCGGAAGGGTGGCCGAGTGGTTTAAGGCAGCGGTCTTGAAAACCGCCGTGGGTGCAAGCCCACCGTGGGTTCGAATCCCACCCCTTCCGCCAGCTCTCCCGCCAAACCGCCGAGACGCCGAGCTTGTTTGGCCAGGCCGGCTGACCGGCCAAGCCATCGAAGCCCCGTCAGAACATGTGGAAGGGCGGCTTGGCGTCGTCCGGCAGCAGCGCCTTGTAGGGCGTCCGTTTCAGGCGCTCCGCGAAATCGGCCTTCGCCTGTTCGAGCAATCCCGGTTCGGCGAGAACGTCCACGGCGACACCCGCCATGACCTTCGCGACATGGACCATGCCCTTGTGCGCCAAAGGCGACTGGCCATGCGCCGTCAATTGCCAGGAATGACCGGGCGTGCCGATCGTATAGGTCGCGCCGCGCGCCTGGACCGTGGGGACCGCCCAGGAGACGTCGCCGACATCGGTCGAGCCCATCATCCGCGGCCCCGGCACCTCCTTGGGCGCGATCGCGTTGCACAGCGGGAAATCCGTCACCGGCAGCCCCGAGCGTCGGAAGGCGCTCTCGATATGGGCCGGCGTCACGGTCTTCTGCATGCGCCGGGCGAAAGCGACGTCCTCGGCATCGAAGGGCGGCGGGCCGAGCCGGTCGAAATTGCGCTGCATGGCATCTTCCAGCGGCGTATTCGCCAGCAGGCTGCTCATTGCGCTGACGACCTCGCTAGTGACCGTGGTCTCCGTCATCAGCGCCGCGCCCTCGGCGATCTTCCGGACACGGGCGAGCAATTCGTGGACCTCGGAGACCATCGTCGCACGCACGACATAGCGCAGCTTGGCCTTGGCCTGCACCACGTTGGGCGCGATGCCGCCGGCCTCGAGATAGGCGTAGTGGATGCGCGCATCGGACGGCATATGCTCGCGCATGTAATTGACGCCGACATTCATCAGTTCAGCCGCGTCAAGCGCTGAACGGCCGAGATGCGGCGCGGCGGCGGCGTGGCTGGCGCGGCCGGTGAATTCGAAATCGATCGTCGTGTTGGCGAGCGAGATGGCGGCCGTCACGGCCGCGAAATCAGCCGGATGCCAGGAGATCGCGATGTCGACATCCCTGAAGGCGCCCTCCTTGACCATGAAGGCCTTGCCCGCGCCGCCTTCCTCGGCCGGGCAACCGTAATAGCGCACGCGGCCCGCGATCCCCCGCTCGGCCAGGAAGTCCTTCACCGCCGCGGCCGCCAGCATCGCGCCGGCACCGAGCAGGTTATGGCCGCAGCCATGGCCGGCCAGCTGGTTCGGCAAAGGCTGATGCTCGGAGACGCCCGGCGCCTGCGAGAGCTCCGGCAGCGCGTCGTATTCACCGAGGATGGCGATCACCGGGCCGCCCTCGCCCGCCTCGCCCATGACGGCGGTCGGCAATCCGGCAATGCCCGTCTCGACGCGAAAGCCCTCGCGCCGCAATTGCTCGGCATGGGCCGCGGCCGACTTGACCTCGCGGTAGTTCAGCTCGGGCATTTCGAAGACGCGGTCGCTCAGCTCGATATAATCGGCCTGCTTTGAATCGACGATCGTCCAAATCTTATCGGTATTCTGCACAAGCCTTCTCCCGCGATGCATCCGCGCCGATGGAGGCCGCCGCAATCCGCAATCGCGCGGTACCGGCAGCCCTGGCATGGGGAGGCTACTACAAGGCAGGCGGCAGAACGGCTGAATTTTCCGCTGGAGAATCGACGATTATTGCGGGCCGAAAGCCGCGCACGGTGCGTCGGGCGCCTGAAGCTCCGCCCTGTGGTTGCGGCACCTCAGGCGGCCGCCCCGGCGACCGATTGACAGCCTTGAATGGATCGCTCATCAGGCTCGCGAGGTAACGTCCTCGCTCCCATCGCGGGATTTTAATGTCCGGGAACGGCCCGGCCCTTTCCGCACGGGCCGTTCCATGACGACCGACACGATCAGCAAAGCCGGCGCAGTACCCCTGGTTCGCTGGTTCATCTCATCAGCTACCCTTCCCGTCCCGCAGGCCGCCGGGCCGGTCGCCTTTGCGTTCGTCGCCCTGGCCCTGACGGGCGACACCAGCGGCGGCGCCGGCATGATCCTGGCAATGACGCTGGCCCAGGTCGCCGGCGCGATCCCCATCACCCGGGCGGGAAGCAGCCTGCCGCCGACGACCTTCCTGCGCTTGCTGGTGCTGTTCCGCACGGTGGCGCTCGCGGGTCTCGCTCTGCTGGCGCAATATTCCGCGCCCTTCATCTGGCTCGTGGCATGCTCGGCGCTGGCCGGGGCGGTGAACGGTGCGGCGTTCGGCTATCTGCGAACCATCCTCAACCAGCTCGCGCCGCCGGCGAAACTGCCGAGGGCGCTCGGCATCGCATCGACGCTCAACGAGGTGACGTTCGTCCTGGCGCCCGTGATGGCATCCGGGCTGGGCAGCCTGTCGCCGGTCTTCGCCATTCTGGCGATCGCGGCGCTGGGCGCCATGCCGGCTTTGCTCGTTCCGACCGTCATGCCCACTCCGACGCAAGAGGTGCATCAGCCGGATGGCTCCATCGTCAGCCCGGCGATCCTGCTCTGGCTGATCTGCGCCGCCGCGGGCAGCTCGACCGTGGCGGCCCTGGAGATCGGCGCGGTCGCCCTGGCGCTGCATTTCGGCTACGCGCCGGCCCTCGCCATCCTTTTTACCGTCCCGCTCTGTCTCGCTTCGGTGGCCGGCGGGATCTGGGTCAGCGTCCGCAACCGCATGGGAAGCCGCCGCGCGGTCCTGATCCAGCTGACAATCATGGCGTCCGGCGCCATTCTCGCCGCCTTGCAGCTGTCCATGCCCGTCACGGTCCTTGGCGCTGTCCTGGTCGGAGTGGTTCTCGCCCCGCTGGGCACCTATTACTCGCTGATCCTCGACTCCCTCGCGCCTCCGAAGAAGCGGCCCGAGGTCTTCGCCTTGCTGCGCACCGCGAACGCCACCGGAATCATCATCGCCAGCGCCATCATGACGGCGGTTTCATTGCAGACGGCTTTGATCGTGGTGAGCTGCCTGATGATCTGCGTGGCGCTGATCGTCGCCATCGCGTCGCGCGATCGTTGAGAGAGGCACCCGATCTGGCGGAGGCCGGGCGGATCGCATACAGGCAAGCCGCATGAACCAGACCGACAGCCCCCACCGTCCCGAGACCGGCCCCCGCGCCGCAACGGCCGCCGCCCTGTCGCTGACGGGGACCCTCGCCCTCGTGCTGCTTCCCCTGGCGATGTGGCTCGCCAATCGATCGGCCCCGCTCATGCTCGGGATTGCGAGCCTCGCTTTCGTCGGCGCCGCGGTGCTCTCGCCGCGCGCCGCGGAGATGCCCATGCGGCTGCGCCGAATGCTGTCGACACCGCTCGGTTTGAGCCTGGCCGCATTCCTGGCCTGGGCGCTGGTCTCGATACTATGGAGCCATGACCGGCCGGCATCGCTGCGGGCCTGGGGAGAGCTTGCCCTGCCGATCGGCTGCGCGCTCGCGATCGCGGTATCCGACCGGTTCGGGGCAAGACCGGCTTGGTTGAGGGCGCTGGCCCTCGCCATCATCCTCGCCTGCCTGCTGTCGATCGTCGAGCTCTCCTCCGGGCTCTCGCAACGAGCGGCGCTCGGCATCGGCAAGCTCTACAGCTTCGTCTTCAACCGCCCGGCCATCACGGCGCTCGTTCTGGCGATCCCGACGATCCATGGCCTCTGGCGGCTGCCGGACGCGAAACGGTCCGACCGTTTCCTCGCCATTGTGCTGGCTCTGTCGGTTGCCGCGCTCGCGCTGAAATCCGAAAGCGCGTCCGCCCGTCTCGGCGTCGCCGTCTGCGCAATCTGCTGGCTGGCGGCGGCCTATATGCCGCGTTTGACGACGGCCGCGGTCGCCGTGGCCTTCGTCCTCACGATGGCAATGGCACCCGTACTGGGCATCGCGGCGACGAACTGGTTGCCCTCGCAGATCCTGAACCGTTTCGCGGTGATGACGGGGCAGGCGCGTATCGACATCTGGCTGAGCTTCGGCGAGGTCGCGCGCGCCAGCCCGCTGCATGGAGCGGGTTTCGGAACATCGGCGACCATGCAGAAGCACCCGATCGCTGAGGCGGTTTTACCCGAACATCGGCAATTGCTGGCCGTGGGCCATCCCCATGACATGCCGCTTCAGGCCTGGGCGGAAACCGGACTGATCGGCGCCGCCCTGCTGACCCTGGCCGGGCTGCTTCTGCTTCGGCGATTGCGGCGGTTGCCGCCGGCCGATCTGGCGCCGCGCCTGGCTCTGTTCTCGGCGGCTTTCGCGATCGCGGTCGTCGGTCACGGCGCCTGGCAAGGCTGGTGGATCGCGGCCCTGGGGGCGTCGATCGTCTGGTTCAGCTCCGCCGAGGCCTGAGGACCGCCGCCGCGGCGGCTTCAAGATCAGATCCGGGACTGTGTCGGCATCCCACGGGCGGCAGCGGGGCTTGTCCCCTCTTCCACCGCCGTCACGACATGCCCCCGGCGTTGCTCGGCCGCTGGTTGCCTGGATGCCGAGCGACCGCTCGTGAAGAACAGAGCGCTCAAGCCGATCAGGAATATGAAGGTCGCATATCGCGTGAACATAAACCCCCGCAGCCACATGTTCGCGGGAGCACTCAAGACCGGGAACCCTCAAATTGCATTCAAACCGGTCCGTAAAATTGCGTGCAAGCTGCGATTTCTCATGCGGAAACGCCGTTTACGGCCAGTAACGACGTGACCGAAAGCTCCACGTAATGCCTTTACGTCAGCCGCCGCCTCGCGTTAGGCATTGCCGACCTCTCCGACATGTTAGGCCTTTTCGCTGACTCGACGCCTGCGTCCGGCCATGCATTGCTGGCTCGCCAACGAAAACACGGCATCAAATGCCGGGGCGCCATTTTGCTGAAAAGGTGGAGGGAACCCATGAAGGAAGAGGAAATCCGCGGCCTCGTCGCGGATGTGACTTGGTATCGCGCCTGATCGCCTCTCGTGGTTGGGACGCCGGCCTTACCCGGCCTCCGCAGGCCCGACATCCTCCATTTTCGACATGAAGCCCATCACAGGCCGATCGAAACCCCTCCAGTTCTCCTGAACCCCGTCCGGCAAGAAGGCGGGGACCAACCAGAGCCGCATCAAGGGAGAAGCCCAACATGACGACAAAACGAGACCTGATCCTCGCGACCGCAGCCTTCGCGCTGCTGGCGGCCGCACCGGCCCTAGCCGAGACCTGGCCTGCCCGGCCGATCACCTTCATCGTGCCCTTCCCCGCCGGCGGAGGCACCGATGCCTTCGCAAGGCCGCTCGCCGCCCAGCTCGACCAGCAGCTCGGCCAGCGCATCATCATCGAGAATCGCGGCGGTGCCGGCGGCACGGTCGGCGCGTCGGCCGCGGCGCGGGCCAAGGCCGACGGCTACACGTTCTTTGTCGGAGCGGCACATCATGCGATCGCGCCGGCGCTCTATCCGAAGCTCGACTACAACATCCAGACCGATTTCATCCCCATCGCTGTCATCGCCCAGCCCCCGCAGGTGATCGTCGTCAACCCCGGCAAGGTCCAGGCCAAGACGGTGGCCGAGCTGGTCGACTTCGCCCGCAAGAATCCCGAGAAGCTGAACTATGCCTCGGCCGGCAACGGCACGACGCATCATCTCGCCGGCGAGCTCTTCCAGATCTCGACCAAGACCAAGCTGACCCATGTGCCCTATCGCGGTGCCGGCCCCGCCTTGCAGGACACGGTCGCGGGCCAGGTCGATCTGCTGTTCGACGGCCTCGGTTCCTCGGCGGCGCAGATCCAGAGCGGCGCGCTGCGAGCGCTCGCGGTGGCGGCTCCCTCTCGCTCCGAGGCCGTGCCGGATGTGCCGACGGCCAAGGAGGCCGGCCTCGAAGGCTTCGAGGTCTCGACCTGGTACGCGCTCTGGGCGCCCAAGGGCACGCCGCCGGAGATCGTGACGAAGATGCGTGACGAGGTGCAGAAGACGCTGAAGACTCCCGCCATCGAGGCGGCCTGGAAGAAGAACGGCTCGCCGATGCCGACCCTGACCGGCGCGGATTTCGGGGCGTTCGTCACCGCCGAGGTCGAGCGCTGGGGCAAGGTCGTCAAGGAGGCGCAGGTCAAGCTGGAGTGAGGCCGGCACGACCCAGCCATCAGCGCGATGGCTCGGCCTCGCCGTCGATCACGGCGCGTGCCGTGGCATAGGCGAAGCCGAGCCGGGCGAGTGCCGCGAGATCTTTCTGCCGCGATTCCGCGCGCTTTTCCGCTGCGCGCCACGGGCCGAGACGACGCCGCTTCGCGGCAATCCGCGCAGCGGTCAGCTCGTCGCTCGCCTCTCCGGCGGTGACCTCCCCGACGAGTTCGCGCGAGACGCCTTTTGCAGAAAGCCTGGCCGCCACGGCACGCTGCGATTGTCCCTTCCTGCGCAGCGTCGCCGCCCGTGCCTCGGCGAAGCGGCGATCATCGACGAGGCCGGATGCGACGCAACGCGCCACGACGGCGTCGAGGGCCTGCGCATGAGAGGCCGGGTCTTCGCCGTGATGGCGGCAGCTCACGGCGATCTTGCGCGCCAGTACCCGGCGCAATTGCGCGGCCGGCACCGAATAGCGTTCGAGATAATGCATCGCCGCGCGTTGCAGATAGTCGGGCGTGATCCGCCGGGGCACCCGGGCAGGGCGTGCTCCCTCGCCTCGCCTGTCGCCACGATCCATCATGCTAATCGGCCCCAGGCTTCTGCCGCCCGGCCTTGACGCCGGAGCGCTTCTCCTTGGACGCGAGCCGGCGCTCCTTCGAGGCTTTGGTCGGCTTCGTCGCGCGCCGGACCTGCGGGCGCACGGCCGCCGTCCGGATCAGGTCCAGCAGGCGCTCCACCGCCTCCTCGCGATTGCGCTTCTGGCTGCGATGCGTCTGGGCGACGATGACGATCACGCCATCCTGCGTCAGCTTGCTGCCGGCGATCTTCATCAGGCGGATCGCGACATCGTTCGGCAGCGACGGCGAGCGGCGCACATCGAAGCGGATCTGAACCGCGCTCGACACCTTGTTGACATGCTGGCCGCCCGGACCGGAGGCGCGCACGAAGCTTTCCTCGATCTCGCTCTCGTCGATCGCGATGGACGGGGTGGCTTGAATCATGGGAGGAGGATTATCAAAGTTTCGCGCATTGCCTCAGCGAAAAACCGGTTCCCCATTTCGCGCAATGCTCCGCCCGCGTTCACGGAGACATATGGCGATGAAGCCCTCTCGCGAGATTGAAGGCCTGATCGCGATCATGGCTGCGCTGCGTACCCCGGGAATCGGCTGCCCCTGGGACCTGGAGCAGGATTTCGACTCTATCGCGCCCTATACGGTCGAGGAAGCCTATGAGGTCGCCGACGCCATCGCGCGCGACGACAAGCTCGACCTCAAGGACGAACTCGGCGACCTCCTGCTGCAGGTGGTGTTCCACGCCCGCATGGCCGAAGAGGAAGGCTCCTTCGCCTTTCCCGACGTGGTCGAGGCGATCACCAGCAAATTGATCCGCCGGCATCCGCATGTCTTCGGCGATGCTCGTGATCTCTCACCCGCCGAGGTCAGAGCGCTGTGGCACCGGATCAAGGCCGAGGAGAAGGCTGCCAAGGCAGTCGCCCGCGAAGCGGCCGGCCTGCCGCCGCAGGCCGTGGACCACGGCGTGCTCGCCGGCGTGCCGCATACCTTGCCCGCCCTCACCCGCGCCTGGAAATTGCAGGCCCGCGCCTCCACCGTCGGCTTCGACTGGAACGATGCGCGCCTCGTGCTCGACAAGATCCGCGAGGAGACCGCCGAGATCGACGAGGCGCTTGCCGGCGGCGACAAGGCCGCGATCCACGAGGAGATCGGCGACCTGCTCTTCGTCGTCGCCAATCTCGCCCGCCATACGGACGCCGACCCCGAAGGCTGCCTCGCCGCCGCCAACGCCAAGTTCGAACGCCGGTTCAAGGCGATCGAGGAGGCGCTGGAAGCGCAGGGCAGGACGGCGAAGGATGCCAGCCTCGACGAGATGGAAGGGCTCTGGCAGGCGGTGAAGCAGCGGGAGAAGGCAGCCGGTTAGAGCGTGCCGGTTGCACTCGGAACCACGCCGCTATCCCGGACAAGCTGCTCAGCGGCGTAGATCCGGGATCCATCATAGAGTTGCGGAGTCCTTCGATGGATCCCCGGGCAAGCCCGGGATGACGTCGCGGGTTGGATAATCGTCAGGATGTTTAAGCGGCCGCTGCGCAGCCTAGCCCTGCCGCTCAGCTTCGGGAAAGCGCGCCGTGAACGCCCCTTCGCGCTCCAGCGGCAGGCGCACGACGAGCTTCAGCGCGCCATCCTCGCCATCCCGGCGTTCGAGGATTTCGCCATTGGCATGCAGCCAGGCGAGCGACTTGCCGTCGCCCGGAACGAGCTCCAGCGTATAAACCGGGCGGCTATGCGCGATGCGGGTCTCGATGGAGCGCGTCAGGCGCTCGATGCCCTCGCCGGTCAGGGCCGAGACCAGGACCGGGCGCGATCCATCCGGCCTCAGCGTGGCGATGCCAAGCTGGCGCTCGCGTTCGGCGGGGTCGAGCAGGTCGGCCTTGTTCCAGACTTCGATGACGCGCTGGCCGTCGTCCGGATTGATGCCGAGGTCGCGCAGGATCGCCTGCACGTCTGCGGCCTGCGCCTGCGTGTCCTCATGGGCGACGTCGCGGACATGCAGCAGCACATCGGCCTCGATCGCGTCTTCCAGCGTGGCGCGGAAGGCGGCGACGAGCTGGGTCGGCAGGTCGGAGATGAAGCCGACCGTGTCTGACAGCATGATCCGGGCGCCATGCGGCAGCTTGATCGCGCGCGCCGTCGGGTCGAGCGTGGCGAAGAGCATGTCCTGCGCCAGCACCTCGGCCGAGGTCAGCCGGTTGAACAGCGTCGATTTGCCGGCATTGGTGTAACCGACCAGCGCAACTATCGGATAAGGCACGCGTTTCCGGCTGGCGCGATGCAGCGATCGCGTGCGCTTCACGCTCTCCAGATCGCGCTCGATCTTGGTCATGCGCTCCTGGATGATGCGCCGGTCGGCCTCGATCTGGGTTTCGCCGGGGCCTCCGAGGAAGCCGAAGCCGCCGCGCTGGCGCTCAAGGTGGGTCCAGGACCGGACCAACCGGCTCTTCTGGTAGTTGAGATGTGCGAGCTCGACCTGGAGCGCGCCTTCCTTGGTGCGGGCGCGCCGGCCGAAGATCTCGAGGATCAAGCCGGTCCGGTCGATGACCTTGCAGCCGAAAGCCTTTTCAAGGTTGCGCTGCTGTACCGGCGACAGGGCGCAGTCCATCACGACGAGGCCGATCTCCTCGATCTTGATGCGCTCGGCGAGCTCTTCGACCTTGCCCTTTCCGAGATAGGTCGCAGGGCGCAGCGCCGTCAGCAGCACCTGCACCGGCTCGACGACGGTCAGGTCGATCGCCGCCGCGAGGCCCACGGCCTCGTCTAGCCGCGCCGCGAAGGAGCGCTGGTTGGCGTCGACGGCGACGCCGCGCTTTTGCAGATAGGGTCCCACGACGAAGGCGCGCGTATTCGCCGCGATGTCGCGTTCGATCTCGTCGAGCGGCTTCGCGCCTGTGACGCGCGTGGCCGCCCGATCCTTGTCGTCCTTGTGGCTTGCAGCCAAATCAGTTCTTGTCCGTTTCCTCGGGCTCGAACAGCTGCACCGGATGGCCGGGCATGATGGTCGAGATCGCGTGCTTGTAGACCAACTGCGAGTGACCGTCACGGCGCAGCAGCACGCAGAAATTGTCGAACCAGGTGACGACGCCCTGCAGCTTGACGCCGTTGACGAGGAAGATCGTCAGCGGGATCTTCTGCTTGCGCACATGGTTGAGGAAAGTGTCCTGGAGATTCTGAGCCCGCTCGGCGGCCATGGGTAGTCCCTGTTGTTGGGATCGCCGATCGGATTAAATCCAGCGATCCAATTCGTTCCGTTTCAGGCCGGCGGCGCATTCCGCCAGCGTCGGAACACCGATGTTCCATTAGATCGTCGTCTTCGCCCGCAACGCAAGTGCAGCAATGCCGACTTTAGATGCATGCCGCCTGCGTAGCGTGCAAACGGTCATGCGTGGGGCGCCTGACGGCCTTCGATCACTTCGCCCTTCGACGATTCAGTCGAAGGCGAGAGGATCGCTTCTCACGCTAGCCGACGCCGAGCGACTTCAGTTTCCGGTGCAGCGCCGAGCGTTCCATGCCGATGAACTCGGCCGTACGCGAGATGTTGCCGGAGAAGCGCGCGATCTGCGCGATCAGATACTCGCGCTCGAAGATTTCGCGCGCGTCGCGCAGCGGCAGGCTCATTAGGCGCTCGCCGCCGGAACCCGACGGCGTCGTCGGCACCATCGCGCCGACCTCGGCCGGCAGCATCTCGATCGTGACCTCGGCGGTGGGGTCGCCCTTGGTCAGGATCATCAGGCGTTCGACATTGTTGCGCAGCTCGCGGATGTTGCCCGGCCATTCATGCGACTGCAGCACGGCCATGGCGTCGCTGCCGATCTGGCGCTTGGGCAGGCCGCTCGCGATCGAGATCTGCTCCATGAAGAACTCGATCAGCTCGGGCACGTCCTCGCGTCGCTCCGACAGCGGCGGCACCTTGATCGGCACGACGCTGAGGCGGTGATAGAGGTCCTCGCGGAAATGCCCGTCGGCGATGAGCTGCGCCAGGTCGCGGCTCGACGAGGAGATGACGCGGACGTCGACATGGACCCGCGTCGCGCCGCCGACGCGCTGGAAATTCTGGTCGACCAGCACGCGCAGGATGCGGTTCTGCGTCTCGCGCGGCATATCGCCGATCTCGTCGATATAGAGCGAGCCGCCATGGGCTTCCTCCAGCGCACCGATCCGGCGGGAGCGGCCGTCGCCGCCTTCGACACCGAATAGCTCCTCCTCCATCGTCTCGGGCGTGATCGTCGCCGCATTGATCACGACGAAGGGGCCACTCGACCGGGTGGAGGCCTCGTGCAGCGTGCGCGCCGCCAGCTCCTTGCCGCAGCCCGGCTCGCCGGTGATCAGCACGCGCGCATTGGTCGGCGCGACGCGCTCGATCGTCTGGCGAAGCTGGTTCACGACCGTCGTGCGGCCGACGATGCGGTCCGCCTGGACCGAGCGGGTCTTGAGCTCGCGGACCTCGCGGCGCAGGCGCGAGGCCTCCAGCGCGCGTTCCGCGACGAGCACCAGCCGGTCGGCCTTGAACGGCTTCTCGATGAAGTCATAGGCGCCGCTCTTGATCGCCGAAACCGCCGTCTCGATGTTGCCGTGGCCGGAGATCATCACCACCGCGAGATCGGGATGGTTCTCCTTGATCAGTTCCAGCACCTGCAAACCGTCGAGCCGGCTGCCCTGCAGCCAGATATCGAGGAAGACGAGGTTCGGCCGGCGCGAGGCGATCGCAGCCAAGGCCTCGTCGGCGGAGCCCGCCTTGCGGGTCCGGTAGCCCTCGTCCTCCAGCAGGCCGGCGACCAGATCGCGGATATCGACTTCGTCGTCCACTACCAGGATGTCAGCGCTCATAGGCGTATCCCATTCTTCCCATTATCCGTGTTGCGCGAGCCGTTTTCCGGCTGTGCGGCCGCATCGCCGCCCTCGGCGTCCTGCGCAGGGCCTGTCTCGGGGAACCAGAGGCGGATGCGGGCGCCCCTTGTGCCGCTGGCGGCATCCGGCCGGTCGAGCAGCTCGATGCCGCCGCCATGGTCCTCCAGGATCTTGCCGACGATGGCGAGTCCCAGGCCCGTCCCGCCCTCGCGCGTCGTCATATAGGGCTCGAGCAGCTTCTGGCGCTGGTCAGCCGGAAGGCCCTTGCCGTTGTCGATGACGTCGATGACGATCCGGCCATCGTCGAGCCTTGCCATCTGGACATCGATCCGGCCCGGCCCGCGCTCCTCGGCCGGCACGGCCTCGATCGCCTCGGTCGCGTTCTTGATGACATTGGTCAGCGCCTGCGAGATCAGGCGCCGGTCGAAGCGCGCCGATACCGGTTCCTCCGGAAGGGCCTCCGCGATCGTCGTCTCGGGATTGCCGACGCGCCAGAGGAAGACGATCTGGCGAACCGTCTCGACGATGTCCTCGCGGGCGAGAGAGGGCTTCGGCATGCGGGCGAAGGACGAGAATTCATCGACCATGCGCCGGATATCCTCGACCTGCCGCACGATCGTGTCGGTGCACTGGTCGAAGACGTCCTTGCCTTCGGTGATGACGCGCCCGAACCGGCGCTTGATGCGCTCGGCCGAAAGTTGGATTGGGGTCAGCGGGTTCTTGATCTCATGCGCGATCCGGCGCGCGACATCGGCCCAGGCGGCGGTGCGCTGGGCGGAGACGAGGTCGGTGATGTCGTCGAGCGTCACCACGAGGCCGGCCCCCGTCCCCTCGCCTTCCCGGACGGCGCGGATATTGACCATCCGGTCCTGCCCGGCACGCGTGAAGGCGACCTGACCCGAGCTCTGGCGCTGCCGGTTCTGCAGGGCTTCGGCGACAAAGCCCGCCACTTCCGGCGCGATCTCGGCGATCGGCCTGCCCAGCAGGCGCCCGCCCGCTCCGAGCAGGCTCTCGGCCGAGCGGTTGATCGTGGTGACATGCCCGTCGCTGTCGAGGCTGAGCACGCCCGAGGAGACGCCGGACAGCACTGTTTCGGTGAAGCGCCGTCGCCGGTCGATGACCTCGCTCGCCGTGACCAGGCTGTCGCGCTGGCGGCGCAGCTCCGCCGTCATCTTGTTGAAGGTCTCGCCGAGATGGGCGAGGTCGCCCTCCGATCGTCGGATCGGCACCTGGACATAGAAATTACCGCTCGAAACCTGGTCGGTCGCGTCGATCATCCGTCGGATCGGCGCGACCAGCCCGTTGGCGAAGCTCAAGCCCAGCCAGATCGCCGAAAGCAGCAGGATCAGCGCGATCAGCCCGTACATCGAGGCGAAGGCGATCTGGACGCCCTTCCGGCGTGCATCGATCGAGAGATATTCGACGGCCGCCCCGCGCGCGACCGACGGGAACTCGACGGCGAGCGGATCGACCTCGCGCGCGACGTGCAGGAAGCTGTTGTCGTAGCTCGGCAGCTTCATCACGGCGCCGAATACCGTTCCCGTCCGCGGGATGACGCAGATCGGCTCCGGCGCGGATTTCGCGTCGTCGAAGGCCGCCTGGTCGGGCATCGGCGGGTCGCGCAGCACGTTGATGTTGGCCCTGGCGATCACCTTGTCGGGCGGCTGCATGATCGCGGCGACGGGCAGGCCGAGCGCGGTCGCGCGCGTCGTCAGGAAGTTCTCGAACCATTTCCGGTCGACGTCGAAGGCAGGCTTCGCCCGGCTGAGGTCGTCGGCCAGGACGCGGATTTCGCGTCCGAGCGAACGGCACTGGCTGGCGGCGTAGGCATCGGCCACCTCGACCGACTTGAAGATCGCATCGCGCATCCGATCCGAGAACCACGGCTCCAGCCCGCGCTCGATCGTGATCGTGGCGATGATCGCGACGAGAACCGCAGGCAGCGCGGCCATGATGCTGAACAGGCCGACGATGCGGACATGCAAGCCCGCGGCGGCCTGGCCAGCCTTGCGGGCGCGGATCAGCACCGCGGCCTCGATGGCCACCGTAACGATCAGCACCAGGATCAGCAGCGCGTTGAGCACGAAGACGCCGACCACGACTTCGTGCACCGGCGCGATCGGGGTGGCACCGGAGAGGACGAGGAAAGTCACCAGTGCCGAGATCAGCGCGAGCGCGACGACGATCCCGCCGACCCAGCCCGACACGCGGCGGGATTTCTCCTCGCCGCGCGGCATCATTCTGGCTTCATGGACAGAAGCGGACACGTTTCCCGACAACTCCGATATGGCAGGGATCGCGAACCGACCACGCCTGCAGGGCGCCACTGATGCGCCGCCGCAACGGTGTTGTCAAAATATGACATTCACAAGGCGAGAAGCGCCTCGTTTCAGCGCGGCGAACGCACCACCTGCATGTCGAGCTCGCGAATCTTCTTCCGCAGCGTGTTCCGATTGAGCCCGAGCAGCTCGGCAGCACGGATCTGGTTGCCGCGCGTCGCGGCCAGCGCTGCGGCTATCAAGGGGGGCTCGATCTCGCGCAGGATGCGGTGATAGAGCCCGGGCGGCGGGATATTGTCGCCGAAGCTGCCGAAATACTGGCCGAGATGGCGCTCGACGGAGCCGGAGAGCGTCTCTGCCCGCTCGGACGAGATTGAAGGGCCGTTCGTGAAGCCCGGCCCCACTGCCGCCGGTTGCAACTCGGCCTCGATGATCGGCGCGGTGATCGTTTCCTGCGGATAGAGCGCAGCCAGGCGCCGGACCAGATTCTCCAGCTCGCGGACGTTTCCGGGCCAGCGGTACTGGCGCATCACGTCCATCGCTTCCGAATCGACCTGCTTTCGCGGCAGTCCCTCCTTCTCGACCAGCGAGAAGAAGTGGCGAACGAGATCGGGAATGTCCTCGATGCGCTCGCGCAGCGGAGGCAGGCGGATCGGCACGACGTTCAGCCGGAAGAACAGGTCCTCGCGGAACAGGCCCTGCGCGATCGAGATGCGCAGATCCTTGTTGGTCGCGGCGACGATGCGGACATTGGTCTTGATCGGGGTGCGCCCGCCGACCGTGGTGTACTCGCCCTGTTGCAGCACGCGCAGCAGGCGGGTCTGCGCCTCCATCGGCATATCGCCGATCTCGTCGAGGAAGAGCGTGCCGCCTTCCGCCTGTTCGAAGCGTCCCGACGAGCGGGTGAGCGCGCCGGTGAAGGCGCCCTTCTCATGGCCGAAGAGCTCGGATTCGATCAGGTCCTTCGGGATTGCCGCCATGTTGATCGCGACGAAGGGGCCGTTCTTGCGCTTGCCGTAATCGTGCAGCGCGCGGGCCACCAGCTCCTTGCCGGTGCCGGATTCGCCGTTGATCATCACGGTCAGATCGATCGGCATCAGGCGCGCCAGCGCACGGTAGACATCCTGCATCGCCGGCGAGCGGCCGATCAGCGGAATGTCCTCGGGCTCGGCCGCATGGCCGCGGGCCGCCTCGCCACGCGGGCGCGACATCGCACGCCCGACGATCGCGACGAGCTCCTTCAGGTCGAAGGGCTTGGGCAGATATTCGTAGGCGCCGCGTTCGGAGGCCTTGATCGCCGTCATGAAGGTGTTCTGCGCGCTCATCACGATGATCGGCAGCTCGGGCCGCACCCGCTTGATGCGCGGCAGCAGGTCGAAGGCGTTCCCGTCGGGCATCACGACATCGGTGATGATCAGGTCGCCCAGTCCCTGGGCGGCCCAGGTCCAGAGGGTGGCGGCCTGGCCGGTGGTCCTGACTTCATAGCCCGCTCGCGCGAGCGCCTGGTTCAGGACGGTGCGGATCGCGGCGTCGTCGTCGGCGACGAGGATGTGACCGGTCGGCATGTGTTGCTTGAGGCCTTTACGTTGCCTGCCCCGACCTGAGCTGGTGCAGGGGCAGGAGGATCCTGAAATGCGTCCGGCGCGGAACGGACTCGCATTCAACGATTCCGCCGTGATCGCCGATCACCTTGGCGACAAGTGCAAGTCCAAGGCCACTTCCCTGGGCCTTGGTCGTGACGAAGGGATCGAACAGGTGCTGCACCAGATCGGCCGGCACGCCCGGCCCGTTGTCGCGCACGGCGATCTCGAGCGGCAGCGCAATCCGCTCCGAGGAGCCCGGGACCTGCAGGCGGATACCCGGGCGATAGGCTGTCGTCAGCGTGATCTCACCGTCGATCGCATCTTCGCCGATCGCTTCCGCGGCATTCTTGACGAGGTTGAGCAGCACCTGGACGAGCTGGTCGCGGTTGCCGGCGACCGGCGGCAGCGAGGGGTCGTAAGTCTCGGTGAAGCGGATATGCCGCGCGAAACCGGACTGGGCGAGGCGCTTCACATGGTCGAGCACGTCATGGACATTGACCGCGTCGCGCTCGCTCGGCCGCTCGTCGCCGAACAGTTCGACACGTTCCACCAGCTTCACAATCCGGTCGGTCTCGTCGCAGATCAGCTGCGTCAGCATCCGATCCTCGTCGGAGATCGAGCCTTCCAACAGTTGCGCCGCGCCACGGATGCCCGAGAGCGGGTTCTTGATCTCATGGGCCAGCATGGCGCCGAGCGCAGTAATCGAGCGCGCTGCCCCACGATGCGTCAATTGCCTGTCCATTTTTTCGGCAATTGTCCGTTCTTGCAGCATCAGCACGACCGCATCGCCCTGGCTGGGCAAGGGAGAGGCAAAGACATCGACGATGTGATCGGTTCCGAGGCGGGGCGTGCCGAGATCGAGGCGATACTCGCTGACGCTGGCGCCGCGGCGCTGCACCTCCTCGATCAGGCCCAGCACCGGCGAGCCGAAGGCGACGAGGTCGTCGATGCGCTGGCGCTTGAGCAGGGCAGCGCTCGACTGGAAGAAATCCTCTGCCGCCGTGTTGGCATAGAGCACGGCATGACCCTCGCCGATCACCAGCACCGGCATCGGCAGAACCGTCAGCGCCTGGACCTCGATCGGATCGAGCAGGTAGGTGCTGCGGCTTCCTAGCCCCTTGTCGGCAAACATCGCCGTCATCGGCTGCTCCTTGCGGCGTCAGGCCGCTTCGCGATTGCGATCGGTCGAGAAC
>NZ_JAELTI010000104.1 GCF_016428755.1 Allobosea sp. ASV33
AGACGGGAACGGGCCTGACGCGGGATACCGCGATAGCCGGAGAAGTCCTGCGAACGCTGGAAACCGACAAGGCTGGTGTCTTTGCAATCGGCGACGTGAGGGCAGGATCGACTAAACGCGTCGCCGCCGCCGTCGGAGAGGGAGCAGCAGTGGTGGCCCAGATTCATGGCTACCTAGCCGATGTCGTTCGATAGCGCCCGTACTACCGCGTCCGCCAACAGGGCTCCTGGTTGACTGCTATCGCCGGTCTAGGTGCCTTTGACGTGCTCGTTGGCATTCCGTGGGCGGCCAGGGCAAACCGGCGGTGAAGGAAGCGTAGCCAACAAAGCCCGACGAATGTCCGGTTTCGTCAAGGCCTGAATGTCGGCTCATGGTGCTTAGCTGACTCGCGGAACACCGACAGGTTCGCAGCCATCGTCAAGCAGGTTCAGATGGCGGTGCTAGCGCTCGGATATTACAGCGGCCCGATCAACGGCACAGTGAGCCAGGTCACACGCGATGCGCTGACCCGGCTGCAGACCGATTACGGATTGAAGCGGACGGGAACCATAACGCTGCAAACTCGGGATGCCCTGAGGATCAGGGCTGATTGAAGCAGCGGATACCTGCCACGTCATCGACACCCCAACATTCGCGAAGCAGATTCGTTGCAGCGCTTGAGCGGGCGGTACCTAGACGTGGCCCTCGATGCTTCGACCGAGACCGTAGCGTTGTCAGGCGCAACGCCCCATTGCCGGTGCTAGCGTGCTACCACAGTATCAGGGAGGCTACATGCTGAACGAAGTAATCGCCGAAAGCGAGCAAGTCTTCCATATCGATGGCCCGATCCAGAGCATGTCGCTTTTCCTGCGCCGCTTAGCGCGTCGGGATGAATCGAGTCCATCCGCTGGGATTGTAATCTATGTTCACGGCGCGACATTTCCTTCCGCTCTATCGATCGCCTACCGTTTTGCCGAAGGTAGCTGGCGTGATGCGCTCTGCGCTGCAGGTTTCGATGTCTGGGCCTTCGATTTTTACGGGTTTGGTCATTCGGCGCGGTATCCGGAGCAGTCGCAGCCGGCCGACGCGAATACCCCTCTGGGATTGGCGAGCAAGGCGGCCGAGCAGCTTCAGCGCGTTGCCTCCTTCGTCCTTGAGCATGAGCGCGCGGCACGCGTCTCATTCATTTCGCATTCCTGGGGGGCACTCCCGGTCGGCATCTTTGCCGGCGCGCATCCCAGCTGGCTCGATCGCTGGGTCATGTTTGCGCCGATCAGTCGGCGCCCGCCACGGCGCTACGAGGCGCCGGCGTCCGCTCCGGCATGGAAGGCGATCTCATTGGAAGACCAATGGACGCGTTTCGTTGAGGATGTGCCTGCTGAAGCGCCGCCGGTCTTGTCACGGGAAGAGTTTGATGGCTGGGGCTTAGCCTATCTCGACACCGATCCCGGCAGCCGCCAGCGCGATCCCCCTGCCGTCAACGTGCCGCTTGGGCCGTTCAGTGAGGTCATCGCCGCTTGGCATGGCCTCTTTCCCTACGATCCGGCGAGGGTACAGGCACCGACCGCCATAATCCGCGGCGAGTGGGACGGGCTGATGACCGATGCGGATGCGCGCTGGCTCTTCGATGCCATGACCAATGCGCCGGAAAAGCGGGACGTGAAGATCAGCCGCGGCACGCATCTCATGCATCTCGAGGCGATGCGCCAGGCGCTCTGGCGCGAGAGCATCGCTTTCTTAACGCCCTGAGACCAAGTGGAGAAACCGATGTTTTCTGTGATTTTCGAGGTCCATCCGAAACAGGAACGGTTCGACCTCTACCTCGATCTGGCCAAGCAATTGAAGCCGATCCTGGAAACGATCGACGGCTTTATCGACAATGAGCGCTTCGAGAGTGTCACGCGACCAGGATGGATCTTGTCGCATTCGACCTGGCGCGACGAGAAGTCGCTCATTCGCTGGCGCACGGTCGCCAAGCATCATGAAACGCAGGAACGAGGCCGCGAGGAGGTCTTCGAGGACTATCATCTGCGCGTCGGTGAAATCGTTACCGACACTGCGCCGCCTGAGCACCACCGCGTGGTCGAGCATCGCCTCGAAGAGACGGAGATCGGCAAGGGTCGATTCGCAACCCTGACGGAGATCGACCCCTCGGAAGGGGCGCCCCAGGGTATCGATGGAGCGACGCTCGCAGCCCATCTGGAGCTAGAGAGCAACGCCCCAAGCCTGATCAACTATGACGTCTTCGCCAGCATTTACAGGGAGGGTAAGTTCGCTCTGCTCGCTTTATGGCAAGATCGGCAGGGTGCTGAGAGTTATCAGCCGAATCGCTTTGCGGGGGCACGCGCGGTGCGGCATCGCGTGGTGCGGGTGGTGCGCGGCTACGGCATGTTCGACCGTCGCGAGAGCCCCCAATATTATCCAGGTGTGGTGCGTTCCTGTTGAAAACGTTGCGACTGACCCCGCAGCTCCGGATCGTCCATGAGGCTCTCCAGCTCGGCCACCCGCCGCCGATACGCCTGCGCCGGGTTGGGATGGACGATGACCGGGGAGGGCTCCTGGGCTTCCGATAAGCCCGGGCCTCCGGCCGACGCTCTTCGCCTTCAAAGTCCGCCAGTCGCTGCTTCATGGACCGGCGATAGAGCCTGCCCTCTATTGCGCTCATGATGCCGTCGATCTTCCGTTGGACTTCGGCCACCGGGATCCGCCAACTGGTGCCTCGTTAAATTCATCGACCAAATGGCTGGTGTCCGCTTGTCGGCGTCGAGCCAATGTCTCGTTGTGGCGCAGAACTCTCAAGAGCGGCTGCGATGAGGCGTCGCGGCTTGAAAGGGGTAAGGGCCGCCTTGGGCGGCTATGGGGAATGGAGGTTTCCGGCCCGATGGAAATCGCCGCCTCCCGGCCCGTCAGAACCCGCTCTGGCGCACCTCGCCGAGAGCCAACAATGCGTGAGGCATCCGCCGCGCATCGCCCACGAGCGCGCGGATCTACCGGAAGTTTCGGTGGACGGCATGTAGACAGCAACGCCGCACGGAGCCGGCGGGGTCGACTACGGTCAACCCTAAGGTATTGTATTTTTTGAGAAAAATGGCGCGCCCGAAAGGATTCGAACCTCTGACCCTCAGATTCGTAGTCTGATGCTCTATCCAGCTGAGCTACGGGCGCGTCTCAGAGCGTCATGACGCGTTGCGTCCGGCCTGATGACGGGGGAGATAGCCGGTCCGTTTCGTCTTGGCAACCCTCAAAATCGCGAAGTCATCGAATTGTTGTGATCGGGTGGCGAGCCGGCTTGCATACCCCCCGGCGCGACGGATTTCGAGTCGCGGGGCCGCCCTGTCGCGGCCTGATCGACCCCGACGTTTTCAGGCCGCGTCGAGACAGGCGAGCGCGCGAGGCGCCCGCCTGCGATACAGAAGCGAATGTGATCAGCGCGTCGCGTTTCTGGTCGCGCGCACCACCGAGGGGCCGGAGACGGCGCCGGCCGCGCCGCCCACGACGGCGCCGACGGGCCCAGCCACCACTGCGCCGGTGCCGGCGCCGACCGCTGCGCCGCCGATGCGCTGTTCAACGGTGTTGCCGCAGGCGCCGAGAAGCAGCGCGACGGCGAAGGTCGAGACGAGAAGAGGCAGGCGCATGGTGGTTCTCCGTGTGAGCGAGTGTCCCAACGCCATTCTGTCGCTTCGGTTCCATTGTGGCAAAAGCGGATTTCGTGCCCGCCGGGGCGCGATCGCACTTGCGATCCACGGAAAAATCCGTATACAGCCGGCATCGCATCAGTCGCACCATTGCATGGGCGGTGAGAACCGTTGAGGTTCGCGTCGCAGGCTGAAGGTTTTTGACCGGCCCATCTCGTAAGGGCGGGCCGATGGAGTTGAGACGATGAAGATCCGTAATTCGTTGAAGTCGCTGCGCGCGCGTCATCGCGACAACCAGCTCGTGCGCCGCAAGGGCCGCGTCTACATCATCAACAAGGTCCAGAAGCGCTTCAAGGCGCGTCAGGGTTGAGACGTCGCGCGGCTTTCGCTGCGCGGGTGCCTCGGGTGGGATTTTAAGGAGCGGGACGCCGATGGCGTGCCCGCTCTTTGCGTTGCGCGCTCGCCCGGCTGTGATTTGACGGGGCGGCGATGCCGGCTAGAGTTGCGCGCATGATCCGTTCCCGCATCGCGCCCGCCGTCTTCGCGCTGCTGCTGGTGTCAGCCGGCCCGTCCGTCATCGGCGCGGCCCAGGCCCAGCCTACGCCGCCGTCGCGACCCGGCACCGTCCTGCCCGATGACAAGGCGGACAATCCGGTCACGCCCAGCGCGCCGCAGCGCAGCCCGGCGGCGACGCTGGAGCGGCTGTTCCAGCGGCTGCACGATGCCACCACGCAGGAAGAGGCCGAGGGCGTCGCGCGCTTGATCCAGCGGCGCTGGGCCCGTTCCGGCTCCGATACGGCGGACCTGTTGATGACCCGCGCCCAGCAGGCGCTGAAGGACAAGCAGAACGAGCTCGCGATCGAATTGCTCGACCGCGTCATCAGCCTGCAGCCGGACTGGGCGGAGGCCTGGAACCAGCGCGCCAACGCGCTCTACCTGATGGGCGATTCGATCCGCTCGATGCTCGATATCGGCGAGACCTTGAAGCGCGAACCGCGCCATTACGGTGCGATGATGGGGCTTGGCTTGATCCTGCGCCAGCAGGGCGACGACAAGGCCGCGATGACCGCCTTCCGCAAGGCGCTGGAGATCTATCCGCAGTTCGACGCGGTGAAGAAGGCCGTCGATTCACTGAAGACCGAGGTCGACGGCCGCGACGCGTGATCCCATCGGGCCGCTGCCGATTTCATACGGAAACGCACCGTCATCCCGGGCTTGACCCGGGATCCATCATAACGCGCGGCGCTCTACGATGGATTCCGGATCAGCGCCGCTTTGCGGCTCGTCCGGAATGACGGCGGCCGTTGGTGGAGGCGCGTCGGCACCCTTCGATCCTGCGCTCTCAAGCCTTCTCGACATGCTCCTGGGCGATGAAGGCGATGCGGACCATGTTGGTCGCGCCGGGCGTGCCGAAGGGCACGCCGGCGACCACGATGACGCGGTCGCCGAGCTTGGCATAGTGCTCGCGCACCGCGAACTTGCAGGCGCGGAAGGCCATGTCGTCGGCGTCGCTGGCATCCTTGGTGACGATCGCGTGCACGCCCCAGACCAGCGTCAGGCGTCGGGCCGTGGCGCGGTTCGGGGTCAGCGCGATCACAGTCGAGTTCGGGCGCTCGCGGGCGATGCGGAAGGCGGTCGAGCCCGAGGAGGTCCAGGCGCAGATCGCCTTGAGGTTCAGGGTCTCGGAGATCTCGTGGGCGGCCTTGGCGATGGCGTCGGCGCCGGTGGCTTCAGGCTCGTTGCGCTGCGATTCGAGGATCGAGCGGTAGACTGCGTCGTTCTCGACCTCCTCGGCGATGCGGTTCATCATCGCCACCGCCTCGACCGGGTACTGGCCGGCGGCGCTCTCGGCGGAGAGCATCACGGCATCCGCGCCCTCGAAGACGGCGGTCGCGACGTCGGAGACCTCGGCGCGGGTCGGCACCGGGCTCGTGATCATGCTTTCCAGCATCTGGGTCGCGACGACGACGGGCTTGCCCTTGAGGCGGGCCATGCGGGTCAGGCGCTTCTGGGTGCCCGGCACCTTCTCCAGCGGCATCTCGACGCCGAGATCGCCGCGCGCGACCATGATCGCATCGGAGGCGTCGATGATCTCCTCCATGCGCAGCACCGCCTGCGGCTTTTCGATCTTGGCGAGCGCGAGCGCCCGGCCGCGCACGATCTTGCGCAGCTCCGCCATGTCCTCGGGCCGCTGCACGAAGGAGAGCGCGATCCAGTCGACGCCGACCTCGGCCGCGACCTCGGCATCGGCGCGGTCCTTCTCGGTCATGGCGGAGACGGCGATCGTGGTGTCGGGCAGGCTCACGCCCTTGCGCGAGGAGAGCCGCCCACCGACCAGCACCTTGGTGACCGCCTGCTTCTCCGAGGCCTTCTCGACCACGAGGCGCAGCTTGCCGTCGTCAAGGATGAGGTGGTGGCCAGGCTCGAGCGCGCTCAGGATCTCGGGATGAGGCAGGTGGACGCGCTTGGCATCGCCCGGCGACGGATCGGAATCGAGCGTAAATCGCGCGCCATTTTCCAGGATGGCGCCGCCATCGCCGCCGAACTGGCCGACGCGCAGCTTCGGGCCCTGCAGGTCGGCGAGGATGCCGACCGGGCGACGGAACTTGCCCTCCAGCCCGCGCAGCATCGCGACCTTCTCGCTCAGCGTCTCGCGCTGGGTGTGGCTCATGTTGATGCGGAAGACGTCGACGCCGGCCTCGAACAGCTTCGCGCACATCTCCTCGGTCGCGGAGGCGGGCCCCAGCGTGGCGATGATCTTGATCCGGCGTTCGCGCTTCATCATTCTTCCCCCGCGATCCGCAAGCCAACCCGGCTTCGGCCGCATCCTTTCGTCCAGTGTGGAGCGAGCTTGGCCCGGTGCCGGGGTCTCGCTTCCGGTTCTTGCCCGCAGCGCCGGCCGCCCCGGCGTCGCTCGTCCAGCTTAAGCCGGGACTGTCGTCCGGCATAAGCCTATCAAGGCCGCGGAGCGCCGCCTCCGGCCGTATCCGTCAATTGGATCGTCCAGCTCTTCTGCTCGCCCGTATCGACCTCGAAGAAGCCGGCGCGGTCATAGCCGCGGGCCAGGCAGTCCTCGATGCCGCGAATCGTGAATTCCTTGTTGCGCACGCACATGACCGATTTTCCGGTCCATTCGCCGCCCTTGTCGTAATCGACGGCGTGAACGTAATAGAAGCGCGCCGCCAGCGTGCCGCGCAGCAGCGTCTCGCAGCCGCGCGGGCTGATGTTCCACCAGCCCTCGGTGATCCAGCCCTGAGCATCGCGGTAGCCGATCGAGACACCGATGCGGCTCGACGTGGTGTTGCACATGCGCAAATCCGCCTTCGCGGGCGCCACGCTTCCAAGGAAGGCGGCCGCGCAGAAGGCGAGGGGGAGGACCGTTCGAGGAAAGCCCGGCATTCTCACGGTTCGATCAGGATCACGCGGCAGTCGTTGACATTGGTCAGCGTCGGTCCCGGCTGCAGCAAATCGCCGAGCGCTTCGAAGAAGCCGGTCGAATCGTTGTCGGCGAGGGATCGGGCGGGATCAAGGCCGATCTCGGCGGCGCGGGTCAAAGTCTGGGGATCGACCAGGGCGCCGGCCGGATCGGTGGCCTCGCCGCCGCCGCCATCGGTGCCGTCGGTATCGCCGGAGAGCGCGACGATGCCTGGTTCCCCGGCGAGCGCGATGGCGAGCGCCAGCGCGTATTCCTGGTTGGGGCCGCCGCGGCCGGAGCCGCGCAGGGTCACGGTGAGCTCGCCGCCGGAGAGGATCGCGGCGCGCTTGCCCTCCCGCTTCAGGCGCCGGGCGAGTTCGGCATGGGCGGCCGCGACATCGCGGGCCTCGCCTTCGAGATCGGCGCCGAGATCGTGCACGGCGTAGCCTGCGGCTTCGGCGGCCGCGCGGGCCGCCGCCAGCGCATCGGCCGGGCGGGCGATGATGCGGAAATCGCTGTTGGCGAAGGCGGGATGGCCGGGCTTGGGCGTCTCGTTCGCGGGATCGTCGAGCAGGGTGCGGGCCGCTGCCGGCAGGTCGAGCCCGTAGCGGGCGACGATGGCACGGGCCTCTGCCGTCGTGCTGGGATCGGCAACCGTCGGGCCCGACGCGATCGCGGTCGGCTCGTCGCCGGGCACGTCGGAAATCGCGAGCGTCAGCAGACGTGCCGGAGCTGCGGCGAGTGCCAGCCGGCCGCCCTTGATCCGCGAGAGGCGCTTGCGAACGATATTCATCTCGCCGATCGGCGCGCCGGAACGCAGCAGCGCCTTGTTGACCGCCTGCTTCTCGGCGAGAGCGAGCCCGCCGGCCGGCGCGACCCAATTGGCCGAGCCGCCGCCGGAGAGCAGGACGAGTACGAGATCCTCCGCCGTGGCAGAGGCTGCGAGCGCCAGTGCCCGCTCGGCGCTGTCTATGCTGCCCTGGTCGGGGACGGGATGGCCGGCCGCGACCATCGGGATTTGCCGTGTGCGGGCCGTATAGCCGTGGCGGGCGACGGCATGGCCGAGGAGCCGCTCGGGTGGAAAACCCTGGTCGAGATAATGCGCCTCGGCCAGCGAGGTCATGCTGCCGGCGGCCTTGCCGGCCGCGAGCAGGATCAGGCGTCCGTTGGTGGGCGTTGCGGGTAAATGCTGGGGCAGGCAGCCGGCGGGATGGGCGCGGGCGACGGCGGCGTCGAAGATCGCGCGGGCGGTCGCGCGCATGGCTGCGATGGCGGTTTTGGATTGCGGCACGCCGCGCGGCTCCCCTGGTCTCGGCCGCTATGCGGCGCTCTCCTTGTCATCGTTGTAGGGTGGCTTGGGAGCGGCGTCATCTGCCGTCTGGCGATCTAGTCATACTTTTTGCGATGATCGCGGCCAGGCTTCGACCTTGAAGCCGATATGCGGCATCAGGACTGTTGATGGGCGACGGGGCATCGGCCAGTTCTGTCTTGACGGGCAGGCCCGATCCGGGCGAACGCTGCCGGCCAATTTCGTATCCGGGAAGGTTATCAGATGGACGATCCGGTTGCTGGCGACCAGCTCAAGAGCATCGTCGAGCGCATCGAGCGGCTCGAGGAAGAGAAGAAGACGATCGCCGACGACATCAAGGAGGTCTATGCCGAGGCCAAGGGCAACGGCTACGACGTCAAGGTGCTGCGCAAGGTCGTGGCGCTGCGCAAGCGCGACCTCGACGAGCGCAAGGAAGAGGAAGCGATCCTCGACCTGTATCTCCAGGCGGTCGGCGAAACCGCGTAAGCGGTTTTCCACGCAGGCATGAAAAAGCCCCGCATCGGTCTCCCGATGCGGGGCTTTTCGTTGGAAGGAGGCTCAGGCGACGAGGGCGAGCTCGGCATTGGCGTTGCGGATCGCCTCTTCGCGCGCCTCGGGGCCGTAACCCAGCTTCTCGGCGCGGATGAAGGTGACATCGGTGATGCCCGCGAAGCCCAGCATCGTGCGCAGATGCGGCTCCTGCGAATCCAGCGACTGGGCCGGGCCGCTGCTGTAGAGGCCGCCGCGGCTCTCGACGACGATGGCGCGCTTGCCCTTGAGCAGGCCCTCGGGGCCAGCCTCGCTGTAGCGGAAGGTGACGCCGGCGCGCAGCACGTAATCGAACCAGCTCTTCAGCGTCGAGGGAATGCCGAAATTGTACATGGGCGCGCCGATGACGATGGTGTCGGCCGCCTTCAGCTCCTCGACCAGGGCGTTGGAGAGGGCGAGCGCTTCCTGCTGCGCCTGGGTCTCGGTGATGCCGGCGCGCACTGCCGCCGTGGTCTCGGCGTTGAGATGCGGGATGGGATTGGCGTCGAGATCGCGCTCGAGGATGTGAACGCCGGGGTTCTGGGCGCGCAGCCGCTCGACGGTGCTCTGGACGAGGAGCTTCGAGACCGAATTCGGGCCGGAAGCGCTGCTGTTGAGGACGAGGACGGAGGCCATGACGACGGTTCCTGTGGCGGAATGATTTCGATGCCCAGGAAGGTAGTGGTTCACGAACGGCACTAGAACCGCCATAATCAGAACCAGACTGTTGCTGCAGGAGGAACGCCGATGGCGGAGCTCGATGATATCCGAAGCTTCATCGCCGTGGTCGAGGCCGGCGGTTTCGGCCGGGCGGCGCAGACGCTGGGGCTGGCGAAGTCGATCGTCAGCCGGCGGGTGAGCCGACTGGAGGAGGAGCTCGGCACGCGCCTGCTCAGCCGCACGACGCGCGGCGTCGCCGCGACCGAGGCCGGGCTGGAGTTCAAGGCGCGCAGCGAGCGCATCCTGGCCGAGCTGGAGGAGGCGCGCGAGGCGGTGGCGCAGCGCGCCGGCGGCGTTGCGGGGCGCTTGCGGCTGGCCATGCCGATGACCTTCGGCAACCGGCATGTCGCGCCATTGCTCGGCGAACTCGCGCAAATGTATCCGCGACTCGAGATCGACGTGCAGGCCAGCGATCGCTATGTCGACCTGATCGGCGAGCGCTTCGATGCCGCGATCCGCATCGGCTCGCTCAAGGATTCCAGCCTGATCGCCCGCAAGATCGCGCCGGTCCATGCCACCGTTGTCGGCAGCCCGGCCTATTTCGAGCGGCGCGGGCGCCCGGCCATCCCCGCCGATCTCAACGATCATGATTGCCTGCTCTATAGCGGCACGAACGACCAGGACTGGGTGTTCCGCTCGGGCAAACGCTGGATCACGGTGCGGCCCCCCGGCCGGATGCATTCCGACAGCGGCGACACGCTGCTGTCCTGGGTCGTGGCGGGGCTGGGGCTGACGGTGCTGCCGACGTTCATCGCCTCGGATGCGATCCGCTCCGGCGCGGTCGAGCCGATCCTGCTGGATTATCCCATGCCGACGCGCGCGCTCTATGTCGTGCGCCCGCCCGGCGCCTACGTGCCTGGCAAGGTACGGGTGCTGATCGACCTGCTGGTCGAGCGTTTCGGCGGCACGCCCTATTGGGACCCCTGCCAGATGGAGGCGCATCAGCGGGGCCTGCGGCTCGACGAGCCGTTGAGCGGCCAGCTCACGCCTGTCGCCAGCCCTGAGCATCAAGCGGCGTGATCCCGCGCATCACGGGAATTCGCGTGGCTTTGCGGCCGGGTTTCGGCACTCTCGCGCCGGTTTGAAACGGAGGTCGCGATGCTGCTCGTCGGAATGCTGGATAGCCCCTATGTCCGCCGCGCGGCGATCACGGGGACCTTGCTGGAGGTGCCGTTCGAGCATCGCTCGGTCTCGGTGTTCCGGCATATGGAGGAATTCCGGGCGATCAACCCACTGATCAAGGCGCCGACGCTGGTCACGGACGACGGCATCGCCATCAGCGAATCCCTGCTCATCATCCAGCATTTCGAGGATGTCGCGGGACGTTCGCTGCGCCCGCTCGAAGGCGTGGCGCGGCGGCGCGACCTGGCTCTGACCGGGATCGGCATCGTCGCGGCCGACAAGGCGGTCTCGATCGAATACGAGCGCAAGCGCCCGGAAGCGCAGCGCTACGCGCCCTGGCAGGAACGCATCGTCACCCAGCTCCACGTCGCGCTCGACCTGCTCGACGCGGCGGCGAAGGAGGGCGAGCTGACGGCGGGGCCGGAACTGTTGCCGAGCGATATCGCGGCCGCCATCGCCTGGGGCTTCTGCCGCTTCGTGATCCCGGAATTCGCTCCGGAGGAGCGCTGGCCGGCCTTGGCCGAGCAGGCGCGGGCCTGCGAGGCACTCGACGTGTTCAAGGCTTGGCCGATCGACCGGGAATAGCGGATTGCCCGTCATTCTCGGGCGAAGCGTAGCTGAGACCCGTGAATCTCAGGACGAGAAGCTACCGGTTTCCGAGATGCTCGGGGCAAGCCGGAGCATGACGCGCTCTTCAGAACTCAGTTCTGCACGAAATTCGTCGGCAGCGGCCGGACGGCCGGGCCGGTGAAGGTGCCGGGCTTGGCGTCGACCGGGTCGGCATGGCTGAAGCCCAGCGCCGCTGCCGGGCTCGGGCCGGCGATCGGCGCGCCTGACGGGCCGGCGGCCTTGCTGCGGGCCGTCGCGACGTTCACCGGTTTGCCCGGCGTGCCGCCGGTGCGGGAGACGGCCGCGAAGAGGGAGTTCAGGCCGCCGCGATCCATCTCGGCGGTGTCCTCCGGCTCTTCCGGGACCGGGACGGAGCGCTGGGTCGCCGTCGCGAAGCTGACGCCGCCCTCGCGCGGCCGCACCGGCGGCAGCGAGGCGGTCACGAGGCGACCTTCCGAGGGCTGGGCGAGCGGGGCCTCGGCCGCGCCAGTGCCGCGCAGCGAGGCGATCGCGGCGTCGGCGAGCGCGGTCGGCCGGATCGGCGGCAGCGGTGCATTGGTCGGCTGGCCGGCGACGACGATCTCGCTGGGGCTCGCGACCTCGCCGGGGCGGCGCGGCGGCAACGAGGCGAGGACGAGTTTCTGATCGGGCTGCGGCGCGAAGGCGAGTGCGCCGCCAGCCGAGGGCAAGGCGGCGACCTGGACGGGTGCGCCGTCCTCCGCCGGCACCGACAGGCCACGCGGCCGCGCCAGCGGCAAGGGCACGTCGACGAGCAGCGGGCGGGTGTCGCGCGCGACCTGCGGGGGCGGTGTCGCAGGCGCCGGGGCGGCCACGGCAGGTGCCGGGGCGGGCGCTTCCTCGGCGGCCGGTTGCGGCGCGAGGCGCCGCGAGCGCTCGCGGGTGATGGCGCTGGTGCTGGATTCCTGGATAGGCTGGATCAGGACGCGGCCGTCGTCGTTGCCGTTGCTGCCGGTATAGCCGGCATTGGGTGCGGCATAGGCCATGACGGTCGGCTGCTGGCGCGGGCTGCCGCGCCGTGCCGTCGGCCGGGCATCGGCCTCCTCGTCGTCGCCGCCGAACAGCGTCGCCCACAGGCTCTTGCGGCCGGAGGAGGCGACGGCGCCCTCATCCGCATCGGCCACGGCATAGCCACCGACCGAGCCGCCGCCCGAGAGGATCTCGGCTCTGGCGAGCTCGTAGCCGGCGAGCGGCTGACCATCGGCGGGGATATGAACGGTCTTCTGGTCCGGGAACAGCCGCACGAGCTGATCGCGCGTCATGCGCGGCCAGGAGCGGACCGAGCCGACATCGAGATGGACGAAGGGGGTGTGTGCGTTCGGGTAGAAGCCGACGCCGCCGCGCTGGAGCCGCATGCCGATCTCGCGGATGCGGGCGGTCGGCACGTCGGGCAGGTAGAAATCCATCGCCTTGCCGAGCATGTGCTGGCTGTGCTTGGCAACGGCGCGCGAGCGGCGGCGCAACATCGCGTTGGTGCCGGGGGCGCGATAGGAGGAGACCACGTGGAAGGGCTGATCGGAGCCGAGCTGGCGCTGGACCTCCCAGATCACGTCGAAGAGCCGCGGATCCATGCGGGTCGGCTCGTCGGTGCGCCAGTCGCGCAGGGCCCAGTTCAGCTTTTCCAGCGCAGCCGAATCATAGCGGCCGTCACGCTTGAAGGTGACTGTCGTCTCTTCCTTCGTGTGCATATGCCGGATGGTGATGGTGCGGGTGTCGCCATTGGCGGCGGCATCCTGCGTGCCGCGGATGCCGACCAGCGATGCGACCAGGGCCAGGCCAAGCACCAGCGCCTGTCGCGCGGTCGGCTTCGTGCCGGACGGCGCGCATCCTGCAAGCGTGGCGGTGATCCTGCCCAATCTGTCTGACCCGTCTCGGTGCCCCCGCCGAAGCGGTGCGATAAACGTGAACGAACAGTTGCGGAGAAGCGTTAACGTCTCGTTAGCGAGCCGGCAATCGCCACGCCAAGAATTTCCTGCGGAACGTGGCTAAAGTGGGATCATGGCGAAAAGGTGCCCATAGGGGAGGGCACCCTCACCAAGGGTGTCTCAACCGCCCTGCTGCTCCAGGGCCTGCCGGACCAGCCTGTGGAAGCCGTAGACGTCGTCGAACCGGGTGATCTGGCCGTCCTCGCCGACGACGATGGTGTTGTAGACGAGGTGAATCGGCATGGGCTGCGGCAGGTTGATGCGGCGCTCGCCCTGTCCGATCAGGCGCTTCAGCCGCTCATGCGACCATTCCGGGCCGAGCACCTGGTCGGCCAGCGCGAACGGGTTCTCGACGCGGACGCAGCCATGGCTGAGCGCGCGGCGCTCGCCGGCGAAAAGGCGGCGATTCGGCGTGTCGTGCAGGTAGACCGCATGCTCGTTCGGGAACATGAACTTGATCCAGCCGAGCGCGTTGCGCTCGCCCGGCGGCTGGCGCACCGAGATGCCGCCGCCCTTGGTGCGGGTCACGACATAGCCGCGCTTGGCGGCATATTCCGGATCGGCGGCGAGGCCGGGCAGGAATTCCTTCTTCAGGATCGAAGGCGGCACGTACCAGGACGGGTTGACGATGACGTGGTCCATCTTGTGCGAGAAGATGGGCGTCGCCGAGTCCGGCTTGCCGACGATGGCGCGCGTCTCGTGCACGACCTTGCCGGAGCGGATGACGCGCACGCGCATCTCCGGGATATTGGCGATGATGTGGTCGGTGCCGAGATCGGGCGGCAGCCAGCGCCAGCGTTCCATCTGGGCGATGATGTCTTCCTCGCCGCGGGCGGTTGCCGGCTTGCCGAGCGCGGCCAATGTCCGCTCGCTCAAAATGCCGTTGGCCGGCAGGCCTGCCTTCTTCTGGAAATCGGCCAGAGCCAGCGCGGTCGAGCGGTCGAAGACCGGCTCCTCGCTGGGCCCGAGGCCGAGGCGGGCGCGCACCAGCGGGACGCGCTCGTCGCGCATGCCGAGCTTGAGCGGGGGGCCGGCGGGGATGCGGACCAGCGGGGTGTCGTCGAGATGCTCGCGCATCTCCGCAAGCTTGGCCTTGAGGCGGCGATAGCCCTCATGCGGCGGGTTGTAGGCGGCGAGCACGGCACCGGCGTCAGGCGCGCCGGCCATTTCCGAGAGCACCTCGGTCGCGGAGGGCAGGTAGAGCGTCGGCGTGATCAGCTTGGAGAGCTGGCGCGGGTTGAGGCGGCCGCCGCGGGCGTCGCGGGCATAGAGCACGGCGATGGCCGAGAGGCGGATATCGGCCTCGGCGAGCCTGGCCTTGTCGCTCGCCTCGAAGACGGGGAGCGCATAGTCGTTCGGGCGCAGGCCGTCCTCGCCGGCGCGGCCGAGCTGCGTCGCGATGCGCTTGCCGGCCTCGTTCCAGCCCTTCGAGCCGACCCAGAAGGGCCGGTTCTCATTGGCCTGATAGGCGGCGATGATCTCGTTGCGCTCGCGCTCGCCGAGGCGGCGCACCGCCAGTGCCTCCGGCAGGGCGGCGACGATCGCGGCGGAGAATTCGGAGCCCGGCGGCAGCGCGATGACGACCTTCGGCACGTCCGGCAGCGGCACCAGCGGCTCGACGGTGCGCAGCGGCCCGGCCTGCGGGGCAGCCTCGGCCGGCTCCGGCGGTTTGACGACAGGCGTCAGGGCCGGGTCGGCCGCCGGCATTTCGACAGTGGGGATGTCGAGCGTGACCGGCTCTTGGTCCCTGTCGAGGGGGGCGGCTGCGTCCTGCTTCGCTGGGTCAAGCGGCCGGTTGCCGGGCGTGACCGTGCCGGTGACGATCTCCGCATCGGCGGAATGTTCCGGCGCGGCTGCGATCTGGGCAGGGGCGGCCGGCGGCGCAGCGTCGGACAGCTTGAGCTCGGGCTGCTCCGGCAGCGGAATGCCCAGCGTCGCATCGGTATTGAGAGGGGTCTCGGCGCGGAGCGGGAGGCAACCCAGAATGATGGCCAAGGCGGATGCCGAGGTCAGTTTCGCCCAATGGCGAGGACGCATGGTCGCTATCCCGATTGCTGCCGAACCCCGCCATTCCTGCGTGACTCGGCTGGTTGAGACAAGATGCGGCGGTGCAACAGACCACCGCATTCGGTTAGTTGCAGCTCATGCCGCGTCGGTTTCGTCGCCGTTCGATTCGCTTTCGATCAGCCCGTAATCCTTGAGCTTGCGGTAGAGCGTCGAGCGGCCGATGCCGAGCTTGCGCGAGACCTCGGACATGTGGCCGCGGTAATGCGCGAGCGCGAAGGTGATGATCTCGCGTTCGAGCTCGTCGAGCTTGCGCATGTCGGAGCCGGCGACGAGATCGAGCGCGTTGGGATCGCGCACCGGCATCTGGATGATGCGCGGCGGCGCCTCGCCATGTGTCTCGGAGCGCGCGAGCGGGGCAGGGGCCGGCGGAATCCGGACCTCGTAGCCGTTCATCTGCGCGGCGATCTGCGGGAATTCGGTGACGTCGAGCTCCGGTCCGTCGGCGAGGACCACGGCGCGGAACACGGCGTTCTCGAGCTGGCGGACATTGCCCGGCCAGTCATAGCCGGTGATCAGGGCCGCGGCCTCGGCCGTGAGTCCTGTGAGCTTGCGGCCCTCCTCGGCGGCGAAGCGGGCGAGGAAGCCGCGGGCAAGATCGGCGATGTCCTCGCGGCGCTGGCGCAAGGCCGGCAGCGTGATCGGGAAGACGTTGAGCCGGTAATACAGGTCCTCACGGAACTCGCCGCGCTTCACCTGGTCGAGAAGGCTCTTGTTGGTGGCCGAGATCAGACGGATGTCGACGCGTACCGATTTCTTGCCGCCGACAGGGTCGACCTCGCCCTCCTGGATCGCACGGAGCAATTTGACCTGGGCATCGAGCGGCAATTCGCCGACCTCGTCGAGGAAGAGCGTGCCGCCATTGGCCTCGACGAATTTGCCGAGATGGCGCTCGGTCGCGCCGGTAAAGGCGCCCTTCTCGTGGCCGAACAGGATGGATTCGACGAGATTATGCGGGATCGCGCCGCAGTTGACGGTGACGAAGGGCTTGCCCTTGCGGTCGCTGGAGCCCTGGATCGCACGCGCCAGCACCTCCTTGCCGACGCCGGATTCGCCCTCGATCAGGATCGGGATGTTCGACTTGGCGGCCCGCTCGGCCAAGCGCACGACGCGGGCCATGTCCGGGCTCTTGGTCGCGAGATCGCGGAAGCCCAGCGTGTTCGAGGCGCGGCGCTTGATATGACGCAGTTCATGTTCGAGCGCGCCGAGCTTCAGCGCGTTGCGCAGCGAGACCTGCAGGCGTTCGGCGCCGACGGGCTTGACCACGAAATCGACGGCGCCGGCCCGCATGGCCGAGACGACGGTCTCGATCGAGCCGTTGGCGGTCTGGACGATGACGGGGATCTCGATGCCGCGTTCGCGCAAAGCCGCCAGCACGCCCATGCCGTCGACGCCGGGCATGTTGAGGTCGAGCACGATGGCGCTGAAGCGCTCACCCTCCGGCACGCCGAGCAGCGCAAGAGCCGCCTCGCCGTTCTCGGCGCTCAGCACGTCGTAACCGAAGCGCTTGAGCATCGCGTCGAGCAGGCGGCGCTGGACGGGATCGTCATCGACGATGAGGACGGTATCGGTCATGGCACCTCGAAAGCCCGTGCAGCATGAAAGAAATCTTGGCTGCAGGCGGAATCACCTGTTCCGTTCTGGGGCATGGTCGGCCAGAAGGGTTAAGCGGGGTTTAAGCCGGGGTTGGTGGCGGATGTGATGCGAGCGGTTCCGCACAGGGCGTCATGGCTTCGCCTCTGCGCTCGCAATGACGGTCGTGCTGCGCAATCCATGGCCAAGCGGCTGCACAGCCATTATGGAAGGGCACGTTTCAGCGCGAGGTATCGAGCGAATGGGTTTTCATGACACCGTCCTGCGTTCCGCCACAAAAGCGGGGGCGGCGAAGCCGGCGCAGGGGACCGGAGACCTGCCGGAATGGGACCTGAGCCATCTTTATCCCGGCATCGAATCGCCGGAGTTCAAGAGCGACCTGGAGCGCGGCCTCGCCGAAGCGCAGACCTTGGCCGAGCGCTATCACGGCAAGCTCGCCGATCTCGCCGCCGCGCCTGATGGCAGCGAGACGCTGGCGGTAGCGGTCAAGAGCTATGAGGGCTTGAGCGATCGGCTCGGCCGGATCGGCGCCTATGCCGGCCTCGTCTATTCCGGCGACACCACCGATCCGCAGCGCGCCAAGTTCTATGGCGACACGCAGGACAAGCTGAACGCCGCGATCACCGAATTGCTGTTCTTCGAGCTGGAGCTGAACCGGATCGAGCCGGACGTGCTGGCGAAGGTCGCGAGCCAGGCGCCGCTCTCGCACTGGAAGCCCTGGCTCGACGATCTCGCCAAGGACAAGCCGCATCAGCTCGACGACCGGATCGAGGCCTTGTTCCACGAGAAGTCGATCACCGGTGCTGCCGCGTGGAACCGCCTCTTCGACGAGACCATCGCCTCGCTGCGCTTCATCGTCGACGGCACGGAGCTGACGCTCGAGCTCACGCTCAACAAGCTGCAGGACAGCGACGGC
>NZ_JAELTI010000105.1 GCF_016428755.1 Allobosea sp. ASV33
GACCTTCGGCGGTTCGAACCTCTCCTGCCGCATCGCCGCCGAGGTGCTCGACATCGTCGAGGAGGAAGGGCTTTCGGCCAATGCCAAGGCGATGGGCGACAAGCTGCTCGCCGGCATGCGCGCGCTGATGACGGACTATCCTTGCGTTGGCGACGTGCGCGGCATCGGCCTCTTCCTCGGGCTGGAGCTGGTCACGGATCGCGAGACGCTGGAGCCCGCGACCGATGCGGCGGCCCATGTCATGAACCGCCTGCGCGACATGCGCATCCTCGTCGGGCGAGAGGGACCGGCCGACAATATCCTCAAGATCCGCCCGCCGCTGACGGTCGGCGCCGACGATGTCGAGATGATCCTCGACCGGCTCAGGATCTGCCTGCGCGAAGTGGAAGCCGCGCGCTAGCGCGGCCTTTCAAGCTCCGGCCCGCTTCTGGCGTGGCCGGAGCGCCCATGCCATCCTGCGCGCGGAGGAACGGCGATGGAGTTGAAATGGCTGGAGGACATGCTGAGCCTGTCGACCACGCTCAGCTTCTCGCGCGCCGCCCGTGAACGGAACATCACGCAATCGGCGCTCAGCCGGCGGATCAAGCAGCTCGAGGACTGGCTCGGCTCACCGCTGTTCGATCGCAGCAGCTACCCGATCCGCCTCACCGAAGCAGGCCGGACCTTCCTGCCGCGCGCCCAGGACATCCTGAGGCAGGTGCAGGGCGCAAGGCAGGAGCTGCGCCAGCAACATGAAGATGCCGCTGAGACGCTGGTCTTCTCCACGCTCAACACCCTATCGCTGACCTATTTCCCCAGCCTGATCCGCCGCCTGGAAGAGACGCTCGGCCCGCTGAAAACGCGCTTCTGCGACCAGCGCTCGTCCTTCGACGGCAATGTCGCGCTGCTCGACCGCGGCGAATGCGATTTCCTGCTGACCTATGCCCATGAGGCGGTGTCGCCGGAACTCGATCCCGAACGCTTCACCTATCGCCGGCTCGGCAGCGAACGGGCGATTCCCGTATCGATTCCTGACGGCAATGGCGCGCCGCTTCATGCCTTCCGCTGTGGCGATGCGCCGGTGCGCTTGCTGAGCTATGGCAGCTCGACCTTCTTCGCGCGGCGGCTCGCCCTGCTCTTCGCCGAGCGGCCGACGCCGCTGGTCACCGTCTACGAGAACCCGATGTCGGTCGGCCTCAAGGCCATGGTGCTCGCCGGGCGCGGCGTCGCCTGGGTGCCGGAAAGCCTTGTCGTTGAGGAATTGCGCAGCGGGCAGCTCGTGCCGGCAGCCGATACCTCGTGGTACGTCTCGGCCGAAATCCGGATTTATCGGGCAAGGCAGCAGGGCCGCCTGCCCGTCGAGCAGTTCTGGGCGGCCCTCGCCGAGAGCAGCCGGCCCGCCAAGTCGCAAAACCCTGGCCGCGCACCGGTATCGGCGAGCGCCTGACGCGTCCTCAATCTTGCCGGCGCGCTTCGAGGATCAGGCGCAGCAGGCGGCCGAAGGCGAAGCGGCTCACCTCCGTGCCCTTGATGTCGGTGTCGACGCGGTGGACGATGACGAGGTCGAGCGAGGGAATGACCAGACAGGTCTGTCCGCCGACGCCCTGGGCGCTGTAACTGCCGGCTGGCAGCACGACTCCGGGGAAGCCCGTGCCGGAGCGCTCGGTCCACCACATATAGCCGTAGCCGCCGCGCGGCCCGGCATCGGAAAGCGGCAGCACGCTGGTCGCGACCCAGTTGGCCGGGACGATCTGCTCGTTTTCCCAGCGGCCCTGCCGAAGGAACATCAGGCCGAAGCGCGCGAGATCGCGCGTCGACATCCGGAACGGATAGGCGGGATGAACCGAGCAATCGTCCGGCTGCAGCCAGCCGTCGCGCCGCTCGCCGTCGAGGCGGAAATCCTCCATGCCCAGCGGGCGGCCGATCCGCGCCAGGAAATCGTCATGGATGTCGGAACCTGTCAGCGCCGTGAAGATCGTGCCGAGCGCGTTGAAATCCCAGTTGTTGTAGAGCCAGAAGGTACCTGGCGGCTGCGAATGGCGCGGCGGCTTGATCGACTTCATCCAGGGCGATTCATAGCCGGCCGGATGGAAGATGCCGGAGCGTGCCGTCAGCAGGTCGTAAATCGTCGCGGCCTTCTCCAGGGTGCTGAGACCTTCCTTGTCGTCGATGCCGAGCTCGGCGAGCGTCCGCGACAGGTCGATCCGGCCCTCCTCCTCATGGATGCCGATCAGGGCGCTGAGGAAACTCTTGCGGACGGAATGGCACTGGTAGCGATGGGCGAGATCACCGCGGCTCGCCACCACGCGCCCGCCCTGCACGATCATCAGCGTCGCCGTCGAGATGGTGTCGGCATAGCGCCAGGCGCGGTCGAGCCCCTCGCGCGACCAGCCCGCCGCCTCCGGCGCGATGGTCTCCCAGCCCTTCGCCGGCCAATGTTCCGTGCTCTCGGCCACGCCCGTCATGCCTGTCTCATTCATTGTCTGTTTCCTAGAAGCCCGTCCGCTCACGCGATCGGGCGATAGCCGACGCTCGCCTCAAGGAACTCGCGCGTATAGGGCTCATGCGCCCGGCCGGCCCTGACGTCAGCAGCGCTCATCTCCTCTAGAATGCGGCCCTCGCTCATCATCGCGACGCGCTCGCAGAGATGCGTCACGACCGCGAGATCATGGCTGACCATCAGATAGGTCAGGTCTCGGTCACGGCGGAGCTGCTTCAGCAGGTTGAGGATTTCCGCCTGCACGGAGACGTCGAGCGCCGAGGTCGGCTCGTCCAACAGCAGCAGCTCCGGCTCGATGATCAGCGCCCGCGCGATCGCGACGCGCTGGCGCTGCCCGCCCGAGAGCTCGTGCGGGAAGCGATAGCGGAAGGACGGTCCGAGGCCGACGGCGGTCAGGATTTCGTCGATGCGCTCCTGCGGCCGGTCGAAGCCGTGGATCTTCAGCGGCTCGGCCAGCACGTTCTGCACCATCTTACGCGGGTGCAGCGAGGAATAGGGGTCCTGGAACACCATCTGCACGCGCCGGAAGAAGGCCTTGTCGCGCTTATGCGGCACCTCGCGATCCTGGAAGGCAATCGTGCCGCCATACTCGCTGTTGAGCCCGGCAAGCGCGCGCAGCACGGTCGACTTGCCGCAGCCGGATTCGCCGATCAGCCCGAAGGCTTCGCCATGCCCAAGCGTGAAGGAGACATCGTCCACTGCCTTCAGCATCGAGCGGCCACGGCCGAAGACGACCGAGAGATGGCTGACCGTCAGCGCGGCCGGGCGGTTCACCGCCGGAGCGGGATCGACAGCGCTCATGCCCGGCTCCCGCTCTGCAAAGTCGGCCCGTCCAGCCAAGCCGGGTCGCGGCTCGGCACCTGCAGCATGTCGGCCTGCCGGTCGAGGCGCGGCAGGCTGTCGAGGAGCGCACGGGTATAGGGATGGCGCGCATTGCGCAGTTCTCGCGCCGGGATGTCCTCCATGATCCGGCCAGCATACATCACCAGCACGCGGTCGCAGAAATCCGCCACGAGATTGAGGTCGTGGCTGATGAAGATCAGCCCGGCGCCGCGCCGCGTCACCAGCTCGTCGAGGATGCTCAGCACCTGCCGCCGGATGGTGACGTCGAGCGCCGAGGTCGGCTCGTCCGCGATGATCAGGTCCGGCTCCGGGATCAGCATCATCGCGATCATGATACGCTGGCCCATGCCTCCCGAAACCTCGTGCGGATAGAGCCTGAAGACGCGGGCCGGGTCGCGGATCTTCACCGCTTCCAGCATGGCGAGCGCTTTGGCTTCCGCCTCCTTGCCGCCGACCTTGTGGTGCAGCCGGTAGGCCTCGGTGATCTGCTCGCCGACCCGCATCAGCGGATTGAGCGAGAATTTCGGGTCCTGCAGGATCATCGAGATGCGGTTGCCGCGGATGGTCCGCATCTGGCGTTCGCTGGCCGCGAGCAGGTCGATCCCGTCGAAGGAGAGCTTTCTGGCGGAGATGGTCGCCGCCTTCGGAGTCAGCTTCAGGATCGTGCGCCCGGTCAGCGACTTGCCGGAACCGGATTCGCCGACGATGCCAACCTTCTCGCGGCCGACGCTGAAGGAGATGCCGCGCACCGCCTGCACAGAGCGATGCGCGCCTTTGAAGGTGACGGAGAGGTCCTCGACCTCGAGCAGCGGCTTATCCATGGCGCGGATCCAGGATGTCGCGCAGGCCGTCGCCGAACAGGTTGAAGGCCAGGCTGGTGACGAGGATGGCGAGGCCGGGAATGCCGGCGATCCAGCCATTGGTCAGGATGAACTCGCGGCCCGACGCCAGCATCGCCCCCCATTCCGGGCTCGGCGGCTGCGCGCCCAGGCCGAGGAAGCCGAGGCCGGCCGCAGTCAGGATGATCGACGCCATGTTGAGGGTGATGCGCACCACGACGGAGGGGATGCACATCGGCACGACATGGCCGAGGATGATCCGCAGCGGCGACGCGCCCTGCAGGCGGACCGCCGCGATGTAGTCGGATTTGCGAATCGACAGCGTCTCAGCCCGCGCCAATCGCGCAATCGGCGGCCAGGCGGCGAGCGCGATCGCGATGATCGCGTGGTCGATGCCCGGCCCGAGCGCCGCGACGAAGGCGAGGGCCAGCACCAGGCTCGGAAACGCCAGGAAGATGTCGACGATGCGCATCAGCACGGTATCGACCCAGCCGCCGAGATAGCCGGAGGTCGTGCCGACGATCAGCCCGAGCGGCGCCGCGATCACCGCCGTCAGCAGGGCGATGTAGAGCGTGATCCGCGCGCCGAAGACCAGCCGGCTGAAGATGTCGCGGCCAAGCTCGTCGGTGCCGAACCAGTGCGCGGCGGAGGGCCGCTGCAGGCGCATCGTCAGGTCCTGCGCGTAGATGTCATGCGTCGCGATCAAGGGCGCGAACAACGCCGTGAGCGCGATCAGCACGATGATGGCGAGGCCGAACAGGGCGGCGGGATTGGCCTTGAGCCGCCACCATTTCAGCGACAATTGCTGCATCCGCGCCTGGAAGGGCGAGGACGGGACGGGCGCGGCGAGCCAGGCCTTGAGGCCTTGCGCGCCGGCCGGGTCGATGGGTTGTGGTGCCATGGCCATGCCTCAGCGGGTCCGCGGGTCGAAAACCCGGTAAAGCAGGTCGCACAACAGGTTGAGCGTGACGAAAATGACGCCGACCAGGAGCGTGCAGCCGACGACCGCGTTCATGTCGCCGGCGAGCAGAGCATTGGTCAGGTAGCGGCCGAAGCCCGGCCAGGCGAAGACCGTCTCGGTCAAGACCGCGCCTTCGAGCAGGAAGGCGTAGGAGAGCGCGACCACCGTCACCACCTGCACGGCGATGTTCCGGAAGGCATGGCCCCAGACCGTGCGCGCCCAGGACAGACCCTTCACCCGCGCCGTCACGACATATTCCTGGCTGAGCTGCTCCATCATGAAGCTGCGGGTCATACGGCTGATATAGGCGAGCGAGCTGAAGGCCAGGATCGAGGCCGGCAGGATGATGTGCGACACGGCATTGCCGAACATCTCCCAGTTGCCGGCCAGCAAGCTGTCGATCAGCAGGAACCCGGTGACCGGTTCAAGGTCGAACTCATAGGTGAAGTCGATGCGGCCCGGACCGCCGACCCAGCCCAGCGTCGCGTAGAACAGCACCAGCCCCATCAGGCCGAGCCAGAAGTTCGGCGCGGAATAGCCGATCAGGCCGACGACCCGAACGATCTGGTCGAGCCAGGAACCACGATACATCGCCGAGAGCACGCCGAGCGGAATGCCCAAGCTCGTGCCGATCACGATCGCGACGCTGGCGAGCTCGATCGTCGCCGGGAAGACGCGGGCGATGTCGGCCATCACCGGCTTGCCGGTGGTCAGCGCCATGCCAAAATCAAGATGCAGCACGCCCCGGATATAGCGGCCGAACTGGACATAAAGCGGCTGGTCGAGACCGAGCTGCTTGTACATCGCCTGATAGGCTTCCTGGGTCACGTTGTCGCCGAGCACGGCGACGACGGGATCAAGCGGCAGCAGGCGGCCGATGAAGAAGGTCAGCGCCGCCAGCCCGAGCAGGGTGACAGCGAAGGAGGCGAGCGTTCGGCCCGAAGCCTTGAGCCAGGACGGAAAGATGGTCCGTCCCGGATCGGAGCTCTGGCCGGACGCGGCGATGGCGGTCCGGGACATCGCGGCGGCCTTACTTGGCCGCTAGCTCGTAATAGGCCCGGAAGCCGTTCCAGGTCCACGCCTTCAGGTCCTTGCGCACGCCGGCGACGTTATTCATCTGGAACATGAAGGCCATCGGGCCCTTGGCCATGACGTCCTTCTGGAGCGTCGCATAGAGCGCGTCGCGCTTGGCCGGATCGGGCTCGAGCAGTGCCTCGTCGACCTTCTTGTTGAGGTCGAGATCCTGATAGGCCGAGCGCCAGCTCGGATACTGCGTCTGCTTGGCTTCCGGCCGGTTATCGGGATTGAACACCAGGCGCGAGGCGTTGCCATGGGCGTCCGGCACGTTGGTCTGCCAGGCCAGCATCGCCGACTGGTATTCGCGCCCGCGCACCTTGCTGAAGAGCTGGGCATTGGCCATGCGCTCCAGCGAGAGCTTGACGCCGACCTTGGCGGCGTTCTGCTGCACACTCTGGGCGATCGGATTGGCATGGGGCAGCGTGCCGAAGAGCACGCTCGCCTCGAAGCCGTTGGAATAGCCGGCTTCCGTCAGGAGCTGCTTGGCCTTGTCGAGGTCGAGCTTGAAGGGCTGCCCCTCCTTCGCGTCGAGGGCGCCGACAGCGCCGAGCTGGGCGAAGCTGGCGCGCGGCACGCCGAGATAGGTCATCACCGTCTTGCCGAGGCCCTCGTAGTCGATGAGGTAGCGCATCGCGAGGCGCACCTTCTCCTTCGAGAACGGACCGTCCGCGACGTTGAAGCCCCAGTAGAACAATTGCGGCCTGAGCACCTTGACGATCGAGACGTCCTTGGAGCCTTCCAGGTCCTTCAGGTCTTCCGGCGTCAGGTCGCGAGCGACATCGACATCTCCCTGGCTGAGCAGCAGGCGCTGGGTGCCGGGCTCGGCGACATGGCGGATCAGGATGCGCTTCAGGCCGGGTGCCTTGCCCCAATAGCCGTCATTCGCCTCCAGCACGATCGACTCGCCGGCATTCCAGCGCGTCAGCTTGTAGGGGCCGACGCAGGCCGTACGCGTCGCCAGATATTTGTTGCCGAGATCGCTACCCTGCTCGTTCGCCATCAGGGTCTTCCTGTCCATCACCATGGAGACCCGGTTGGCGGCGATCGACTGCAGCACGAGCGTCGTCGGATAGGGCTTGTCGAGCTTGAACGTGACCGTGTTGTCGCCGGCGACGATGGTCTGCTCGACATTGTCCTTGGTGAAGCCGAACTCGGTCAGCGTCGCCGCATTGCCGAAGTTCAGCTTGACGACGCGGTGCAGCGACCAAGCGACATCCTCGGCCGTGACGGGATTGCCGGAGGGGAATTTCGCGCCCTTGTGCAGGTGGAAGGTGATCTCCTTGCGATCGGGCGAGACGTCCCAGCGCTCGGCGAAGCTCGGCTGGACCTTGCGCTCGTCGGCGGGGTCGAAATCGACCAGCGTGTCGCAGGTGTTCTGCAGGATTTCGTTGGTGACGACCTCGCCGACCTGGGCAGGGTCGAAGGTGCTGATCGCGTCGACATTCCAGGCCATCACCAATGCATTCTTCGGCGTCGCGGCGAAGGCCGCTCCCGCGCCGGCGCAAAGCGCGGCAACCGCCGCGGCGGAGAGGAGCCTGCGCCCGGCGGAGCGTCGCTTGGTTCCGGTCACGTCGTTTCGGTTGGTCATGCTCTCGATCCCGCTCTTTGATTATCGTTGGACTGGAAATGCATCGGTCGCCGGGAGCAGCCCACGCGGCCGCTCCCGGATGATGCCGACTCAGGCGGCCCGGGGCCGCGGCTTGATCGGCGGCTTCACCTCGGCCGGGATCGGGCAGACATAGGGCGTCCGCGTCACCCGCTCCTGATGGTCCTTCTTGGCCCGCGCCAGCAACGTCTCGTCGCTGATCACATCCACCGCGGTCGCCGCCATGATCTTGGCGGCATGGACCATGCCCTTGTGCGCGGCCGGCGCCTTGCCCTGCGCCGTGATCTGCCAGGAATGGCCGGGCGTGCCGATGGCATGGGTCGCGACCCGCGCCTGGATGGTCGGCACCTTCCAACTGACATCGGCGACATCGGTCGAGCCGATCATCGGCACGCCGCGCGTGCCCTGCGGCACGACGAAATCGCAAAGCGGCGTGTTCTCGCGCGGCGCGATCCCGGTCTTGCGGTAGTCGTTGAGGATGTCGGCCGGCCCGAGCGTCGCCTGGATCTTCGCGGCGAAAGCCTTGTCGGCCTCATCGAAGGGCACGGGGCCGAGCCGGTCGATATTCCCGAACATCGCGTCTTCCAGCGGCGTGTTGCCGAGCATGTTGGAAACCGCGCTCATGATCGAGATCGAGACCGTGGTCTCGGTCATCAGGGCCGCGCCCTCGGCGATCTTCTTCACGCGCTCGTTGAGCTCCAGCATGCCGGCGAGGTCGCGGGCCCGGATGGCGTAGCGCACCTTGGCCGAGGCCTGCACGACGTTGGGCGCGATGCCGCCGGCATCGAGATAGGCATAATGGATGCGCGCATCCGACGGCATATGCTCGCGCATGTAGTTGACGCCGACATTCATCAGTTCCACCGCATCGAGCGCCGAGCGGCCGAGATGCGGCGCGGCAGCGGCATGCGAGGCGCGGCCGGTGAACTGGAAATCCATCCGGGTGTTGGCCAACGACAAGGCATCGTCGACCTTGGTCATCGTGGCCGGGTGCCAGGATATCGCGACATCGACATCATCGAAGGCGCCGGCCCGCACCATGAAGGCCTTGGCCGCGCCGCCCTCTTCCGCCGGGCAGCCGAAATAGCGCACGCGCCCCGGGCGGCCGGTCTTGGCGAGCCAGTCCTTCACCGCCGTCGCCGCCAGCAGCGCGGCCGAACCCAGCATGTTGTGGCCGCAGCCATGGCCGTGACCGCCGGCCTCGACCGGCTTCGGCTCGGCGATACCAGCCTCCTGGCTCAGGCCCGGCAGCGCGTCATACTCGCCGAGGATGGCGATGACCGGGCCGCCCTCGCCCGCCTCGCCCATCACCGCGGTCGGGATGCCCGCGACGTTCTCGGTGATGCGGAAGCCCTGCTCCTTGAGCATCGCGATATGCTCGCCGACCGAGCCATACTCGGTATAGGCGATCTCGGGCATGCCCCAGACGCGGTCGCTCAGTGCCTCGAAAGGCTGCCGCTTGGCATCGACCAGCTCCCAGATGATCTCGGAATTCTGCATGGCTGGTATCCTTTCTACAGATGCTCTCGCAGGAAACGGGCCACCCCGCCGAAAACGGCGCGCCGGTTCTCGATCCGGGCGAAGCCGTGGCCCTCATGCGGGATGCGCAGATACTCGACCGGCCGGCCGAGACCGCGCAGCACGGAATAGATCATCTCGCTCTCGCCCGGCGGCACGCGGGGGTCGTCGAGTCCCTGCGCGATGAAGAGCGGCACGCGGATGCGGTCGAGCTTATGGATCGGCGAGAAGCGGATCAGGTTCTCGCGATCGGCGACCGGATCGCCATATTCGACAGCGCGCAGATAGCGCCGCCACGGCCCGGTCGTCTGCAGCAGCGTCAGGAAATTGGCGATGCCGTAGAATTCGATGCCGACCTTCCACAAATCCGGCTGCTCGGTCAGCGCCGCCAGCACCATGAAGCCGCCATAGGAGCGACCATAGACGGCGACGCGCTCATCATTCACATCCGACTGCTCGCGCAGCCAGAGCCTGACCGCCTTGAGATCGGCGACGCTGTCCATGCGCAGATGCTTGTCGTCGAGATGGTGGTAGCTGCGGCCATAACCGGTCGAGCCGCGCACGTTCGGCGCGATCACCATGATGCCCTGGCTCAGGAAGAACTGCAGGTCGGCCCGGAAGATCGGGGTCCACTGCGCCTCCGGACCGCCATGTACGACGACGACAGCGGGATAGCCCCCGTCGGGCGCCTTGCCGCGCGGCCGGTAGACGAAGAACGGGACTTCTAGCCCGTCGAAGCTTTTCGTACTCGCAACCGTCGGCTCGACGAAGCCGGCCGGGTCGAGCCCGGCCTTCGAGGCATCGGTCAGGCGCTTCACCTGCTTCGAAGCGATATCGAAGCGCCAGATATCCGGCGACGAGGTCGAACCGTCGAGCGGGAAGATCAGTCCCGAACCATCCGGCAGCCAGGCGACGGAGCCGATCGAGCCGGCAGGGAAGCCTTCGACTTCGAACTCGGCCCCACCGGCGATATCCCGCACGAAGATGCGGTTCCAGCCGCGATCATTCGCGACATAGGCGAGGCGGTTCTGGTCCGGCGCCAGCGCCACCGCCTCGATATCCTGCCCGTCGCGCTCGACGACCCAGTTGAGCGCGCCGTCGGTCGCCGAGCGGAAGGCGACGCTGAGAAATTCCCGGCCCTGGTCGGTGATCGTGAAGAAGCCGCTGCCGTCCTTCTTCATCCGGCTGGCGGCATAGCGGGCCCGACCCTCATGCGGCAGCAGCGCCTCGCGCGCCCCGCTTTCGAGATCGAGCCGATAGAGGTCCTGGTCGTTCATCGCGTGGGTGGCGTCGGCCATCAGCAGCGAGCGCCCGTCCGGGAAGAAGGCCAGCGCCTCGCGATAGCCGCTGCCTTCGAACACGCGCCGCGTCGCCCGCGTCGCCATGTCCATCACATAGATGTCCATATGCTCGCGGTCGCGCGCGTTCGAGGCGAAGGCGATGCGCTGCCCGTCCGGCGCCCAGCAACCCCAGACATGGACCACGGTCGGATCGTCGGTCAGCGGCTGCGGCACGCCCGAGGCCCCCGGCACGAGCCAGAGTTGGTGGCGTTCGTCGCCGCCGCAATCCATGGTGAAGAGCAGGTCGCGGCTCTTCGGGTTGAAGGCGATCGAACCGACGGGTTCCGGCATGTCGGTCAGGCGCCAGGGCGCCCCGCCGGCGAGCGGCCGGAGCCAGATCTGGTGCGTGCCGCTCTCGTCGCTGAGATAGGCGAGGAGCTCGCCATCCGGCGCCACCGCCGGGCTCTTGGCGCTGCGGATTTCGAGATAGGGCGCGATGCCCGGGCGGATCTGGCTGGCGGCTTCGGACATGGTGCTTCCTTCAGGCCGCGAGGGCCGGCATCGAATCGCGCAAGCGATCGGTCGCATCGCGCAGCGCCAGAGACAGGGCCGGCGCATTCGGCGTCGCCGCGTGGTTGGCCTCGGTCACGATGGTGAAGCGCGCCTCGGGCCAGGCTGTCTTCAGGCTCCAGGCCGTGCACATCGGCGTCACGATATCGTACCGCCCCTGCACGATCTCGGCCGGCAGGTGGCGGATGCGCGAGACGTCGCGCAGCAATTGGCCGGGTTCGAGGAAGGCGCCGTTGACGCAGTAATGCGTGAAAATGCGGGCCAGTGCGAGCGCGGCATCCGGCTCGGTCAGCGCCGCGACATGCTCGGCATCGGGCAGGAAGGTCTGCGTCTTCCCCGAGAAGGTGCGCAAGGCTATGGCAGCGGCTATCTGCTGCTCGCGGTCGGGGCCGGTCAGCCGGCGGTAATAGGCGCCGAGCAGATCGCCGCGCTCCGCCTCCGGCACGAAATTGGCGAAGACCTCCCAATGGTCCGGGAAGATCGTGCGCGAGCCGTGGAACCACCAGTCGATCTCGGCGCGCTCCGCCATGAAGATGCCGTGCAGGCGGAAGCCGAGGCAGCGCTCGGGATGGGCCTGCCCATAGGCGAGCCCAAGGCAGCTGCCCCAGGAACCACCGGTGACAAGCCAGAGCGCGATGCCGAGATGCTCCCGGATGCGTTCGAGATCGGCTATCAGCGCCTGCGTGGTATTGCCGGCCAGCTCCGCCAGGGGGCTGGAGCGCCCGGCCCCGCGCTGGTCGAAGGTCACGATCCGGAAGGCGGACGGGTCGAAGGTCTTGCGCTGGGCCGGCTTGGTGCCTCCGCCGGGCCCGCCATGCAGGAAGACCACGGGAATGCCGTCGGGATTGCCGCTCTCTTCGACATGGAGCTCATGTCCGTCCCCGGCCGGCAGGCGCAGGGAACGATAAGGCTCGACCGCCTCGTAGAGAGTGCTGTAATCGTCTGGCACGCCGGGCTCCGCCGAACCGGAGCGCCGCAGCACGCCCCTGATGACGGGAGGATGGCACGCCCGAAGCGCCGCTGGCCAATGCATTCGCGGCGCATTGTTATGATGATCTGGAATAGATTGCGGCAAACCGCGCGCTGCCTTTTGCTCTTTCCCGCATTCCGCTTTGCCGCTCAGCGCGGGGGGCACCAACATCGCCTCGCACGAAGACAGTACGGCCGTTAGAATGCCTTGCTGCCCACTCCCTGGAGGATTGTTTGCACAGCCCGGCGCCTTCCGTTTCCCGCCTCGACCTGCCCGGTTTCGCCGGCGCGCTCCTGCTCGGCCCCTGCCCCGGCCGGCGCAAGGAGACGCTCGATAAGGCCGCATCGCGGGTGGCGCTGACCGAGGATCTGTCGCGGCTCGCTGCCTTGGGCGCGCGCGGCCTGCTCAGCCTCGTGGAAGCCAGGGAATTTCCGGAAGGCTTCGCCAACGCCATCCATGCGGCCGGGCTGGAATGGACCCATCTCCCAATCCCCGATTACGGCGTGCCGGATGCGGGCTTCATGACCGGCTGGCGCAAGCTCGATCTGGCGCATCGCCTCCGCGAAGGCGAGAGCTGGGCGATCCATTGCCGCGCCGGCCTCGGCCGCACAGGCACCATCGCCGCGCTGCTGCTCGTCGAGAATGGGGCAAGTGCGGCAGACGCGATCGCAGTGATCCGCCGCGAGCATGACGCGGCCGCAGTCGAGACCGAGGCTCAGGTTGCGTTCCTGATCGCGCAGGAACAAGGCGCAATCCGGTCTGCTGCCGCAGAAGCTTCCCGGTGACGGACGCGACAAGCCGGCGCGGCGGCGCTTGCAGCGGCGGCAAAGCGGCTTAGGCTGCCTCGAACGATCAGCCGAATCCGACGAAGGACTGAAGCCGTGCCGATGCCGACCCGACCGACCTGCCCGGGCGAAACACGATCGCCGAGGCTGTGATGGAGGATCGCGTCAACGCCTTCGTGCCCGGCCCGCGCATCCGCATTCCCGGCAAGCCGGGCGGATCGCTCTCGGGTCTCACCTTCGCGGTCAAGGACCTGTTCGACGTCGCGGGCACGCCGACCGGTGGCGGCAACCATGACTGGGCTCGGGCCAACCCCATCCCGGAGCAGCATGCCTGGGCGGTGCAGACCCTGCTGGACGCCGGTGCCGAGCTCGTCGGCAAGACGATCACCGACGAGGTCTCGCTCGGCATCCTCGGCGAGAATGCGTTCGACGGCACGCCCCTGAACACGGCCGCGCCCGATCGCGTGCCGGGCGGCTCCTCGTCGGGCTCGGCCGCGGCCGTCGCCGCCGGGCTCTGCGACACCGCCTTGGGCACCGATACCGGCGGCTCGATGCGCGTGCCCGGCAGCTTCTGCGGGCTCTACAGCATCCGCCCGACCCATGGCCGGCTCGACCTGACCGGCCTGATGCCGCAGGCGCCGAGCTCGGACACGGCCGGCTGGTTCACGCGCGACGCCGCGACCTTCGCGCGCATCGGCACGGCGCTGCTCGGCGAGGCGCCCGGCCCGCTGCCGACGAAGCTCCTCGTCGCCACCGACGCTTTCGGCTTCGCCGACCCGGAGGTGGCGGAGGCGCTCCGGCCGATGGTCGAGCGGCTCGCCCGCGTGCTCGGCGCGACGCCGCGCGACGAGATCATGGCGCCGCAGGGCCTGTCCGTCTGGGCGCGGGCGCAGCGCAGCCTGCAACCGGTCGAGGCCTGGCAGACCTTCCGTCCCTGGATCGAGCGGGACAATCCGCGCATGGCCTTCAGCGTCGCGGCCGGGCTGATCGCCGGCTCGCAGGTGCCAGTCGCCGAGCAGAACTGGGCCGCCCTGATGCGCGAGGAAGCCCGCGCGCGGCTGCGCTACCTGCTGCCATCAGGCACCATCCTGTGCCTGCCGACGACGCCCTTCCCCGCGCCCTTGCGCGGTCTGCCGATGCCGGTTCTCCGGCCGATGCGGGATCGCATCACCTGCCTCTGCGCGCAGGGCGGGCTTGCCGGCCATCCACAGGTTAACCTGCCCGGCGCCCTCGTCGACGGCGCGCCCATCGGCCTGTCCATCATCGGCTCACGCGGCAGCGATGCCAGCCTGATCGCCGTCGCACAGGCCATGGAGGCCGCATCATGACCGACCTGACCCCGAACATCCCCGACGTCGTGGCCGAGATCAGCGCCCTGTTCGAACGTTACGAGCAGGCACTTGTCGACAAGGATGTCGACGTGCTCGACGCCTCGTTCTGGAACAGCCCCTACACGATCCGCTATGCGCTTCACGAGAACGGCTACGGCTTCCAGGAGATCCACGGCCATCGCGTCGCGCGCCCGCCGGGGCCGGGCATCAAGGAGAAACGGATCAGGCTGGAGATCCTGACGCTGGGACGCGACATCGCCACCGTGAACCTTGAGTTCAAGGTGCGCGGACGCGACGTCATCGGCCGGCAGAGCCAGAGCTGGGTGCGCTTTCCCGATCTGGGCTGGAAGGTGGTCTCCGCCCATGTCTCGACGATGGAGGGGCCGCGCCTCTGGTAGGCGCAGCCCGAGGCATCAACGCTTGCGGACGAACTCCGTCCGCAGCACGAGGCCCTTGATCGTGTCGTGGCGGCAGTCGATCTCCTCGACGTTCTCCGTCAAACGGATCGTGCGGATGACCGTGCCCTGCTTCAGGGTCTGATTGGCGCCCTTCACCTTGAGGTCCTTGACCAGCACGACGGAATCGCCGTCGGCGAGCACGTTGCCGGCGGCATCGCGCACCACGGGCGCAGCGGCAGCAGCCGCCTGCTTCACGTCCGAGGCCGGGCGCCATTCGCCGGTCGCCTCGTCATAGATGTAATCGTCGTCGGACATGTCGTTCCCGTCTTGCGGCCGGGCGCTCGCGATCGGCCCAGTCAGGCGGGGTTACACGATGCCCGCCTGCTTCGCCAAATCGACGGCTAGACGGTGCCCAGCGGCTTCTCGGCCATCTCCATCGCGATCGCCTCATCGATCGGCGTCTCGTAGGTCATCAGCATGTAGCCGAGCACCGAATAGAAGCCGACCGTCGCCATCAGGTCGAACACCGCCTCGCGCCCGATCGCCGCGGCAAGCTCGGCCTCCTGCGATAGCGACAGGCGCTTGTCGATGAAGAGCGCATCGACCGCCCGCACGATCAATCCGTCCTCGCCCTGCGGATCGCCGCGTAGCGCGGCGATGCGCTGATCGCTCATCCCGAGCACCCGCGCGCGGCTGACATGATGCGCCCATTCATAGGGCGAGCCCATACGGTGCGCCGCACGCAGGATCACCACCTCGGAGCGCACCGGGCCGAGCGCGCTGTCCTTGACGACATGCTGGCGCAGCGGCGCCCAGGCCTTCAGCAGCGCCGGGTGATGCGCCATCGTCCGGTAGACATTGAGCGCACCGGCAAAGCCGGTCTTCATCTCGGCGATCGCCTCGGGCCAGTCGGCATCGCTGATCGGCGGGCAGGGAGAGGTCGTCATCGGCTATCTCGTGGAGGTCAGGGCGCGAGACATCTAGCACAGAGCGCCGACGGCAGCATTCGATCCCGATGCGACGGCGATCTCGCGCCGCCGCATCTGAACGCCGTCAGGCCACCCGCTTCAGCGCGCCGCGCAGCGTCTCGACCATCTCTCCGATCTGGTCCTCCTCGACGATCAGCGGCGGCGACAGCGCGATGATGTCGCCGGTGACGCGGATCAGCAGCCCCTTCTCGAAACAGTCGACGAAGACCTCGTAGGCGCGTGCGCCGGCGGCACCGTCGCGCGAGGAAAGCTCGATGCCGGCGACGAGGCCGAGATTGCGGATATCGACGACATGCGGCGCATCGTGCAGCGAATGCACCGCGTTCTCCCACACCGGCGCCAGCTTGGCCGCCCGCGTCAGCAGCCCCTCGGACGCGTAGATGTCGAGCGTGGCGAGGCCCGCCGCGCAGGCGACCGGGTGACCCGAATAGGTATAGCCGTGGAACAGCTCGATCATCGCGTCCGGCCCGGTCATCAGGCCATCATGCACCTTTCGGCTGGCGAAGACCGCGCCCATCGGCACGGCGCCGTTGGTCAGGCCCTTGGCGGTGGTCATCAGGTCCGGCATCACCCCGAAATAATCGGCGGCGAAAGGCGTGCCGAGGCGCCCGAACCCCGTGATGACCTCGTCGAAGATCAGGAGGATGCCGTGCTTCGTCGCGATCTCGCGCAGGCGCTGCAGATAGCCCTTCGGCGGCAGCAGCACGCCGGTGGAGCCCGCCATCGGCTCGACGATGACGGCCGCGATCGTCTCCGCGCCGTGCAGCGCGACCAGCCGCTCGAGATCGTCGGCGAGCTCGGCACCATGCTCGGGCAGGCCGCGGGTGAAGGCGTTGCGGGCGGGATCATGGGTGTGGCGCAGATGGTCGGTCCCCGGCAGCTGCGGGAAGACGCGGCGGTTGTTGACGAGGCCGCCGACCGAGATGCCGCCGAAGCCGACGCCGTGATAGCCGCGCTCGCGCCCGATCAGGCGGGTCCGCGTGCCCTGGCCGATGGCACGCTGATAGGCGACCGCGATCTTGAGCGCGGTATCGACCGATTCAGAACCCGAGCCGGTGAAGAACACGCGATCGAGCTTGTTCGCCTCCTCGCCCGGCGCGATGGCGGCGAGCCGCTCGGCGAAATCGAACACGATGGGGTGGCCCATCTGGAAGGCCGGCGCGAAATCGAGCTCGGCGATCTGGTGCGAGACGGCTTCGCTGATCTGGCGGCGGCCATGGCCGGCATTGCAACACCACAGCCCGGCGGTGCCGTCCAGGACCTTGCGGCCGTCCTCGGTGGCGTAATGCATGCCGCTGGCGCTGGCGAGCAGGCGCGGCGCCTGCTTGAACTGCCGGTTCGCGGTGAACGGCATCCAGAAGGCATCGAGCGAACGGGCGTTCTGCAGCGTGGACGGCTTGGTGTTGACGGTCATGACGGCCTCCCTTTGAGGCCCGTCAGTGCTCATGTTTTCGTCAGCGCAACAAGTCTGTTTCAGTAGAGCGCTAATGCCTTGAAAAATAACAATCCATCTGGCTATCGTTCAAGATCGAGAACAGCAGGAACAGGCCGGCGATGAATATCGATGTCGGGGCCCGGCTCAGATATGTCCGGATGCAGCGCGGCCTGTCGCAGCGCGCGCTGGCCAAGCAGGCCGGCGTGACCAATTCCTCGATCTCGCTGATCGAGGCGAACGAGGTGAACCCATCCGTCGGCGTCCTCAAGCGCATCCTCGACGGCATCCCGATCAGCCTGTCCGAATTCTTCGCCTTCGAGCCGGAGAAGCCGCGGCAGGTTTTCTACCGGGCCGAAGAACTCGTCGAGATCGGCAAGGGCGGCATCTCCTTCCGCCAGGTCGGCGAGAACCTGTTCGGCCGCGCCCTCCAGATCATCAAGGAGCGCTACGAGCCCGGCGCCGATACCGGCCGCGTGCTCCTGACCCATGAGGGCGAGGA
>NZ_JAELTI010000106.1 GCF_016428755.1 Allobosea sp. ASV33
AAGGTTAATCGTCGGCAGCGTCAGATGTGTATAAGAGACAGGACTCGATTGGCTCGGAGCATGTCCGCGCTTCCTCGAAGCGCGGACATGCTCCTACTCTTTGTTGGGTCGCATTTTCTTTACGCGAACCGGTGCCCACTTCGCTCGAAAATGCTCTGGAACGGCGCAAGGCCGCGGCACGGATCGGATGATCCGCGCGACGGCCCCTATGCTCTATCGGGAGAGGGACGCCGGCTCAAGTCCGACGGCCTTCAGCGCAGGCTTTACGCCTTCTTGGCGGCGACGAGATCGTCGATGCGCTTGCAGAGGTTCTCGAGCACGAAATACTGCTCGGCGGGGGCCTTGCCCTCGTTGACTTCCTGCGTCCACTGCTCGAGCGGCAGCTTGATGCCGAAGGCCTTGTCGATCGCAAAGGCGATGTCGAGGAAGGCCAGGGAATCGATGCCGAGATCTTCGATCGCGTGGCTCTGCGGCGTGATCTTCTCCCGCGGAATATCGCAGGTTTCGGAAATGATGCCGGCGACCGTCTCGAACGTAGCGGACATGCTGCGGGTGCTCCCGTCTGTTGTCGGTGATGGCGGACGACATCCGAGCGCGGGATCTCGTCCCTGCGCCTGCCCCTAGTCGCCACCGAGGATGACTGAACCGCCCCCTTACACTGCGGCGGGCGCGAGGACAACCACGCGGAATACTTAATGCATCATGGCCGGCTTGCGCCGGCCATGACCCGTCTTGCTTGCTGCGCCGAAGCTTACGCCGCGAGGCCGCGCAGCACGTAGTGCAGGATGCCGGCGTTCTTGAAGTAGTCGATCTCGTCCAGCGTATCGATGCGGCAGAGGATTGGCACCTTCTTCACGGTACCATCGGCATAGGTGATCTCGGCTTCCATCATCTGGCGCGGCTTGACGTTGGCCAGGCCATGGATGGTGACGCTCTCGTCGCCCTTCAGGTCGAGCGAGGCCCAGCTCGTGCCTTCCTGCAGGGTGAAGGGCACGACGCCCATGCCGACCAGGTTCGAGCGGTGGATGCGCTCGAAGCTCTGGGCGATGACCGCCTTGACGCCGAGGAGGTTCGTTCCCTTCGCCGCCCAGTCGCGCGAGGAGCCGTTGCCGTATTCGACGCCGGCGAAGATCACCAGCGGCACCTTCTCCGCCTGGTACTTCATCGCCGCGTCGTAGATCGGCAGCTCTTCCTTGCTGGGATAGTGGATGGTGTAGCCACCCTCGCGGCCGTTCGGGCCGAGCATGTGGTTGCGGATGCGGATATTGGCGAAGGTGCCCCGCATCATCACCTCATGGTTGCCGCGGCGCGTGCCGTACTGGTTGAAGTCGGCCACCGCGACGCCATGCTCGGTCAGGTACGAGCCCGCCGGAGAGGCCGCCTTGATCGAACCGGCCGGGGAGATGTGGTCGGTGGTGATCTTGTCGCCGAACAGGCCGAGGATGCGGGCGCCCTTGATGTCGCCGATCGCGGCCGGCTGCTTGCCCATGCCCTGGAAATAGGGCGGGTTCTGCACATAGGTCGATGCGTCGTCCCAGGCATAGGTCTCCGAGGTCGGGGCATTGACCGCCTGCCAATGCGCGTCGCCCTTGAAGACGTCGGCATATTTCGCTTCGAAGATCGCGCGGGTGACGTTCTCACGGATGAAGCTCTGGATCTCCTTGTTGGAGGGCCAGATATCCTTGAGGTAGACGTCCTTTCCGTCCGAGCCCTGGCCGAGCGGCTGCGTGGTCAGGTCCATCTGGATCGAGCCGGCGAGCGCATAGGCCACGACCAGCGGCGGCGACGCAAGGTAGTTCGCCTGCACGTCCGGCGAGACGCGGCCTTCGAAATTGCGGTTGCCGGAGATGACGGCGCCCGCGATCAGGCCCTTCTCGTTGATCGTCTTCGAGATCGGCGCCGGCAGCGGGCCGGAATTGCCGATGCAGGTGGTGCAGCCGAAGCCGACCAGGTTGAAGCCAAGCTTGTCGAGATCGGTCTGGAGGCCGGACTTGGCGAGATACTCGGCGACGACCTGCGAGCCGGGCGCCAGCGAGGTCTTCACCCAGGGCTTGACCTTGAGGCCTTTGGCGACGGCGTTGCGTGCCAGCAGGCCCGCTGCCATCAGCACCGAGGGGTTAGAGGTGTTGGTGCAGGAGGTGATGGCGGCGATGACGACGTCACCATGGCCGAGATCGAAATCCTCGCCCTCGACCTCAACGCGGCGCGAAATCTCGGCGCCCTTTTTGTAATCCGTGTCCATGGCGGCGGCGAAGCCGGCCTTGACGCCGGAGAGATCGACGCGGCCTTCCGGACGCTTCGGGCCGGCCATCGAGGGCTTGACCGAGGAGAGATCGAGCTCGAGCGTGTCGGTGAAGACCGGATCCGGCGTCTCAGGGATAGCGAAGAGGCCCTGCGCCTTGCTGTAGGCCTCGACCAGCGCGATGCGGTCGGCCGCACGGCCGGTGGTGGTGAGATAGTCCAGCGTCTCGGCATCGACCGGGAAGAAACCGCAGGTCGCGCCGTATTCCGGGCCCATGTTGGCGATGGTGGCGCGGTCGGCCAGCGTCAGGTTGTAGAGGCCGGGGCCGAAGAACTCGACGAACTTGCCGACGACGCCCTTCTTGCGCAGCATCTGCGTGACGGTGAGCACGAGGTCGGTGGCGGTGATGCCTTCCTTGAGCGAGCCGGTCAGCTTGAAGCCGATCACTTCAGGCAGCAGCATCGACTGCGGCTGGCCGAGCATCGCGGCCTCGGCCTCGATGCCGCCGACGCCCCAGCCGAGAACGGCCAGGCCGTTGACCATGGTGGTGTGCGAGTCGGTGCCGACGACCGTGTCGGGATAGGCGACCTCGACCTCGACGCCGTCGATGGTCTCCTTGCGGGTCCAGACGGTCTGGGCGAGGTATTCGAGGTTGACCTGGTGGCAGATGCCGGTACCGGGCGGGACGACGCGGAAATTGTCGAAGGCGCCCTGGCCCCACTTCAGGAACTTGTAGCGCTCGGCATTGCGCTCGTATTCGAGCTCGACGTTCTGGGCGAGCGCCTTGGGCGTGCCGAACTCGTCGACGATGACCGAGTGGTCGATGACGAGATCGACGGGAACGAGCGGGTTGATCTTCTGCGGGTCGCCGCCGAGCGCCTTGACGCCGTCGCGCATCGCGGCGAGATCGACGACCGCCGGAACGCCGGTGAAGTCTTGCATCAGCACGCGGGCCGGGCGGAAGCCGATCTCCTTGCCGGCGGTGCCCTTGTCGTCGAGCCAGGCGACGAAGCCTTCGATATCCGCCTTGGTGACGGAGCGGCCATCCTCGAACTGCAGGAGGTTCTCGAGCAGCACCTTCATCGAGAAGGGCAGCTTCGAAATGCCCGGCAGGCCGTTCTTCTCGGCATCGGGGAGGGAGTAATAGGTGTAGGTCTTGCCGCCGGCAGTGAGCGTCTTGCGGGCTTTGAATGAGTCGAGCGAGGCCATTCGGGCTTGATCCTGATCAAGGGGTTGCGGTCGCGACCGGAGCGCCCTTGCGGACACTGCCGTTCGAAGGCCTAATGCGCATGACGCGCGCGCCGCCTCGGGAGTGCCCGAGCCCCGCGCCGGATCGGCGTGCGGCGTAGCCGCGGGTTCTATAGAGCAATTCCAAGAAGCGCGCTAGATGAACGAAATGAGCTCGAACGCATCTGCGGCAGCGCTGGCTTGAAACCGGCTTCCTTCCCTTCCACCAGCCTTCATGCCGAGGACCTCGCCTGCCGCCGCGGCGGCCGGTTGATCTTCGAGGGGCTGAGCTTCGTGTTGCGGCCGGGCGAAGCGATCGCGCTGACCGGCCGCAACGGCGCCGGCAAGTCGAGCCTGATCGCCATGCTCTGCGGGCGCCTGCGGCCTGATGGCGGCCGGATTCGGCTGGAGGGGAGCGAGGACGAGGCCGAATTGGCCGAAATCTCGCATCTCGTCGGGCATCGCGACGGGCTCAAGACGGCGCTGACGGCGCGCGAGAACCTCGTCTTTGCGCAGGAGGTGCTGGGCGACGCCGCTGCGACCCCCGACGAGGCACTGGCCGTCGTCGGGCTCGGCCATGCCGCTGAATTGCCGGCGGGCTATCTCTCCGCCGGACAGCGGCGGCGCGTGGCGCTGGCGCGGCTTCTCGTATCGCGGCGCCCTTACTGGCTACTCGACGAGCCGCTATCGGCGCTCGACACGGCCTCGCAGGCGATGGTGGCCGGGTTGATGCGCGATCATCTCACTGAGGGCGGCGCGATCCTGGCCGCGACCCATGGCCCGCTCGGGATCGAGGGCGCGCGCGAAGTCAGGATCGGGCTGTGACGGTGCTGCGCCCGATCCTCCGTCGCCATTCCGGGGCATCGCGTAGCGATGAGCCCGGAACCCAGAACCGCAGGCGTGGAAAAGGAGGGGCGGGCCGTTGCAGGTTTCTGGAGCATGGTATCGGCTCTGGATTCCGGGCTCACCCCTGCGGGGCGCCCCGGAATGACGGAGTCAGGCCGTGAAGCGCGCTTTCATGGCGATCCTGAAGCGCGACCTTGCTGTCGCCAGCCGGGCCGGCGGCGGTGGCGAGCTCGCGCTCGTCTTCTTCCTGACGATGGTCGTGCTCGTGCCTTTCGCGCTCGGGCCCGATCTCAATCTGCTCTCGCGGATCGGGCCGGCCATCCTTTGGCTCGGCGCGCTGCTATCGGTGATGATCGGGCTCGACCGCTTGTTCCAGAGCGATGAGGAAGACGGCTCGCTCGACCTGATCCGCGCTTCGGCCCTGCCGCTGGAACTCGCCGTGCTGGCCAAGGGGCTCGCGCATTGGCTGACGACGGGGCTGCCGCTGGCGCTGGTCTCGCCGCTGCTCGGCCTGCTAGTGGCCTTGCCGGGCGAGGGCGTGCTGCCGCTGGTCGCAACGCTTCTGGTCGGCACGCCGGCCTTGAGCTTCATCGGGGCGGGCGGGGCGGCGCTGGCGGCGAGCCTCAAGCGGGGCGGGTTGATCGTGCCGGTGCTGGTTGCACCGCTGACGGTACCGGTGCTGATCTTCGGCGTGTCCGCCGCCAATGCGGCCGTGGGCGGCACAGTGCCCTTCCTGACGCCGTTCCTGATCCTGTGCGCGATTTCGCTGGGGGCCATCGTGGTCGGCACGGTGGCTGCCGCCGCGGCGCTCCGATCGGCCGAATAGGCGGTTCAGTCGTGCTGCGGTGCCTGCGGCGCGAACTCGATCGGGTGGCCGCATTGGGTTGCGAACTTCGCGACGGATACCGCGATATCCTCGAGCGCGACGTTCCGCTCGACGAAAGCGCGGCGGATTTCCTCGGCGGTGGCGTTGACGTCGAGGACGGATACCTCGTCGATTTTGCTGCGTACCTTCATCTCGACGGCGCGCTGCATGTCTTCCGACAGCTTGATCAACATGGTCGATCCTCCTGACCCTCAAGCTAGCGCATGGATGTGGCCGACGCAATCCGCAATCTCAAAAAAGCATAATATTCTCAATAGTTTAGTAAAATAACAAACTGTACGAAGCGGCTCCGCTGGCGGTATCTGGGGCGCTGCTTGCATCGCAGCCGACGGCGCTGTTATCGTCCCTTACTCATTTTAATGTGGCTGCCCCAAAGATGTCGTCCGACGAACGCGCCGAACGCCTCCAGATCATGCTGAGCCAGGAGGAGTTGCGCGCCCTGGAGGATTGGCGTTTCGCCAAGCGCATGCCGAGCCGCGCGGCTGCCGTACGGGAATTGCTGCGACGCGGCCTGACGGCCGAGGGTTTCGACCTCGCGGGAGAGGGCGTCCAATCCAAGCAGTTCGGCATCGTCGACAAGGGCGGCGCGGAGGCCTCGACGGACGAGGACGCCTAGCCGAAGCGTGATTGTCGCAGCCGCTCGGCATCCATTGCTTGGAACCCGTCGAGATTGCTAAAGCTGCGCCATGGCGCTCAAGCCCCGCACAGATGACATCGCCGGCATCATGGCCAGCCTGATCGACCTCGCCAACCCGACGCGCTTCATGCGCTTCTCGGCCGTGGTGCTGCCTTGGCTTGCCGCCATCGCGACGCTTCTGATCGTCGTGGGCTTGTATCTCGCCTGGTTCGAGGCGCCCGCCGATTATCAGCAAGGCGAGACCATCCGCATCATGTTCATCCATGTGCCGGCTGCCTGGCTCGCCATGATGTTTTATTCGATGATGACGCTTTCGGCGCTGGGCACGCTGGTCTGGCGTCATCCGCTCGCCGATGTCGCGCAGAAGGCGGCGGCGCCGATCGGCGCGTGCTTCGCGCTGATCTGCCTCGTCACCGGCTCGCTCTGGGGCAAGCCGATGTGGGGGACCTACTGGGTCTGGGATGCGCGGCTGACATCCATGCTCGTGCTGCTGCTGATCTATCTCGGCCTGATCGCACTGTGGCGGGCGCTCGACGATCCCTCGCGCGCGGCGCGGGCCGTCGCCATCCTGACGCTGGTCGGCTTCGTCAACGTGCCGATCATCAAGTTCTCGGTCGATTGGTGGAACACGCTGCACCAGCCGGCCTCGGTGCTGCGCATGGGCGGGCCGACGATCCATCCCTCGATGCTCTGGCCGCTGCTGATCCTGGCCGTCGGCTTCACGCTGTTCGCGCTCTCGCTGCACATGGTCGCGATGCGAGCCGAGATCATGCGCCGGCGCGTGCGGACGCTGACGATTCTCGAAGCGGAGCGGCTCGACAGATTGGCGGCGCAAGGCGTGCCGGCATGAGCGGTCTCATCGATCATCTTGGGCCGCATGCCGGCTTCATACTGGCATCCTATGGCGCGGCGGGGCTCGTCCTCATCGGGCTGACGCTGGCGATCCTGCGTGACCACGCCGCCCAGAAGCGGGCGCTCGATGCGCTGGAGCGCCGTGGCGCCGGCCGCCGTTCGGGCCGGGAGGGCGCATGAGCCAGGTCGAGGCCGCGCCGCGGCGGCGTTCGCCGCTGGTCTTTCTCGCGCCGCTGATCATCTTCGGCGGGCTCGCGATCGTCTTCGCTGTCGGCCTGTTCAGCGGCGACAAGAGCAAGGTGCCTTCCGCGCTGATCGGGCGCGTCGCACCGGCGATCGCTCTCGCCCCATTGGAAGGCCTGCAAAGGGACGGAAGGCCGGTGCCGGCCTTCGGCAATGCCGATCTCGCGATGGGCAAGGCGACGCTGGTCAATGTCTGGGCGAGCTGGTGTGCGCCCTGCCGGGTCGAGCATCCCGTGCTGATGGGCCTGGCCGAGACCGATGCGGTCAGGCAGGGCAAGGTCGCACTGGTCGGGATGAACTACAAGGACGAGGCCGAGAATGCGCGGCGCTTCCTCGGTGCGCTCGGCAATCCATTCTCGGCCGTGGGGGCGGATCAGGCCGGGCGCGGGGCGATCGAGTGGGGCGTCTACGGCGTGCCCGAGACCTTCGTGATCGGGCCGGACGGGCATATCCTGGACAAGCATGTCGGCCCGCTCGACCAGATGGCGGCGAGCAAACTGCTGCAGCGGGCGCTGAAGGGGCGATAGCAAGTCGTCATGCCCGGGCCTGACCCGAGTTCGCATGCCGAAAGGGCGCCTATTCCGGAAGAGATTCTCGGGTCTGCGCTTCGCTTCGCCCGAGAACGACGTGCCTGTGTCGGCTCGGCGCGCTTCAGGCGGCCTTGGCGCTGACGAGGCTCTGGAACAGGCCGCGCCCGTCGGTGCCGCCGACCAGCGAATCGATCAGGTTCTCCGGGTGCGGCATCAGGCCGAGCACGTTGAAGCCCTGCGAATAGATGCCGGCGATGTTGTTGAGCGAGCCGTTGGGGTTCGCCTCGGCCGTGACGTTGCCCTCGGCATCCGCATAGCGGAAGGCAACGAGGCCTTCGCCTTCGAGGCGGGCGAGCGTCTCGGCATCGGCGATGTAGTTGCCTTCGCCATGGGCGATGCAGACATCGATCGCCTGGCCCTTGGCATAGGCGCTCGTATAGGGCGTGTCGTTTCGCTCGACCGTGAGGTGCTGGCGCTTGCAGACGAATTTGAGATGGGCGTTGCGCACGAGGATGCCGGGCAGGAGTCCCGCCTCGCAGGCGATCTGGAAGCCGTTGCAGATGCCCAGCACATAGCCGCCGCGGGCGGCATGGGCGCGGGTGGCGTCCATGATATGGGCGCGGCCGGCAATGGCGCCGGTGCGCAGATAGTCGCCATAGGAGAAGCCGCCCGGCAGCACGACGAGGTCGGTCCCGTCAGGCAGATCGGTGTCGCCGTGCCAGACATGGATGACCTCGGCGCCGGCCTGCTTCAGCGCCTTGGCGACGTCGCCGTCACGGTTGGAGCCGGGAAAGGTGATGACGGCCGCTTTCATCGCTCAGGCTCCGATCTCGACGCGGTAGTTCTCGATCACGGTGTTGGCGAGGAGCTTTTCGCAGGCGGCCTTGAGGGCGGCCTCGGCGGCGGCCTTGTCCGAGCCCGAGAGCTCGATGTCGAAGACCTTGCCCTGGCGCACCGACTCGACGCCGGCGATGTCGAGCGACTTCAGCGCGCCTTCGATCGCCTTGCCCTGCGGATCGAGCACGCCGGTCTTCAGGGTGACGGTGACGCGGGCTTTCATGGGGATCTCCGGACGCGGATTGTTACGGGGTGCCTTAACGATGAATCAGGGCGGGCTCAACCGTTTCCCGCCGTTTCACGTGAATCAGCGGCTGCGCCAGGCGCCCTGCGCATCGCGGCGGGCGGCCTCGGCGGTATCGCTCACGCCGAGCGCGACGACCAGACGCTCGGCTTCGCGACCATAGAGGATCGCGGTGACGGCCTCGCGGCCGGCGGTATCGAGCGAGCGGATCGTCACGAGCACGCCCTTCGCTTCGTCCGAATCGATGCGGGCGACATCGGTCGCGCTGCGGGCTTGGGGTTTCGCGTCCGGCTTCTTCTTCAGCTTGCGCTGCGCCTTGCGGCGCTCGGCTGCCTTCGCCGCGGCGAGCTGCGCGAAAGCCCGCCCGAGGCTTGCAGGGCTTTCCGACAGGGCCTTTTCCATATCGCGGGCCTGCTCGCCTTCGAGGGCGATGACCGCCGCGAAGCCCTGGCGCGTGCAGCTCTCGCGCGGGCAGAACACCATCGAACGGGCTTCCAGCCCGTCATTCAACACCCAGGAGCCGATCGGCAGCGGTTGCCAGCCCTGCGAGGCCGGCAATTCGGCGATGCCGGGCCCGAAATCATGCGAGCAGGCGGCGAGCAGGAGCCCGCCGATCAGAGCCAGGGCCGCGATATGAAAACGGGAGCGCATGCGCTCCCGTTTCATTCGCGAAAAAGGCCGGGCTATGGCGCTCACTGCACGAGGCGAGGGCCGGTCGGGCCGGGGTTCTCGTTCTCGCCGAGAATGCCGAGGCGGCGGGCGACTTCCGAATAGGCCTCGATCAGGCCGCCCATGTCGCGGCGGAAGCGGTCCTTGTCCATCTTGTCCTTGGACTTGATGTCCCAGAGCCGGCAGGAATCGGGGCTGATCTCGTCGGCGACGACGATGCGCATCATCTCGCCTTCCCAGAGCCGGCCCGTCTCCATCTTGAAGTCGACCAGGCGGATGCCGGCGCCGAGGAAGAGGCCGGAGAGGAAGTCGTTGACGCGGATGGCCAGCGCCATGATGTCGTCGATCTCCTGCGGCGTCGCCCAGCCGAAGGCGGTGATGTGCTCTTCCGAGACCATCGGGTCGTTCAGCGCGTCGTTCTTGTAATAGAACTCGATGATCGAGCGCGGGAGCTGCGTGCCTTCCTCAAGGCCGAGGCGAGTCGCCAGCGAGCCGGCGGCGATATTGCGCACGACGACTTCGAGCGGGATGATCTCGACCTCGCGGATGAGCTGCTCGCGCATGTTCAGCCGGCGGATGAAATGCGTGGGCACGCCGATATCGTTGAGATTCGAGAAGATGTGCTCGGAGATGCGGTTGTTGAGCACGCCCTTGCCGTCGATCACTTCATGCTTCTTGGCATTGAAGGCGGTGGCGTCGTCCTTGAAATGCTGGATCAGCGTACCGGGCTCGGGTCCTTCATAGAGGACCTTCGCCTTGCCTTCGTAAATGCGACGGCGGCGATTCATGGGTATGTACCGTGGCTTGAGGAAATCCAAAGGTCGGCCCTTCTCTGGACGCGATGAGGTCGCGGCGGGATCTGGCCCCTGATCTGTTCTTGTCCTGCGCCGTCGGCCTCTCGAATGCAAATCCGATGGCGGCAACGATGCCGGCTGCATGCGCGGGAACCGGAGGCACCCACGCGCCTGCTATATGGAGTGTCTCGACCGCAAACGCAACAAATCGGCGTTTGAAGGCTTCCCGAGGCTTAAAGAGCGCTGAAGGCGGCGATCGAGGCTGGCCCTCGTCCCGCCGCCAACCTATATGATTGGGAGATATATTCCCCGGAAAGGACATGGACGCCGCATGACGACCTTCGACCAGCGCAAGGACGCCTATGAGAACAAGTTCGCCCATGACGAGGAGCTGCGCTTCAAGGCGACCGCCCGGCGCAACAAGCTGCTCGGGCTCTGGGCTGCCGAGAAGCTCGGCAAGAGCGGCGCCGACGCCGATGCCTATGCGAAGTCCGTGGTCGTAGCCGATTTCGAGGAAGCCGGCGAGGAGGACGTGGTGCGGAAGGTCAAGAACGACTTCACGCTCGCTGGCGTCGCCGTGACCGATGCCGAGATTCGGACTGTGATGACCGAGCTGCTGATCAAGGCGGCCGACGAGATCCAGTCAGGCCGGTAAGATCACCCGGCCGGGCGCGTCCCGGCTGACGCAGGACGTCTCTGAAACGGGCGCATGGGCGCCCGTTTGCATTTCGGGCCCGGGGCGGGTCAACCTGCGTCGGCCGCAGCTCTCGTCCGAAGCGCGGCCCGAAAGCGGATGAAAACCATGGCCAAGTCCACCGTCCTGTCCTCCCTCGCCGATCGTTTCGCCAAGGGGGACAGCATCGTCTCGGCCTGGTGCGGCCTGCCCGATCCGTCTGTCTCGGCGACGCTCGCGCAGGAGGATTTCGACGCGATCACGCTCGACATGCAGCACGGTCCGATCACGCTGGCCGAAGTCATCCGGGCCATTCCGCTGATCAACGCCGCCGGCAAGCCGGTGATCGCGCGCATTCCGGTCGGCGAATTCCAGAATGTCTCGAAGCTGTTCGACAGCGGCGTCTCCGGCGTCATCGCACCGATGATCAACACGATGGAGGATGCCCGGCGCTTCGCGGCCTATGCCAAGTACCCGCCGATGGGCGAGCGCAGCTGGGGCAGCTATGGCGGGCTCGGCGCGTCGGGCCTCGACCAGAACAGCTATCTCAAGACCGCCAACAGCTTCTCGATGACCTTCGCGATGATCGAGACGCGCGAGGCGATGGCGATCGTCGACGACATCCTGGCGCTGGACGGGATCGACGCGCTGTTCGTCGGGCCGTCCGACCTGTCGATCGCGCTGTCCGGCGGGGCGAAGGTCGATGCGACCGCGCGCGAGGTCGATGAAGCGCTCAAGCATGTCGTCGCCCGCGCCTCGGCCGTGAACAAGCCGGTCGCCTTCTATTGCGCGACGGCGGAGCGCGCCAAGCAGGGCCTCGCCATGGGCGCGCGCATGGTCACGGTGATGAGCGATTCGTCGATGCTGCGCGCTGCCGCGCAGACGGCGCTGAAGATCACGCGAAGCTGATCCCGGATCATATCTCTTCGGCTCCCGTTCCTGCGAAGAAACAGGCCGTCATCCCGGGCTTGACCCGGGATCCATCGTAGAGCGCAGAGCCCTATGATGGATCCCGGATCTCCGCTTCGCTGCGTCCGGGATGACCGCGTTTCTACGCGAAGGCAGTCAGGGCCTCATGCTTCAGGCGTTGATGCCCTCGCGGCGCTTCAGCAAGGCGTAATCCGCCCAGAGCAGCCGCGCGGCGACGCCGCGCCAGGGCCGCCAGGCCTCGGCCATGGCCTGGAGCTCGGCCGGTTTCGGGCGCGCTGCGAGGCCGAAGGCGTGGCGGGCGGCTTCCTGGATGGCGAGGTCGCCGGCGGCGAAACCGTCGCGATGCCCGAGACAGAACAGCAGGTAGACATCGGCCGTCCAGGGACCGATGCCCGAGATCGCCGTCATCAGGGCGTGGACCTCCTCGGGCGAGGCGTGTTCGAGCGCCTCGAAGGCGAAGCGGCCTTCGACCAATGCCGAAGCGAGCGCGAGCAAGGTGCGCTGCTTCGGGCGCGACAACCCGGACAGGCGCATATCGTCATCCGTCGCGGCTAGCACGCGCTCGGGCGTCAGCGGCAGGAACACGCCGGCGAAGCGATTCCAGACGGCGCGCGCGCTGGCGACGGACAATTGCTGGGAGACGATGATCGCGGCGAGGCCGGGAAAGCCGCCCTCGCGCAGTCTGAGCGGCGGGAGCCCGGTGCGCGCGACGATCGGCTGCCAATCCGGGTGTAGGGCGACCAGCGCGGCCATCCCTTCCTCGAGATCGGCGTTGGAGGTGATTCTCTCGATCATGATCCGGGTATCGATGGCAGAGGCGACGGCTTTCGTCAGCAGGGAGCGGCTTGGCGCCTGCCTGCGCAGTCCCTAGACAGGAAAGATGGCGTCCGCTCCACCCGATTCCAGCCAGCCGGTCTTCCGCTTCGCGCCGAGCCCGAACGGCCGCCTCCATCTCGGCCATGCCTTGTCGGCTTTGACCAACGAGGCGCTGGCGGATCATTTCGGCGGGCGCCTGCTGTTGCGGATCGAGGATATCGACCTAACGCGGTGCCGCCCGGAATTCGTCGCGGGAATCGAAACCGATCTGGAATGGCTCGGTATCCGGTTCGAGTCCGGCTTCCGCCGGCAATCCCAGCATTTCGACGCCTATGCCGCGGCGCTTGCGAGCTTACGCGAGCGCGGGCTGATCTATCCCTGCTTCTGCTCCCGGCAGGAGATCCGCAATGCCGTCGCCGCACGCGAAGCCGAGACCAACCAGCCCTGGCCGGTCGATCCCGATGGCGCACCGCTCTATCCCGGTCTCTGCAAGGCGCTCGATCCGGGCGAGGTGGCGCAGCGCATGGCGGCTGGAGAGGAGCATGTGCTGCGGCTCGACATGGCGGCGGCGATCGCCACGGCGGGGCGGCGGCTGGGGTATACGGCCTTCGATGCGGCTGGTGATCGGCGTGTCGTTGAGGTCGCGCCGGAGCGCTGGGGCGATGTCGTGCTCGCCCGCAAGGATGTGCCGACGAGCTATCATCTCGCGGTCACCGTCGACGACGCCTTGCAGGGCGTGACCCATGTCGTCCGAGGCCGCGATCTCGAAGCCGCGACTGATGTCCATGTCCTGCTGCAGCATCTGCTCGGTCTGCCGACGCCGCTTTACCATTTCCATCGCCTGCTGCTCGACGATGACGGGCAGAAGCTCGCCAAGAGCCGGGCTTCGCAGAGCCTCGCTGCCTTGCGCGCAAGTGGCGTTACCGCGGCGGAGATCCGCCGGCGTCTCGGCTTCGCCTGACGGAGCATGTCCGTGCTTCTCCGAAACGCGGACATACTCCGAGGCATTATCCGGCGCATTTTCTTCACGCGAACCGGTATCCACTTCGCTCGAAAATGCTCTTGTTTCAGCCGACGCCGAGGAAGGTCAGCCAGGCCGCCGTCGAGAACAGCGAGAGCAAGGTCGAGAGCGTGATCGCGCTCGATGCGTCGGCGACGCCCTGTCGATAGCGCTCGGCGAAGAGATAGGCGTTGATCCCGCAGGGGCAGGCTGCAAACAGTACGGCGACGCCCGACCAGTGGACCGGCATCTCGAAGACCCGCGTCGCCAGCCAGTAGACCAGCAGGGGATGCAGGCCGAGCTTCAGCGCGCTCAGCACGGTCGGCAGGGCGAGGCCGGATTCGAGGCCGTAGCGGCGCATGGCGATGCCGAGGCTGATCAGTGCGCAGGGCACGGCCGCACCCGCGAGCAGGTCGACCAGCGTCCAGACCGGCGTCGGAATGAGATGGATGATCGGCCGCACCGCCGAGCCGAGGATGATGCCGATGATAATCGGATGGGTGAAGAGGCGCTTGATCAGAAGCGGGATCGAGGCCGTGCGGCCTTCCGCCAGCAAGGTCGCCGCCGTCATCGTGACCGGCAGATGGACGGCGAGCAGCAGGCCGAGCGGCACCGCCCCGGCATCGCCATAAGCCTTCAGGATCATCGGCACGCCGACGAAGACGGTGTTCGACTGGGCGGCGGCAAAGCCGGAGACGACCAGCTCCGGCCCCTTCCGCGCGAAGAACCGCGAGGCGATGGCCATGGCCAGCGCCCAGACCACGGCGAGCCCGGCGAAATAGGCGACCCAGTAGCCCCAAGGCTGGGTCGCGGGGATATCGGCCTTGGCGAGCGTCCGGAACAACAGGCAGGGCACGGCGAGGACGAAGACGAAATCCGACAGGCCCTCGCCTGTGGTCTCGCGCAGGAGCTTGGTCCAGCGCGCGCAATAGCCGAGGCCGATCAGCCCGAAGACGGGCAGGACGACGAGGAGGGAGGCGAGCATGGCTTCGGAACTCGCGCGAGAGAAATGCCTCGTTCCGCGGTGTCCGTTTGCGCGCGCGCTGTCAAGCAGCGAGGGCGTGGCGAGCGGCCGAATGCTCCGCCGTCATGCGCTCAGCGCAATTGCGCGACCGTGCCACCGGCCTTCTCGATCAGCCCGCGAATCTCGTCGCGCTGGCGCTTGAATTCGGCCAGCGTGGTACCCTGAAGCTCGCGCCCGCGCGGCACGCGGATCTTCATAGGGTTGACGAAATTGCCGTTGACCAGGACCTCGTAATGCAGGTGCGGGCCGGTGGAGAGGCCGGTCGAGCCGAGATAGCCGATGACCTGGCCCTGACGCACCTTGGCACCGGGCACGATGCCGGCCGCGAAATTCGACTGGTGCGAATAGGTCGTGACATAGCCGTTGGCGTGCTGGATCTCGGTGTGCTTGCCATAGCCGGAGGACCAGCCGGCCTTGAGCACGGTGCCGTTGCCGGCGGCGAGGATCGGCGTGCCGATCTTGTTGGCCCAGTCGATGCCGGTATGCATCTTCGAATAGCGCATGATCGGGTGGTAGCGCATGCCGAAGCCCGAACGCAGCTCGCCATCGGCGATCGGCTTGCGCAGCAGGAACTTCTTCAGCGATTTGCCCTCTTCGTCGAAATACTCGATCAGCCCGTCATCGGGGGACTGGTAGCGGAAGACCCGGCGCGCTTCGCCGTTGACGGTCAGGGTCGCGGACAGGATCTCGGCGCGCTCGCCCTCGTCCTCCTCGGTGAAGATCACCTCCAGATTGTCGCCGCCATGGACGCGCTGCTGGAAATCGAGATCGTAGGAGAAGATGCGGACGAGCTCGTCGACCAGCGGGCGCGGCAGGTCGTGCCGCGCGCCGGTCTCGTAGAGGCTCTCATAGAGCCGGGCGCCGCCCGAATCCTCATCCTCGTCGCCATCCTCGGCATTGCGCCGCTGCGGCTTCTGCGGGCCGGCCACATCCTGGCGCGGCAGGTCCACCGGCACGAAGGCGCCCTTGTCGTTCATCGCGATCGTGCCGTCGGGCTGGCCGTTGGTGAGCAGCGAGACGCGCATGATCTGGCGGGGATCGCCCGTACGGGGCCCGGGTGCGTAAAGCACCTGCAGGACCTGGCCATCGGGCAGGGCGGAGGTGCGGACCTTGCCACCGAAGGCCGCGATCATTGTGCGGACCTGCTCGGGGGTGACGCCGGCGCCGCGCATGACCTGCTCGAAATTCTCGCCGCGCTTGGCCATCAGCAGCTTGTCCTCGACGAGAGGCTCGCGTGAGGCGGGGATCGGCGTCTTCGGCGCGTTGGTGACGTTTTCCGGCACGACGCGGACCTCGATGCCGGAGAACCGCGTGTCGGTCGCGGGCGCATAGGCGAGCATATCGGTGCCCGGTGCGGCGGTGCCGGTCAGCGTGCGGCTGAGCATCAGTTGCGGCGGAATCGGCAGGGCACGCTGGCGGCCGGAGTTCGCCATGTTGGCGCGCTCTTCCTCGATCTGGGAGATCACCTCGGCATCGCTGAGCTGCGGCTTGCCGGAGGGCAGGGTCAGATCGCCGAGATCGCGTTTGACGATGGTGACGTCGGCATCCGGCATATCCTGCGCCGGTTCGGCATAGCGCTCCTCGGGCTGCCCGCCTTCGGCGAAGAGGCGCAGCGGATTGAAGGGCGGGATATTGGTGGCATAGACGCCGGTGGTGAGCGAGAGGTTGGACGCCAACCGCACGAAGGGCCGGACGCGGATGACCTCGCGGTCGCCGGTGCGCTGCGACATCGGCGCCCGCAGCGTGTGGCGGGCCGCCATGACCGGCTGGTCGGCGACGAGCTTGTCGGCCTTGCGCGCGCCGCCGCCATCGCCCGCGGCCGAGGAGGCGCGGACCGTGACCGTCTCGGGCTGCTCGGGATAGCTGGTGTCGCCGCGCATCGCGACGAGGATCGCCGCGCCGAGCAAGGCAGCGCCGCAGGAGCCGACAAGGGCGCAGGCGAAGAGCCAGCGCAGCGAGACGCCGCGACGATCGAGCGGCTGCTGCCGGGAGTCGGCCGGCTGTATCGGCGGTTCGATCCCGAGATCGACCAGCAGGGCCGCCGCCTCGGGGGCAAGCGGCTCGACCGGCTGTGCGAACTCGGGATGGGCGTTCATGGAGCGGTGGCTGCTTCTTGCGGGCTGTCTCGAAATCTCGATGGCGGCCCTCGCCGAAGCGAAAGCGCCTTGAACGCGTCCTGACGAAAGCGCGGCAGGACCATGCCCGTGCCGGAAGCCGGAATCAATCCGTTCAGCCGTGGACGATCTCCTGTGCTGGGAGATTGCGGCTGTTTTGGGAAAGGGCAGGTGCGTGGACCCGCGCCGCACGCGCCCGCACACAGGAGCACGCGCTCGCATGTACCATATAAGGGCCGGACGATTTCGGCCGCTCATCGCTCGGAAGCCGTGTCGGATGGCAAGAATTCGGAACCTTGGGCTTCGGCCGGTCTTCGACGATAAAAATTTTGCACCGCAACAGCGCCGAAGGAAGAGGACGACGTTTCAAGCATCATCGGGCAGGGAGTCGTACGCGCTGAAAATCCGCAAAAATGAGCCCCTGGACGGGGTTTTGCGGGGGATCGAAAAAAGAAATGCGATCCGTCAAAAAAACTTCATCGAGCGTGTTGACTTCCAATCCGGGCCTGGCCTATAAACCGCCCATCGAGACGGCGCCGCCGCTGAGCGGCGCCTCTTCTGCGCTTCCTTAGGACGCTGGGGCTTAGGCCGGTTCGCCGGACGGTTTCCTGTCTGAATTTGTTGAAGCCACGCTGT
>NZ_JAELTI010000107.1 GCF_016428755.1 Allobosea sp. ASV33
GGGCTGAACGGCGGTGCCGACGATTATCTCGTCAAGCCGTTCGAGCCGGGCGAATTGATCGCGCGGGTCCGCGTTCTCGCACGTCGGCGCAATCCCAAGCGCTCTCTTGTCCTCAGCGCCGGAAACCTCTCGCTCGATCTCGAAGGCCGCAATGCTTCGGTCGGGACGGAAGCGCTCGACCTGCGCCGGCGCGAGGCGCTGATCCTCGAGGCGCTGGTGCAACGGACCGGCCGCGTCGTCACCCGCGACGTGCTGATCGAGGCGGTCTACGGCTTCGACGACCTGATCGAGTCGAACACGCTGGAAGCGCAGATCTCCCGGCTCCGGCGCAAGCTCCGCGATGCCGGCGCGGATGTCGAGATCACCTCGCTGCGCGGGATCGGCTATATCTTGAAGAAGGCCGAGCCAGCGCTTTAGCGAATAGTCGGCGTCACGATTGTCATTCCGGGGCGATCCGCAGGATCGAACCCGGAACCCACGACCGGGTGAGCCCATCTGTCGCCATTTCGAAAGCGCCCACCCAGTCGTGGGTTCCGGGTTCTTCGCTGCGCGAAGCCCCGGAATGACAAGGGTGGTGGGAAGTCGCTGTCGTCACGTTGCTCAATCCAGCTACACCACACGGAAGCTCAGGCGGATCGTGGTGCCGCCGCCTTCGGTGTCGGTGAGATCGAGCGTGCCGCCATGGGCTGCCATGATGTCGCGTACGATCGTCAGGCCGAGCCCGGCGCCGGTCGAATGCGGCGACATCCGGTTGAACGGCTCGGTGACCTGCGCGCGCTTGGCGGCGGCGATGCCGATGCCGTCGTCGCTGACCTCCAGCACGGTTCCGTCGATGACCTTGACCAGGATGGAGGAGCGCGCCTGCGCGTGGCGCAATGCATTGTCGATGAGATTGGCGATGGCCGCGCGGGTGGTGGCCTCGTTGGCGACGATCAGGACGTCGCGCGCGCCCTCTTCCTCCAGCGCGATGCCGATGCCGTTGCTGAGCACCAGCGGCGCGAGATCGGCCAGCACGTCGCGCGCCAGGGCATTCAGGCGCAGCGGCTCGAAAGGCAGCTCGGTGTTGTGCAGGCGGGCGAGCTGCAGCATCGAGGAGACGATAGTGGTGAGGCGGCTGACATCGGTCGTCAGCGCCAGGCGCTCGCCCTCGTCGGACAGCGAATCCACCTTGGTCCGCATCACGGCGAGCGGCGTGCGCAATTCGTGCGCGACATTGTTCATGAAGCGCCGCTGCACCTCCATATTGCCCGCGATCTGGTCCAGCGCCGAATTCAGCGCCGTCGTCAGCGGCATCAATTCGACGGGTGTCTCCTCCGTCGGCAGCAGGCCGCGCGGCGCGCGCGGATCGATACGGGCGGCGGCCTCGGCTGCACTGCGTAGCCGGCTGGTGATATAGGACACGGACATGGCGATTGCCGCGGCGATCATGATCCCGAACACGACCGAGATCGCCGCAGCGGAACCTGCGATGGCGCGCAGGAAATAGCCGAGGATCACGTCCCAGCCGGGACGACCGCCGCCGGTGGCGACGAGGATGCGGCTGCCATCCTGCTCGGCAACGTCGACCGAGAGTGCATTGTCGCCGCCGACCCGCATCTGGGCCGCGATGGTCGGGCCGTCCAGCCGGATGTCGATCGGCAGGCCCGGCCGCAATTCTGGCGCATACTCGACGACGGAACGTCCATCGGAGACCAGATACCAGAGCAGCGGGCTGGCCTGCTCGATCCTGATCAGGCCCGGCGACTTCTCGACCTGCAGCGCCGCGCTGCCGGACGGGCGCACGCTTTGCCGAATGATCTGGGAGGTGACATCGTTGCGCAGGACGCCCGGGTCCTCGGTGATGAAGGTGAAGGCGAGCACGGACGCGATGAAGGCGACGAACAGCACGATGCCGAGCAGCGTCAGCCGGATGGTGAGGGCACGCGAGAGCGACCTCATCGCGGGCCACCGGTCAGCGGCCGCGCGCGTTTCGACGCAGGGGATATCGAAACGGTTTCAACGTTGCGGGTCGTCACGGAGCCTCTGTGCGGGTATGGCTTCTCGGGCCGGGGGCGTCGCCCTGCCGGGCCCTGCATGGACCGTATCACCGTTGCCGTTCAACTCCCTCATGGATCGCCGGGCCTGATGCAAGCGCTGCGCGCCGTGGCGGGAGGGTTCCGGCTGTGCCGCATGGTGCTGGCGGCGCTGCTCGCCATCGGGCAGGCACAGATCCCGGCAGCCGCGCAAAGCGTGGCCGGACGGGAGGATATTCGGCCCGGCCAATTGCCGACTGCGTCGCGGCAGGACATCGCCCGGCTGGTCGAAGGCGTGTTCGACACGGCTTCCAAGACGGTCAGCGTGCCGATCGAGCGCTCGCTTGCGCTGTTCGGCGAGCCGAACGCCTATATCGTCGGCGGCGAGCTCAGCGGCTCCTTCGTGGTCGGCGGGCGGCACGGCAGCGGCGAATTGCGCTTCTCGGACGGGATCCCGATGCCGGTGATCTGGACGGCGCTCTCGGTCGGCATCGGGCTTGGCGCCGATTACGGGCGGGTGATCATGCTGGTCTACGGGCTCGACCGGCAAGAGGATGTGTTCGGCACCTATGCCAGCCTCGGCGGCAGCGCCCATTTCCTGGCCGGCGCGAATGCGACGATCCTCGCCTCCAGCCGGGCGCGGATCGTGCTGATATCCTCGGGCCTGGGCCTCCGGCTTTCGGGAGACCTTAGCCGGATTCGGATCGAGCCCGGTGGCGAGCCGGAGACGTTGCGCCCGCCGGCGGATATCTGCGGGACGCCCGGCGGCTGTGCACCGCCCGGCCGGCGCTGAAGCAGGACGCGCGGTCAGCTTCAGCGGCCGATATTGCGTTGCGCGGTCGCGTGGAGCTCGTCGAGACGCTCGGAGATATCCATGGCGATCAGCCCGACCTCGCGCTCATCGGCGGCCTTGCGGACATAGAGCGGCTCCGACCAGAGGATGCAGCCGCGCCCGAAGGGCAGGGCGATGCTGGCATGGTCCCAGTTCTCCAGGTCGACACGGGCGCTGGTGACGGCCGCGAACAGATAGATCGGCCGGCCGGTCACGCGGGCGAGTTGGACGGCACCCTTGCCGGCGACGCGCGCGATCCGTGGCACGTCTGCGGTGAGCACGAGGCTCGTGCCCCGGCGCAGCGCATCGCGCATCTCGAAGAAGGCGGGTACGGAGCGTTTCGCCACGATCTTGGCCGGGCTCTGCGCACCGGAGCCCCGGATGCTGCGATAGCCGGCGCGCTCGACCACGGAGGTCACGACCGCCCCGTCGAAATGCAGCGAGGTCAGGACCGCGACGCGCGAGGCGCCTTCGAGCGCGGCGAGGCTCAGCATCTGCTGGCCGTGCCAGGTCAGGGCGATGAAGGGCTCGCGGTTGCGCTCCCAGGGGCGGGCGCCGGGGATGACCGGCTTGAAGCGCGTCGTGCGCCTGACCAGGCCGAGATAGGCATGCAGGACGCGGCCGGCGAGGGCTGCCGACCGATCGGGGCTGAAGAGCATCGTCCGGTCTCCACGGTTGGAATCACCGGGAGTGGTCGGCGCGGGGGCTTGCTGGAACATTGCGCGGAGCCCGAAAGGCGCCGCGAATGCGCTCCGGGCGAGGCCCGGAGGCGCTTTTTCAATGCCGGCCGTGGCTGTGGTCGGTCTTCAGGCGCCGTTCGATGAAGCGGCTATAGGAGCCCATGCCGTAGCTGAACACGGCGTAGACCAGCGCCGCGAAGATATAGCCTTCCAGCACCGCGATGCCCTGCCAGACGGGATCGCGCATCGCCGAGCGGACCGTGTCGAGGAAATCGAGTAGGCCGATGATGGTGACCAGCGTCGTGTCCTGGAAGAAGCCGATGAAGATGTTGACCAGCGGCGGAATGACGATCTTCAGCGCCTGCGGCAGCACGATCTTGCGCATCGACAGCCAGTAGCCGAGGCCGAGCGAGGCCGCGGCCTCGTGCTGGCCCTTCGGCACCGCCTGCAGGCCGCCGCGCACGGTCTCGGCGATATAGGCGCCGGCGAAGATGATGATCGCCACCTGTGCCCGCAGCAATTTGTCGATGGTCACGCCATCCGGCATGAACAGCGGCAGCATCACCGAGGCCATGAACAGGATCGAGACCAGCGGCACGCCGCGGATCATCTCGATGAAGACGACGGCGATGACCTGGATCGCCGGGAGTTTCGACGAGCGCGCCAGGGCCAGGAGCACGCCGAGGATGAAGCCGAAGGCGAGCCCGACCGAGGAGAGCATGAAGGAGAGCGGCAGGCCGCCCCAGTTCGTGGTGTTGACCACGCTGAGGCCGAAGACCCCGCCATACATCAGCACGCCGCAGATGACGACGACTGCGAGCCAGAGCCACAGTAGCCGGCGCGACCAGAAGCGCGGGATCATCGAATAGATCATCGCGCCGAGGAAGAGCAGCACCGCGATCGCCGGCCGCCAGTGCTCGTCATAGGGGTAGAAGCCGAAGATCATGAAGCGCAGCTTCGCCGCCAGGAAGGGCCAGCAGGCGCCGGCTCCGGCTGCCGCCTTGCAGGTCTGCGGCCCGCCTTCGACGATCGCGCGGGTGACGAGCCAGCCCCAGGCGCCGGTGACCAGCCGATAGATCAGCCAGAGGCAGGCGAAGGTGACGACGGCGTTGAAGGGCGAGCCGATATAGGGCTTGAACAGGGCATACCAACTGCTCGCGGGCCGTGTCGGGCGCTCGTCGGGGACGGATGCCAGGGTGTTGAGCTGGGCGGTGTCGGTCATCTCAACGCTCCACCAGGGCGACGCGGGCGTTGTACCAGTTCATCAGCATGGAGATCGCGATCGACATGCCCAGATAGACCAGCATGAAGATCGCGATGCCCTCGATCGCCTGCCCGGTCTGGTTCATCGTCGTGTTCGAGACCATGACGAGGTCGGGATAGCCGATGGCGATGGCGAGCGAGGAGTTCTTGAAGGTCGAGAGATAGGAGCTGGTCAGCGGCGGGATGATCACGCGCAGCGCCTGCGGCAGCACGACGAGCCGCATGGTCTGGCGGTCATGCAGGCCGACCGAACGCGCCGCCTCCCATTGCCCGCGCCCGACCGAGAGGATGCCGGCGCGCACGATCTCGGCGATGCCGGCCGAAGCGGACAAGGCCAGCCCGACCAGCAGCGCGGTGAATTCCGGCGTGACCTGCACGCCGCCGGTGATGCGGAAGCGGCCTTTCTCCGGCCAGTTCACCACCAGGTCCGGCTGGAAGACCAGGAGGGCCAGGAGGGCGGGCACGACGAGCGCGGCCAGGACATAGGGCCAGGCCATGCGGCTCCGGCCGGTGGCGACACGCTTGCGGCGGAAGGCCGAGGCGACGAGGCAGGCCAGCACGATGCCGAGCGCGACGGCGGCGAGCACGCCGGTATGGGCGGATGACCAGCGCAGCGACGGCACGATCAGGCCGCCGTTGCTGAGAAAGACCTCCGGCAGGATCTGCCAGGCCTCGCGCACCGGCGGGAAGACCGCGACGATGAGCGCATACCAGAGGAAGAGATAGAGCAGCAGCGGGACGTTGCGCAGCGCCTCGACATAGAGGAGCGCGAGAGTCGAGAGGATCGGATTGCGCGACAGCCGGGCGATGCCGACGATCAGGCCGAGAACCGTCGAGATGATGACGGCGAAGGCTGAGACCCAGACCGTGTTGAGCAGGCCGACGAGGATGGCGCGGCCATAGGTGTCGCCGGAATCGTAGGAGATGAAGGACTGGCTGATGACGAAGCCGGCGGGCCGGGAGAGATAGGCGAAGCCCGTTGCGATGTTCTGGTCCGCCAGCTTCCGCGAGACGGTGCTGAAGAGATAGAAGCCGATGCCGACGACGAGCGCGACCGCGACGACCTGGTAGAGCACGGCGCGGACGCGCACGTCATAAAGCAGCCGCACCGGGCTGGAATCGGAGGTGGCCATCGGGCTGTTCCGGGCTGGGGACGCACCGGCCGCGCAGAGGCGGCCGATGGTCTCAGGTCAATCGAGGGAACGCACGTCAGGCCGGGATCACCGGAAGGGCGGGGAGTAGATCAGGCCACCCTTGTTCCAGAGCTGGTTGGGGCCGCGGCTGAGGCCGAGCGGGGTCTTCTCGCCGAGATGACGCTCGAAGAGCTCGCCGTAATTGCCGAGCTGCTTGATGGCATTATAGGCCCATTTGTTGTCGAGGCTCAGCATCTTGCCGAGGTCGCCGTTGACCCCGAGCAGGCGCTGGATCTCGGGATCCTTGCTCTTGAGCTGCTCGTCGATATTGCCCTTCGTGATGCCGTATTCCTCGGCCGCGATCAGGGCGTTGACCGTCCAGGAGACGATGTCGCGCCAGTTGCTGTCGTTCTGGCGGACGACGGGGGCGAGCGGCTCCTTGGAGATCGTCTCGGGCAGGATCACGTATTGCTTGGGGTCGTTGGCGATGGCGCGTACCGAGGCGAGGTCCGAGCGGTCGGTGGTGATGACGTCGCAGCGGCCGGAGAAGAAGGCGTTGCGCCATTCGTCGGGATTCTCGAAGACGACCGCCTCGTATTTGATGTTGCGGGGCTTGAAGTAGTCCTCGAGGTTCTGCAGCGTCGTCGTGCCCGGCAGGATGCAGACGGCGGACTGGGACAGCTCGGCCGCGCTCTTCACGCCGAGCTTGGCCGAGACCATCAGGCCCTGGCCGTCATAGAAGACGACGGGCGCGAAATCGAGGCCGAGCGAGGTGTCGCGCGAGAAGGTCATCGTGGTCTGGCGCGAGAGCAGGTCGACTTCGCCGGACTGCAGGCCCTGGAAGCGGACATTGGTGTTGAGCGGAACGAAATCGACCTTGTCCGGCGTGCCGAACACGGCCGAGGAGACGGCGCGGCAGATATCGCTGTCAAAGCCCTGACGGACGCCCTTGTCGTCGGCATAGGAGAAGCCCGGAGCCGTCGGGGAGACACCGCAAAGCACCTTCCCGCGCTTCCTGACGGCCTCGAGCGTCGCTTGCGCCGAGGCCGGCGCGGCATAGACCGACAAGGCCGCGGCGGCGAGGCCGAACGCGACCATTCTGGTGATCATCTTTGACATAGGCGTTTCCCCTTGCGCGCGCCTGTCGTCGGCGCGTCGAAGGGAGCCTATTGGGGCGCGATGGCGACCGCAAGCGCGTTCCACGCGGCGGACGCCAGGGATTTCTACCCTGGCGTCACAGCAGCTCGTCGCCGGCCGACGGTGACGGCGCCGGCCGGGCGCGTTAGGCTGGGCCGGCAACCGGATGGAATCCTTGACACCGCGCCTCCTCCCGTTCCTGCTTCTGTGGATTCCGCTCGCGCTCGCGGGGCTCGGACTTGGCGCCTTCATCGAGTTCACGCGGGCGGGCGATGCGCTCCAACGCGAGGGAACGACGCTGCACCGCATCGTCTCGCAGCGCGTCGAGCAGCACGATGCGCATCTCACAAGCCTGGCGGCGGTCCTCGCCAGCTCGAATGCGGAATCCGCGAGCTTCCGGGCCGTGATCGAGGCGATGCAGCGCTTCTATCCGCGCATCGCCGCCGTCGAATTGATCGAGAACGTCTCTGGCGGAGGCGTTTCGCCCAATCTGGCCGATTTCGACCCCGCCGCTCTGTCTGCGCGCGTGGGGGCGCTGGCGCCCGGCCAGGCCGTCACGCTGGCAAGCCGCTCAGGCAGCCCGTTCTACGCCCTGGTCAAGCGCGTGCCGGATAGCGGCCATGGGCCGCGGGCGCTGGTCCTCGTCATCGATGCCCGGCTCCTGACCGAGCCTGAAGGCGGCTTGCCCGGCGATGCCGGGCTGAAGCTGAGCGATGCGGCCGGAACCGCGATCGTCCAGCACGACTGGCCGCTGGCGCAGCGCGCGCCGATCCCGGACCTCACCTTCGCGAAAGCATTGGGCAGCCGGTCGCAGCCGCTGCTGCTGGAATTGGCGCGGCGTCCGGCCTTCGCCGAGTTGCTGCCGCCTGGCCTGTTGTTCGGCTGGCCGGTCGCCGCGGGCTTGAGCCTCTTCCTGCTGCTGACGGTGCTGCGCGAGCGGCGCGCCAGCCGGAGGGCGCGCGAGGCGGTGCGCCTGCATGAGCACGATGCGCGACTGGCCCATGCCATGCGGGTCAACACCGTCGGCGAGATGGCCTCCGGCATCGCCCATGAGATCACCCAGCCGCTGACCGCGATCCTGAGCCAGAGCCAGGCGGGCTTGCGGCTCGCCAAGTCGGGCACGGCGGCATCTGGCGATCTCATCGGCGTGCTCGAAGCCAATGTCCGGCACGCGCGCCGGGCCGGCGAAATCCTGGAGCGTTTGCGGGCCTATGTGACGCGGCGCGAGCCGCAACGGCAGCCGCAGGATCTCAACCGGATCGTCAGCAACGTGGTCGAGCTGAGCCAGCGCGATCTGCAGGAGCGCGGCGTCGCGCTTCGGCTGGACCTGAACGAACCCGGGCCGCGGGCGTTGCTCGACCGGGTCTCGATCGAGCAGGTCGTGCACAATCTCGTCCGCAATGCGGCCGAGGCGGTCGAGGCCATGCCGGCAGGGCGGCGCGAGATCGTTCTGGCGACGCGCCTCGTCGACGGCGAGGCGGAGATCTCGGTCGCCGATGACGGGCCGGGCATCGCGGAAGCCGACATGGCCCGCCTGTTCGAGCCGTTTTTCACCACCAAGAGCAGCGGCATGGGGCTCGGCCTGCCGCTCTGCGAGCGCCTGGTCGAGACGGCCGGCGGGCGGATCGCCGTGCGCAACGGGCCTGAGCGGGGCGCCGTCTTCACGGTGCGCTTTCCGGCGCTGGCGGTCGAGCTCGGGCTGGCTGCCGAATGAAGCCGGCGCCACGGATCGTTTACCTGATCGACGACGATGCCGATGTGCGCGATGCGCTCGTCCTGCTCCTGCGCACGATGGGTTTCGCGCCGCGGCCCTTTGCCGGCGTGCAATCCTTCCTCGACCGGCCGGACCCGCGCCAGGACGGCTGCCTCGTCGTCGATATCCGCATGCCCGGCACCTCCGGCCTGCAATTGCTGGAGCGCATGGCCAAGGAGGCCGGCGGTATGCCGACGGTGATGATCTCCGGCCATGGCGACGTTGCCGCCTGCCGGCGCGCCTTCAAGGCGGGCGCGGTCGACTTCCTGACCAAGCCGATCGACGAACAGGTGCTGCTGGAAGCGGTGGAAGCGGCCTTTGCCGCGCTCGATCAACGCAAGCAAGCCGAGGTCGCCCGCGCCGGGCGCGATGCCCGGCTGGCCCGGCTGACCCAGCGCGAGCGTGAGATCCTCGATCTCGTGGCCGAGGGGTTGTCGACGAAGGAGATCGCGCGGGTGCTCGACGTCTCGCCGCGCACGGTCGAGACCCATCGCGCCCATATCGCCGAGAAGATCGGGGCGGGCTCCGTCGCCGAGATGGTGCGCTTCGCCCTGGAGGGGTAGGGCGGCCGATTTTCCGCGGAACCACCATGTCATGCCGGGCTTGACCCCGGATCCATCGGAGAGCTCCGGCACTCTGAGATCGATACCGGATCGGTGCGGCTTTGTCGCTTGTCCGGGATGACGTCGCGGTTCAATCGAAAATCGACAGGCATCACAGGCGCGCTCCTCCGTAGGATTACGGAGAAGGCTCCGGCACCGCACCGATCAAAATGCCTGACCGGACCGGCTAGCTTGCGGCCATCGAGCTTACGGCTCGCCCCGCTCACGTCCCGGAGAGATCATGACCCAGATCCGTTTCGCCGCCGCTGCCCTCGTGCTCGCGCTCGTTCCAGCCGCTGCCGGCGCCCAGGTCCTGCAGGAGCGCAACATGCCGCTCGCCATCGCCCAGGAAATCGCCCAGGCGACCGTCGAGGCTTGTGCCGCCAAGAACTTCAACGTCACCGCGACGGTCGTCGACCGCGCCGGCGTCACCCGCGCGGTGCTGCGCGCCGACCGGGCTGGCCCGCACACCGTCGCCGCCAGCCGCGACAAGGCCTTCACCTCGGCCTCGGCCCGCAACGCCACCGCGGCGATGGCCGAAGGCGTCGAGAAGAACCCGGCCCAGCGCAATGTGGCCGCGATCGAGGGCTTCCTGCTGCTCGGCGGCGGCGTGCCGGTCAAGGTCGGCGACGAGGTGATCGGTGCGGTCGGCGTCGGCGGCGCTCCGAACGGCCTGCTCGACGAGGAATGCGCCAATGCCGGCATCGAGAAGGTGAAGGCGAAGCTGCGCTGAGCCTGGAGCCAAAGCTGAAACGAAGCAGGCGGTTGCGAAAGCGGCCGCCTGTTTTCCCATGGAGGGCGCTGCGATGGCGAGAATGCTGCTGATCATGGTCGGTCTGGTTGCCGCCAGCCTGGCCGGCCGGGCCATGGCGCAGACGCCGCCCGATGCGACCGAGCTTGCCGCCTATCGCGGGCTGCATGCCGCGGCGGCCTCCGGCGATGTCGCGGCGATCCGGCGCCTCGCGAGAGCCGGCGAAAAGCTAGACGCTCGCGACGGCAACGGCCGCACGCCGCTGCATGTCGCCGCCTTTCGCGGCCAGGTCGACGCGATCCGCACCCTGATCGGCGCGGGTGCCGATCCCGGCCTGTTCGACAACCAGCGCTATGACGCCGTCACCATCGTGGCCGTCAGCGACGACGTACCGGCGTTGAAAGCCCTGCTTGCCGCGGGTGCGTCGGCAAAGCTCACCACCAGCCGCTATGACGGGACGGCGCTGATCGCCGCCGCGCATCTCGGTCGTGACGGCATCGTCCGCGAACTGATCGTGGCCGGCGCGCCGCTCGACCATGTCAATAATCTCGGCTGGACCGCGCTGATCGAGGCGGTGATCCTTGGCGACGGCGGCAAGCGCCATGTCGAGACCGTGCGGGCGCTGCTCGCGGCCGGTGCCAATCGCAACCTCGCCGACAGGCAAGCCGTCACGCCGCTGCAGCACGCCCGCGCGCGGGGCTATGGCGCCATGGTTGCGGTGCTGAAGGCTGGCTCCTCCCGTTGAGGCCATGTCTCGCGTCTGCGCGGCGAAATCGCCGCCGCGCTCAGACTTTACGCAAAAGCGCCACGCAGTTTTGCCGGACCTGCTCTAGGCAGGGGCGCCTCTCTCGCAGAACCCTTCACGTCGGGAAACTGCTCTCTTGTAAAATTTCACAATATGTCTACGCTTGCTTCCAAGGGGTGCCGATCAAGAGCGCCCTCATGGAGGAAGCAGGGATGGCGCGCAGTGCGATCCAGCCCCGACAGGCCGAGGAGACGCCTGCGCCGAAGCGGCGCAATCGCGTCAACCTGTTCGAGCTCGCCTATGAGCGCATCGAGGCGCTGCTGATCACCTGCGAATTGCCGCCGGGGCGCTTCCTCTCGCTGCAGGACCTCCAGGACATGACCGGCTATGGCCGCACCCCGGTCCATCACGCCGTCAACCGTCTGGCGGCGGATACGCTGATCATCATCCGTCCGCGGCATGGTTTGCAAGTCGCGCCGATCGACCTGGCGCGCGAGCGCCTGCTGCTGCGGTTGCGGCGCGATCTCGAGCGCTTCGTCATCGGGCTCGCTGCCGAGCGGGCCGGACCGTCCCATCGCAACCAGCTCCTTCATATCGAGCGCCTGCTGCGCGAACGCCGTGACAGCCTGAGCCTGGCCGAGTTCAACACGCTCGATCGCCGCATCGACGAGACCGTGCTCTCGGCCGCGGCGGAGCCCTTCCTCCAGCACACGCTGCGCCCGCTGCACACGATCTTCCGGCGCATCGGCTTCATCTATCACAGCGCGATGCCGCAGCGGGTCGGCCTCGCGGTTTCGATCGACCACCATATCGCGGTGCTGAACGCCATCGCGGCCCGCCGGGCGGCCGGGGCCGTCGCCGCCTCGGACGCGCTGATCGGCTTCGTGGACGCCATGTTCGACGAATTGGAAGCGGTGATCGATCCGTCCCTGCTGGATTGCAGGGTCGAGCCGCTGCTGAAGACCTGACGGAAGGAACTACCGGAACCATGCGCATTGTCTTCCATGGCGAGAACGCCGCCTCCTTCAGCCACGGCTTCGCCGGGCTGGTCGGCGACAAGGCCGAAATCCGGCTCCTGCCCGACCATCTCGAAGGAGAGGCCGATCAGAAGGCCTATGCCGAGGCCGAGGTCATCGTCGGCGTGAAGTTCGATGCCGCCCTGCCGCAGCCCGCCGGGCTCAAGCTGTTCCATGTGCCGGGCGCCGGCTACGACATGGTCGATCTCGGGGCGCTGCCGGCTTCGACCGCCGTCTGCAACTGCTTCGGCCATGAGCAGGCGATCGCGGAATATGTGATGGCGGCGCTGCTGGCCCGCAACGTTCCGCTCGCCGATGCCGATCGGCGCCTGCGCCAGGGCGATTGGGCCTATTGGGCTGGAGCGCCCGACCGCGTCCATGGCGAGATCGCCGGCCAGACCATCGGCCTGCTCGGCTTCGGGCATATCGGCAAGGCGATCGCGGCGCGGGCCAAGGCCTTCGAGATGAAGGTCCATGTCGCCAATCGCAGCGCCGTGCCGGCCTCAGGTCTGGTCGATCGCGCCTTCACGCTTGACCAGCTCGCGGAATTCTGCGGCTCGGTCGATGTCGTCGTCGTCTCCGTGCCGTTCACCGCGGAGACCAAGGGTATCGTCGGCGCAGACGCCTTCGCGGCGATGCGGCCGGGTGCCGTCGTTATCAATGTCGGGCGTGGCCCGACCATCGACGAGCAAGCGCTGTTCGACGCCCTGAAGACCGGCCGGATCGGCGGGGCCGTCATCGACACCTGGTATCGCTACCCCAGCGCTGGGGACAGCAATCCCTTGCCCGCAAATCTGCCTTTCCACGAGCTTTCAAACGTTTTAATGACGCCGCATATGTCCGGATGGACGAGCGGCACGATCAGCCGCCGGCAGGGGGTCATTGCCGACAACATCAAGCGCCGCTTCGCCGGCGAGCCGCTCGTCAATGTCGTGCGCGCGAGCGCCTGACACAACGACAGGAACGACGTTCTTCCCGAACCGGCCACAAGAAGCCGGGCCATGACAAGCGGCACTGCCGCAGCAGAGGAGACACCAGGTGAAACTGCTCAAGCATCTCAAGATTGCCGGCATGGCTCTCGCGCTCGGCGCCGGCATGCTCGTCGCCGGCCAGGCCTCGGCCCAGTCCGTCACCGACATCATCAAGCGCGGCTCGGTGAAGATCGGCGTGCTGATCGGCGCGCCGCCCTACGGCTCGGTCGATTCCCAGGGCAACGCCATCGGCTATGACGCCGACGTCATCGCGCTGATCGGCAAATATCTCGGCGTGAAGGTCGAGATGGTACAGTTGACGCCGCCGGCGCGTATCCCGGCGCTGGAAGCCAACAAGGTCGACTTCCTCGTCGCCACGCTGGCGCCGACGCCCGAGCGCGCCAAGGCCGTGATGTTCTCGATCCCCTACAGCGCCTTCCAGACCGGCGTCTATGCGAAGAAGGGCGTCGCCATCAAGACCTGGGCCGACCTCAAGGGCATGAAGGTGGGTGTCAACCGCGGCTCCAGCGTCGAGCGCGAGTTCACCAGCCGCGAGAAGGAACTGAACCTCACCATCCTGCGCTTCGAGGATGACGCGACCACGATGCAGGCGCTGTTCTCCGGGCAGGTCCAGGCCATCGCCGGTCCCGACGCGCAGGCCAATGCTGCGATGAAGGCGCGCGGCGAGACCGAGACCGAGCTCAAGTTCGTCTTCGGCGTGCAGCCGAACTCGATGACCATGCGCAAGGACGCCTATGAATTGCGCCAGTGGCTCAACAACTTCATCTACTACGTCAAGCAGAACGGCGAGCTCGACGCGATCGCCCAGAAGTGGGTCGGCAGCCCGCTGCCGCCGCTCCCGACCTTCTGATCCAACGTCCTGATCGGTCTTCCGATCGGATCCGCTGATGTTCCGGCGCGCGGTTCGAGCGCGCCGGCGACCCCTCGTCGACCCTCCCGGACGAAGGAGCGCGCCGTTGCTCTTCCAAGACGTCTTTTCCAAATGGCCGATGATCCTCAACGGGGTCTGGCTCACGATCGCGCTGTCCTTCGTAGCGATCGGGCTCGGCCTCGTGCTGGCGACGGCGATGACCGCGCTGCGCAGCCTGGCAGGGAGCTGGGCCGGCTATATCGTCGACGCCTATGTCGAGCTGATGCGCAACACGCCGTTCCTGGTGCAGCTCTTCATGATCTTCTTCGGGTTGCCGCAGCTCGGCATCCGGCTCAACGGGCTCGAAGCCTCGGTGCTGGCGATGACGCTCAATCTCGCGGCCTATGCGACCGAGATCATCCGCGCCGGCGTCGACTCCATCCATAAATCGCAGATCGAGGCCGGGCTCGCGCTCGCCATGACCAAGTGGCAGGTGCTGAAGCATGTCGTGCTGCAGCCGGCCTTCGCCCGCGTCTGGCCGGCACTCTCCAGCCAGTTCGTGCTGATGATGCTGGCCTCCAGCATCTGCTCCTTCGTCTCGGTGCAGGAATTGTCGGGCACGGCGGCAATCATCGAGCAGGACACGTTCCGCTCGTTCGAGACCTATATCGTCGTCACCGTGCTCTATCTGGTGCTGGCGCTCTCCTTCAAACTCTTCCTGAACTGGCTCGGCCGGAAGCTCTTCCCGCAGGTGTCGGGCCTTGCCCGCCTCACCGAAGCGCATGGGGAGGCCGCCTGATGCAGACCTTCGGTTGGCCCGAGGCCCTCTTCATCCTGCGCTCCGCCGGCTGGACGCTGGCGCTGACGGCGATCGCCTTCTTCATCGGGAGCATCATCGGCGGCGCCTTCGCGATCATGCGCCTGTCACGGCTGCGCTGGCTGCGCCGCTTCGCCGCCGGCTACATCCTGGTGATCCAGTCGATCCCGGTGCTGATGGTGCTGTTCATGAGCTATTACGGGCTCTCGGCGCTCGGCATCGAGCTGCCGCCCTTCCTCGCGGCCTCGGCGTCGCTGTCGATCTATGTCTCGGCCTATCTCGCCGAGATCTGGCGCGGCTCGATCGAATCCGTGCCGCGCCAGCAATGGGAGGCTTCGGCCTCGCTGGCGCATACGACGGCGCAAACCTACCGCCATGTCATCCTGCCGCAGGCGATCCGCATCTCGCTGCCGCCGACGGTCGGTTTCCTGGTCCAGCTCGTGAAGAACACCTCGATCGTGCAGGTCGTCGGCTTCGTCGACCTGATGCGCGCCGGCATGCTGGTCAACAACGCGACCTACCAGGCCTTCCAGATCTTCACCCTCGTCGGGGCGATCTATTTCGCGATCTGCTTCCCGCTCTCCCGGCTCAGCCGCCATCTCGAAAAGGTGATGAATGCCAGCCGTTCTCATTGAAGGCATCCACAAGCGCTTCGGCTCGCTAGAGGTGCTGAAAGGCGTCTCGCTCAGCGTCGATACCGGGCAGGTCGTCGCGATCATCGGCCGCTCGGGCTCCGGCAAGTCGACCCTGCTGCGCTGCATCAACGGGCTCGAGACCTTCCATGCCGGGAAGATCGAGGTCGCCGGCCACATGCTGACGCAGGACCCGACGAAGCTGCGCGAATTGCGCAAGGATGTCGGCATCGTCTTCCAGAGCTACAACCTGTTCCCGCATCTCACGGTGGGGCAGAACATCATGCTCTCGCCGCGCATCACCAAGAACGTGCCGCAGGCGCAGGCCATGGCGCTGGCCAAGGACGTGCTGGCGCAGGTCGGTCTCTCCGAGAAGTTCGACAGCTATCCCGACAACCTTTCCGGCGGCCAGCAGCAGCGCGTCGCGATCGCCCGTTCGCTGGCGATGCAGCCCAAGGTGATGCTGTTCGACGAGGTGACCTCGGCGCTCGACCCGGAGCTGACCGGCGAGGTGCTGCTGGTGATGGAGAAGCTCGCCAAGGGCGGCATGACCATGCTGCTGGTGACGCACGAGATGAATTTCGCGCGCACCGTCGCGGACAGGACCATCTTCATGCATCAGGGGCTGATCTGGGAGAGCGGGCCGTCGAAGGAGCTCTTCGCCAACCCGCAGACGCCGGAACTCGCCAATTTCGTCAAGGCGGGCGCGCACTGAGCGTCCGCCGAAAGGCGCAGCCGGTTCAGTAAACGGCCGTCGCCTCGACCTCGACGAGGAATTCCGGGCGGCTGAAGCCGGAGACGATCACCAGCGTCGAGGCCGGCTTGACCGGGCAGTCGGCCAGCGCCTCATCGCGCGCCTTCATATAGGCCGGCATATGCTTGCGGTCGGTGACGAAGGCGTTGAGGCGCACGATATTCGCCATGGACAGGCCGCCCTCGCGCAGGATCGCGGCGATGCTCTCGAAGCAGATGCGGGCCTGCTCGCCGGCGTCCTCCGGGACGCTGCCGTCGCGCGCAATTCCGAGCTGGCCGGACGTCAGCAGGACGCCCTGCGCGTCGGCCTTCATGCCGTGAGAGTACTGCCCGAAGGGCGGGGCGAGCGAGGCAGGCGTGAGCGGCTGTTTCATGGGCTGGCGATCCAAGGCGTGAGGCCGCATCAGGTCTAGAGCAAGCTGCCTTGCAACGGAACCGCAGCCGGCGACAGCCGAGGCTCACAGCGTCTGCGTGACCTTGCGCAGGTGGGGCGGGCGATCGGGGTCGAGCCCGCGGGCCTTGGCCAGCGCGGCGATGCCGCCATAGAAGGCGCGTGCCTGCAGGAGCGGCATCAGCACGGGTGGGCTCTCGGCCGGCACCGGCAGGGCGATGCCCGGCGCCCCGTCGGCGCCGGCATAGGCGACATCCGCACCCAATCCAGCGAAACTGCGGGCGACCGAGAGCGTGCTCTCGCTGCCTTCGTCGGCGGGATCGAGCACCAGTGCCGGGAAGCCGGGGCCAACCAGCGCCAGCGGGCCGTGCAGCACTTCGGCCGCGCTGAAGGCCTCGGCATGGATGCGGCAGGTTTCCTTGAACTTCAGCGCCATTTCCTGGGCGATGCCGAGGCTCAGTCCGCGGCCGATGACATAGAGGCTGGTCGCCTGCTCAAGATGCCGGAAGAACGGAGACCAGTCGCAGAGGCCCGCCTGCCGGAGCAGTTCGGGCGACCGGACGAGCGCATCCGACAGGCTGGGCTCGCAGCTCCAGGCGGCGGTGAGGTGCAGGAGCGCGATGCCGGTGGCGAGGAAGCTCTTGGTCGCGGCGACGCTGGTCTCGGGACCGGCGGCGAGCGGCAGGGCGATATCGACCAGCGCGGCCAGCGGCGATTCCATGTCGTTGATCAGGCCGATCGTTAGCGCGCCGCCGCGCTTGGCCGTCTCGGTCAATTGCAGCGCGTCCGGGCTGCGGCCGGATTGCGAGGCGGCGATGAAGACCGCCCCGGAGAGGTCGATCTCTCCACGATAGACGGAAGCCAGGCTGGGGCC
>NZ_JAELTI010000108.1 GCF_016428755.1 Allobosea sp. ASV33
GGAGGGCGCGATCGTCGCCCTGCTCGGCTCGAACGGCGCCGGCAAGAGCACGACGCTCAACACCGTCTCGCGGCTCGTGCCGGTGACGAAGGGGCGCATCCGCTTCGCCGGCGAGGAGATCCAGTCCTGGGCCTCGCACAAGGTCGTCTCGGCCGGCGTGCTGCAGGTGCCGGAGGGCCGCGAGGTCTTCCGCGACATGAGCGTGCGCGAGAACCTCGACATGGGCGCCTATCGCCGCAGCGACACTACCGGCATCAGGCGCGATCTCGACCGCGTGTTCGAATATTTCCCGAAGCTGCAGGAGCGCCTGCAGCAGAAGGCCGGCACGCTCTCCGGCGGCGAGCAGCAGATGCTGCTGATCGGCCGGGCGCTGATGGCGGGGCCGCGCCTGCTCCTGCTCGACGAGCCCTCTCTCGGCCTCTCGCCGGTGCTCGTGCAGCAGATCTTCGCGATCATCGAGCGGCTGAACAAGGACGGGCTCACCATCCTGCTCGTCGAGCAGAACGCTGCGATCGCGCTGGGCTGCTCGACCTATGCCTACATCCTCGAGAACGGCGAGATGGCCCTCGAGGGCGCATCCGCAAAACTGCGGCAGGACGACAGCGTCCGCCGCACCTATCTCGGCGGTTGAGCCGGGACGATACGATATGGGAAACGGCTCATGACTACGCCGCAGAATAAACCCATCGCCCTCGTCACGGGCGGCGCCCGCGGGATCGGCCGGGCCATCGTCGAACGGCTCTGCGCCGACGGGTTTTCTGTCGGCATCCTCGACCGCGAGGCGGAGATCGCGACCACGCTGGTGCAGGAGCTGACGGCGCAAGGGCATAGCGTCTTCTTCGAGCCCGTCGATCTCGCCGACCACGCCGGCCTTTCCGCCCTGGCGGTGCGGCTGCCGGTGGCGCAGGCGCTGGTCAACAATGCCGGCATCTTCGAGAACAAGCCGTTCTTCGATCTCGCGGCGAGCGATTTCGGCCGGATGATGGATGTGAACGTCACCGCGCTTTTCCTGCTCTCGCAGGCGGTGGCGCGGCGGATGGACAAGGGCGGGCGCATCGTCAACATCGCCTCCCGCACCTTCTTGGGCGCCCGCAACCACGCCCATTACGTTGCCTCGAAAGCAGCCGTCGTCGGCCTGACGCGGGCGATGGCGATGGAGCTTTTGCCGCGCGGCATCGCCGTCAATGCGGTCGCGCCGGGTGGGGTCGCGACCGAGATGGTGGCGAAGCAGTCCGAGGAAGCCCGCGCTGCCCTACTCGCCCAGCAGCCGACAGGCGCGCTCGCGGCGCCCGAGGACATCGCCAACGCCGTCGCCTTCCTCGCCTCGCCGCGCACAAATTTCATCTACGGCCAGGTCCTGCTCGTCGACGGCGGCAAGTCGCTCGGCGGCGGCATGGGCGGCTGAGGGCATGGCGATGAGCGAGAGCTTCGACGAAATCCGCGACGTCGTCGTGGTCGGCTCGGGCGCCGGCGGCATGGCGGCAGCGATCACGGCCGCCAAGGCCGGGCTCGACGTGCTGCTGATCGAGAAGAGCGAGTATATCGGCGGCAGCACGGCCGTCTCGGGCGGCGCCATGTGGGTGCCGGAAAACCCGCATGCCGCCAAGGCCGGCCATGCCGATACCCGCGAAGCGGCGATGACCTATCTCGAAGCCGTGCTCGGCAACCGCCTGCGGCCGGACCTGATGCGCGCCTTCCTCGATAACGGACCGGAGATGGTCCGGTTCTTCGAGCGCGAGACGGCGCTGAAGTTCGAGGCCCGGGCCTATTCGCCGGATTATCAGCCGGAGCAGCCCGGCGCCTCCAAGGGCGGCCGCACGATCGACCCCGCTCCCTATGACGGCAATGACCTCGGCGCCGATTTCGCCCTGCTGCGCCCGCCGCTGAAGGAATTCACCGTGCTCGGCGGCATGATGGTCAATCGCAAGGATATCGACGCGCTGGTCGGCCGTTTCCGCAACCTAGCCAACTTCAAGCACAGCGCGAAGCTGCTGATTCAGTACGGCCTCGACCGCCTGCGCCACCCGCGCGGAGCGCGTCTCCTGATGGGTAATGCGCTCGCGGGGCGCCTGCTGAAATCGGCGCGGCAGGCAGGCGTCGACATCCGCACGCAGACGCCGGCTGGCGCGCTGATCCCTAGGGATGGCGCTGTCATCGGCCTCACCGTCAAAGGCCCGCAGGGCGAGCGGCGGATCGGCGCGCGGCGCGGCGTCGTGCTGGCGAGCGGCGGCTTTCCCGCCAATGCCGCAATGCGGGGCGAGCACATGCCGCATGCGGAGGTGCATCGCTCGATGGCGCCGAAGACCGATACCGGCGACGGCATCGCTCTCGGCCTCGCGGCCGGCGGTGCCCTGCGCGACGACAATATCGGCGCCGCCTTCTGGACGCCGGTCTCCGTGCTGAAAAAGCCGGATGGCAGCGAGGTGCAGTTCCCGCATCTGATCCTCGATCGCGCCAAGCCCGGCCTGATCGCAGTCGATGGCCAGGGCCGCCGCTTCGTCAACGAGGCGACCTCGTACCACGGCTTCGTCGAGGCGATGCATGCCAGTGGTGCGGTACCGGCCTTTCTCATCTGCGACAGCGCCTTCCTGCGGAAATACGGGCTCGGCCTCGTCCATCCCGGCCTGAAGACGCCGAAGGCCTTCGTCGAGGCCGGCTATCTGTTCGAAGGCGAGAGCGTCGCCGCGCTCGCCGGGCGCATCGGCGTCCCAGCCGCAGCGCTGGCGGGGGCGGTGGCCGGCATGAACGCCGCCGCGCGCTCCGGCGAGGATGCCGCCTTCGGCAAGGGCTCGAGCGAGTACAACCGCTATCTTGGGGACCCCAGCAACAAGCCCAATGCCTGCCTAGGCCCGATCGAGACCGCCCCCTTCTACGCCGTGAAGGTCTGGCCCGGCGATATCGGCACCGCGACCGGTCTGACCTGCGATCCACAGGCGCGCGTTCTCGGCCGCAACGAGCAGCCCGTCGCCGGGCTCTATGCATGCGGCAACGACATGAACTCGATCATGGCTGGCGCCTATCCGGGCGCCGGCATCACGCTCGGCCCGGCGCTCACCTTCGGCTTCATCGCCGGGCGGGCTCTCGCTTCCGAGCCCGACCGCCTGCCGCGCTGAGAAAGGCATTCCCATGAAGCTCTACCAGTCCGCCACCTCGCCCTTCGTCCTCAAGGTCCGCATCGCCGCCGCCGAACTCGGCTTGCTCGACCGGATCGAGATGCTCGACGTCTCGCAGGAGTACAAAGCCGGCGGGCCATTGGCGCGCGAGCAGAACATCATCAGGACCAACCCGCTCGGCCAGGTCCCGACCCTGCTGCTCAATGACGGCTCGACGATCGCCGATAGCCGCGTCATCTGCGAATATCTCGACGGGCTCGGCGGCGGCTCGCTGTTCCCGGCCGAGCCCAAGGCACGCTGGAACGCCCTGACCGAGCAGAGCTATGGCGACGGCCTGCTCGATGCGGCGCTCGCCGCCCGCTACGAGGGCCTCCTGCGCAGCGAGGAACAGCGCTGGCAGCGCTGGATCGACGGGCAGCTCGCCAAGGTCCATGCCACGCTCGACATGATCGAGGGCAAGGCGGCCGGCTTCGGCGAGCGCGTCGATATCGGCACGATCACCTTCTATTGCGCGCTGTCCTATCTCGACCTGCGCTTCGCCGACCTGAACTGGCGCGAAGGCCGGCCGCGGGCGGCTGCCTGGTTCGCTGAGATCGCCGGGCGTCCCGCCTTCGGCGGCCAGAAGCTGGGCTGAGGCCGGAACGGCAGGAGGTGGCGATGGGCGCGAATCTCGGGCTTGCCGGTCGGACCGTCCTGATCACCGGCGGCGCCTCCGGCATCGGGCGGGAATGCGCGCTCGCGCTGGCACGGGAAGGCGCAGCCGTCGCCATCGCCGACGCGAACGAGCAGGGTGCCACTGAGACCGTCTGCGAGATCGCGGCGCTCGGCGCCCGTGCCGTCGTGGCGAGCTTCGACGTCCGCAGCCCCACCGCCACAGAAACCGCGGTCGAAGCGATCGAGCGCGATCTCGGCCCGCTCGACGGGCTGATCACCGCGGCCGGCATTTCCCGCCCTGCCCCGGCGACCGAACTCGCCGCCGAGAGCTGGGAAGCGGTGATCGGCGTCAATCTCTCCGGCACCTTCTATTCCTGCCAGGCGGCGGGCCGGCGCATGGTCGCGCGCGGGCGCGGCGCCATCGTCACGATCGGCTCGGTCTCTTCGCTCGGCGGCCAGTCCGGCCGGGCGCATTACTGTGCCTCGAAGGCCGGCGTCGTCGGCCTGACGCGCGACCTCGCGGTTGAATGGGGTTCGCATGGCGTCCGCGTGAACTGCATCGGCCCGAGCGCGACCGATACCCCGATGATCCGCCGCGGCATCCCCGAAAGCTTCGTCGCGGGGGTGATGGAGGATCGCACGCCGCTTGGGCGTCTCGCGCAGCCATCCGAAGTGGCCTCGGTCTGCCTGTTCCTGCTCTCGGACCTCGCGAGCTACGTCAACGGCGCGCTGATCATGGCCGACGGCGGCGTCTCGGCCGGCTTCTTCACGCGCGGCCATGGCCGCGACTTCTCCTCCAAGGCCCTACTCGCGCAGGGCGTCTACAGCGAATGAACCGGAGACCGTCATGAGCAAGCTCGCCCTCGTCACCGGCGCCGGCCGCGGCATCGGCGCGGCCATCGCCCATAAGCTCGCGGCCGATGGCTGGCGCGTCGCGGTCTGCGACCTGACGAAGGAGCCGGCGGCAGCGGTCGCAGATGCCCTCCCCGGTTCCGGCCATAGCGGCTGGGCGGTCGACGTCTCCGACGAGGCCTCGGTCGAGGCGCTGTTCGATGCGGTCGAGGCGGCGCATGGCCCCGTGACCGGATTGGTCTGCAATGCCGGCGTGCTCTTGATGGCGGCCGATGGCGAGCGACCGACCATCTTCGACATGACGCTCGACGATTGGGAGAAGACCCATGCCGTGAACACGCGCGGCGTCTTCCTGAGCATCCGCGCCTATGCCCGTCGCCGCCGGGCGCTGCCGGTCGAAGGCGGGCGCGTCACCACGACCAGCTCGGTCGCGGCGGAGCTCGGCGGCTATCGCGGCTCGGCCAGCTACATCTCGTCGAAATCGGCGATCCTCGGCTTTACCAAGGCGATGGCGCGCGAGTTGTCGTCGCTCGGCATCACCGTGAACTGCGTGGCCCCGGGCGTGATCGACGCGCCCATGCTCACTGCAGCGACGCCGCGCTCGGCCGCGCCAGGCTCGATGGATGCGCTTGCGCAGGCGGTGCCGCTCGGTAGGCTCGGCACACCGGAGGATATCGCCGGGGCGGTGTCCTTCCTGCTGTCGGAGCACGCCTCCTACGTCACCGGCGCGACGATCGACGTCAATGGCGGCTATCGGATGGCCTGACCGGGGAGAACGACATGATCCTGCACGGCTATTTCCGCTCCTCCGCCGCCTGGCGCACGCGGATCGCTTTCAACCTCAAGGGCGTGACGCCGCAGAGCGTGATCCACAACCTCCGCGACGGCGCCCAGAACGAGCCGGCCTATGCGGCGATCAATCCGCAGAAGCTGATCCCGGCGCTGGAGCTCGACGATGGCACGGTGCTGACGCAGTCGCTCGCGATCATCGGCTGGCTCGACCGCGAGGTGCCGCAGCCGCCGCTCTTCCCGGCGGATAGCACCTTGCGCGCCCGCGTCGAGGCCTTCGCGCTGGTCATCGCCTGCGAGACCCACCCCTTCCAGAATCCGCGGATCCAGAAGCGCCTACGCAGCAAGGGCTTTTCGGAGGGGGATGTGCAGGACTGGCTCGCGACCGCGATGAGCGAGGGCTTGAGCGCTTGCGAAAAGCTGATCCAGGATCAGCCCGGCCCGTTCTGCTTCGGCACGGCGCCGACACTGGCCGATATCTGCGTCGTGCCGCAGATCGGCAGCGCGCGGCGCTATGGGATCGACCTCGCGCCCTATCCGAAGCTCGTCGCGATCGACGCGCATTGCGCCGCCCTGCCCGCTTTCATCGCGGCAAGGCCCGACCGGCAGCCCGACGCTGCCTGAGCCGGTTCACATCAGGATGCGCATCAGCTCGTTCTGCGAGGAGATGCCGAGCCTCGCATAGGCGCGCTTGCGATAGGTCAGCACGGTGTTGATGCCGACGCCGAGTTCGAGCGCGATGCCCTCCGACGTCAGGCCGGCGGCGACGAGCGCGCAGACATCCCGCTCACGCTTCGACAGGCCGGGCGCAGCCTTTTCCAAACGGGCGTGGAAATCCTGCGCGGCACCGCGGCCACCCATCGGTTTCGTCACCTCGTAATGCCGCCAGAGCGCCGCCATCAGGAGCGGCGCGCTCTCGACCAGATTGTCGATCTCCGCCTCGCTGAAGCTCTCCTTGCGGCGGCGGTAGATGCTGAGCCGCAGCGTGCCGGCCTCGCGGCGCTGCATCAACGAGAAGCGCTCTGACAACCCGACCGAGAGATAGCATTCGCTGCGATAGGCCGAGCTTTCGATGTCGCCGGCCTTCATCCGCACGCCCCAGCAATCGGCCTCTTCACCGTCGTCGAGCGCGATCGCATTGGCCGGATCGGCGCGCCAGTGCCGCGCCACGTAGCGGCGGGCGATGTCGAGCGCCGGCTGCCCGGAATTATAGTGGTTCTCGGCCAACAGCGTGTGGACCTCGCCATCGGGAGCCGCGACGAAGGCGGTCACGATCTCGGTGCCGGTGAAGCGGCGGGCGATATCGAACAAGCCGCTGGAAAAATCGGAGCGGCCGACGCTTTCGATCACGCGCGGCATGGTCGCCAGGATACTGCGCGCCGCCAAGGCCTGCTGGATGGCCACAAGCTGCATTCTAACCTCCCGCCGGCCCCTCTTTCGGTCCGGCTTGCAGCCGGCGGCGGAGGCCGTTTCAGGATTCCAGCGATAACAGTATCCAACTTCGCATGCAAACTTTCGGATGAGGCTGGCATGCGTCCGAACGGCGCAATCAGCCCACCAGCCCGCGCTCCAGCGCCGTGTCGATGCAGCCATGGATATGGGCGTGCAGCAGCCTTTGCGCCGTGGGCGCGTCGCGGTTGAGCGCGCAATCGAGCAAGGCCTTGTGGTCCTCGGTCGAGGTCGGCCCCCAGAACATGAAGAACACCATCTGGTAGCGCAGATAGCGGTCGTAGATGCCGGCATGGAGATCGAGCAGCGCTTTCGAGCCGCAGGCCGAGACCAGCGCCTGATGGAACTCGAAATCGTAGCGCTTCCAGGCTTGCGTGCCGGCCTCGTCGCCGGCGAGCAGGCGCTGCTCCATCCGGGCGAGCTTGTGATGGGCGGCGACGACGCGCCCCTCCCACTCGACGTCGCCGGCCTGGAAAGACTGCGCCAGCGCGTTGCTCTCGATCAGCAGGCGCAGGTCGGCGAGTTCCTTGAGGTCCGTCGCGGAACAGGGCGCGACCTGGAATCCGCGCTGCCCTTCGGCCACGACCAGCCCCTCGGGTGCCAGCCGGTTCAGAATCTCCCTGAGCGTGCTGATGCCGACACCGTAGACCGACTTCAAACGATCGAGCGGCAGGCGCTGCCCGGGTTGGAGGACCCCGAACAGGATGTCATGCTTGACCCGCTCATAGGCCTGCTCGCCGGTCGAGAGAACCGGAACGTCTTCGCCGCCGAGATCGAATGCCGCGTCCGTCATGATGCTCCGCTCCACCCGTCGCACTGCTGTCAGGCTTTGCCCGACGGCAAGCTATCGCCCGCGATCGCGGCAATCAACTGATGATCCACGAACTATCAGTTGATCTTCGTTTCATCTTGTATAACCTGAGGCTCAGGAAATGCGAGCGAGGCCCTGAATGTCTCGCCCTCGGGAGGTCGTCATGTCGGATACGGAAGCGCTGAAAGGCGCGGCTGCCACGCGCTGCATCTACGTTCTGAACGGCCCCAATCTGAACCTGCTCGGGCAGCGCGAGCCGCATATCTACGGTTCGACCACGCTCGCAGAAATCGGTGAGCGTTGCGAGGCGAAGGCGCGCTCGCTGGGGTTCTCCGTCGATTTCCGCCAGACCAATTTCGAGGGTGAGCTGGTCGAGAGCGTGCAGCAGGCGCGCCGGGAAGCCTGCGGGATCATCATCAACCCGGCCGGCTACAGCTTCACCTCGGTCGCGCTGCTCGATTCGCTCAAGATGTTCGACGGTCCGAAGATCGAACTGCACATCTCGAACGTGCATGCCCGCGAAAGCATCTATCACAACTCGCTGGTCTCGCGGACCGCGACCGGCATCATCATCGGGCTGGGCGCCGCCGGCTACGAGCTCGCCATCCAGGCGATGGCCGGCCTCGTCGCGGCGCGGAGCTGAGGGCGGTGCCCTCGCCTGCCCGCCCCCGCAAGGCGTCAGGCGCGCAGCATGCGCAGCACGGTATCGATCGCGGCGGCGCGGCGGCGCACCAGGGCCTCGGGCGCGCCCATGTCGTGGCCGAAGACCTGGCGGATGCTGGCGCGGTTGGAGACGTTGTAGAAGGCGAGCGCGCTGATCGTCAGATGGATGTCGAGCGCCTCGATTCCCGGCCGGAACAGCCCCGCCGCCACGCCGCGATCATAGGCCTCGCGGATCATGTCGATGGCCGAGAGATTGAGCGTCGCGATCCGGTCAGAGGTCGCGAGGTGGCGGGCATGGTGGATGTTCTCGACCATCACGAGCCGCACGAAATCCGGGTTCTCGGCATGGTAGTCGAAGGTGAAGCCCGCCAGCAGCGTCATCGCCTCCACAGGCGGCAGGCTGGCGAGATCGAGGCTGCGCTCAAAGCCGCGGATGCGCTCGTACATTTCCTCGAGGACGGCGCGGTAGAGCCCCTCCTTGTCCCCGAAATAATAGTAGATCATCCGCTTGCTGGTCGCGGTGCGCGCTGCGATCTCGTCGACGCGCGCGCCGCTCAGGCCGTTCTCGACGAATTCTTCCTTGGCGACAGTCAGGATGTTGCGGCGGACGCCTTCGGGGTCCTGCGTCCAGGACGCCGGTCTGCGGCCGGTTTTCGGTGGCGCCGACGCTGCCTTGCTCATGCCTCACCCAAGAAAATCCGGCGCAAAGGCCGGGTCGAACATATCAAATTGGACAAGGTAGTACATTGCGCTTGACTAAATGAACTGCCTGGTACATTTAACATGTCGCCGGCATAGTGCAAGCTGGCGAGCCTGAGGGCCAAGACACCCGGTGAGAGGTGTCGCGACTGCGGACGGGAACCGGATCGACCCTTTTGAGAAGGTCGGCCACGACTGCGTCGGACCGGAAAGTGACCTCCACTTTTCAGGTGAATCCGATGCGGCACCAGGGAGATAGATCATCATTGTCGCCCCCCTTGGGCGCGCGATGATCTCGGGAGCGCCATGAACTACAAGCTCGATTTCACGCCGGTGATCGACGGGCTGCCCGATCTTCTGATGGGCTGCCTCGGCACCTTCCTGCTCGCCTTGTGCGGCATGGCGCTGGCCATCGTCATCGGCGTCGGCGGCGTCGTCCTGCGCGACTCGAAGATCGCCCCGGTGCGCTGGCTGGTGAAGGCCTTCGTCGAGATCATCCGCAACACGCCCTTCCTGGTCCAGATCTTCTTCATCTATTTCGCGCTGCCGCTGATCGGCGTGAAGCTCGACCCGACGCCGACCGCGATCATCGCGCTCGGCATCAATGGCGGCGCCTATGCGATCGAGATCATCCGCGGCGGCGTGCAGTCGATCGGCAAGGGCCAGATCGAGGCGGGCCTCGCGCTCGGGCTGCACAAGGCGCAGGTCTTCCGGCTGATCGTGCTGAAGCCGGCCTTGCGCGCGATCTTTCCCTCGCTGACCAGCCAGTTCGTGCTGCTGACGCTGACGACCTCGATCGCCTCGGCGATCTCGGCCTACGAACTGACCTCGGTGGCGCAGCGGATCGAGTCCGACAGCTTCCGCTCCTTCGAGGTCTACGGCACGATCACGCTGTTCTACCTCGTGATCTCCTGGGTGATGATGCGCTTCTTCGACGCGATCTCGGCCCGCTACTTCAGCTATCCGGTGAAGTGAGGGCGCGATGGGAACGAACGAATTCCTCTTCCTGCTCACCGGTCTCAAGTGGACCGTGCTGCTCTCGCTCGTCGGCTTCGCCGGCGGCGGCGTGTTCGGGCTCGCCATCGCGCTGATGCGCGTTTCCGGCCGGCCGCTGATGGAGCGGATCACCTCGGGCTATATCGCGCTGTTCCAGGGCACGCCGCTCCTGATGCAGCTCTTCGTGGTCTATTACGGCCTCGCCCTGGTCGGGCTGAAGCTCGATGCCTGGGTCGCGGTCGCGATCGGCTTTACGCTGCATGCCAGCGCCTATCTCGGCGAGATCTGGCGCGGTTCGATCGAGGCCGTGCCGAAGGGCCAGACGGAGGCCGCCAAGGCGCTGAGCCTGAATTACGTGTCGCGGATGCGCGACGTCGTCCTGCCGCAGGCGATCCGCATCTCGCTGCCGGCGACGGTGGGCTTTCTGGTCCAACTCATCAAGGGAACCTCGCTTGCCGCCATCGTCGGCTTCACCGAGCTGACGCGCGCCGGGAACATCGTCTCCAACCAGATCTTCCAGCCGCTCCTCGTCTTCGGGATCGTCGGCATCCTCTACTTCCTGCTGTGCTGGCCGCTCTCGCTCTACGGCTCGCATCTGGAGCGGCGCATGGCCATCGCCGCGCGCTGACCACCCCGTTCACCGCCTGAACCAACCAAACACGAAGAGGGAGAGAAACATGATGAAGTCCAAGACCACTCGCCGCACCCTGCTCATCGCCGGCACTGCCGCCCTGGCGATGCCCGCCCTGCTCGGCAGCCCGGCGCAGGCCATCACCCCGGCCGAGATCAAGGCCAAGGGCAAGATCGTCGTCGGCATCCAGGGCGACAACCCGCCGTGGGGTTTCGTCACCAGCGCCGGCAAGCAGGATGGCCTCGACGCCGATATCGCGACGCTCTTCGCGAAGGAGCTCGGCGTTCAGGTCGAGTTCGTGCCGCTCGAGGTCAATAACCGCATCCCGGCCCTGACCACCGGCCGCGTCGACGTGCTATTCGCGACGATGGCGATGCTGCCCGAGCGCGCCAAGGCCGTGCAGTTCTCCAAGCCCTATGTCGCCAACACCATCGTGCTGATCGGCCCGAAGAAGGACAAGATCACCACCAACGAGGATATGGGCCGCTACACGATCGGCGTCGCCAAGGGCGCAGCGCAGGACACGCAGGTGACCAAGAACGCCCCGGCCAACACCACGATCCGCCGCTATGATGGCGACGCGCCCTCGATCCAGGCCCTGGTCTCCGGCCAGGTCCAGGCGCTCGGCGGCAACATCTTCTACATGCAGCGCATCGAGCAGGCTCGCCCCGGCGAGTTCGAGAACAAGCTCGAATTCCAGAACCTCTACAACGGCGCCTGCACCCGCCTCGGCGAGAAGGAGATCAACGCCGCGCTCAACACCTTCATCGACAAGATCAAGGCCAATGGCGAGCTGCAGAAGGTCTACGACAAGTGGATGAAGGTGCCTGTGCACAAGTTCCCGGACAGCCTTGAAGGCATCACCTTCACCGCGAGCTAAGCGCTAGAACATCGGAGCCAGGGCCATGAACGCGCCAGCAGCACAGCCCTCCGGGGCGGACGCCATGATCGCCATGACGCATGTCGAGAAATGGTATGGCGAGTTCAAGGCCCTGACCGATATCAATCTCGCGGTCCGCAAAGGCGAGCGCATCGTGCTTTGCGGGCCGTCTGGCTCTGGCAAATCGACGCTGATCCGCTGCATCAACCATCTGGAGACTTACCAGAAGGGCGAGATCCGTGTCGGCGGCACTAAGGTGGGCGACGATGCGGGGACCATCGACGCGGTACGCCGCGAGGTCGGCATGGTCTTCCAGCATTTCAACCTGTTCCCGCATATGACCGTGCTGCAGAACTGCATGCTGGCGCCGATGCGTTCGCTTGGCGTCAGCAAGGCGGAGGCCGAGGCCACCGCCCGCAAGCTCCTCGGCCGCGTGAAGATCCTCGAACAGGCGGAGAAGTACCCGGCGCAGCTCTCCGGCGGCCAGCAACAGCGCGTCGCCATCGCGCGGGCTTTGTGCATGAAGCCGAAGGTGATGCTGTTCGACGAGCCGACCTCGGCGCTCGACCCCGAAATGGTCAAGGAAGTCCTCGACACCATGATCGCGCTGGCCGAGGAGGGCATGACCATGATCTGCGTCACCCACGAGATGGGCTTCGCCCGGCAGGTTGCGAACCGGGTCATCTTCATGGCCTCGGGCGCCATCGTCGAGGAAGCGCCGCCGGAGGAGTTCTTCCACAACCCGCGCCATGAGCGGACCCGGAAATTCCTCGGCGAAATCCTGCAGAAGCACTGAAACACCCGTCCGGCCAGCCCGGTCATCTCAACGGAAATGCGATCGATGTCCCGTCTCGTCTATGTCCTCAACGGCCCGAACCTGAACCTGCTCGGCAAGCGTCAGCCCCATATCTACGGGCACGAGACCCTCGCCGATGTCGAGCGCGACTGCCGCCAACTCGCCGAAGAGCTGAAGCTGGAACTGCGCTTCCACCAGTCCAATCGCGAATACGAATTGATCGACTGGATTCACGAGGCGCGCGAGGACGGAGCCGGCATCGTGATCAATCCGGCCGCCTTCACGCATACCTCGGTCGCGCTGCTGGACGCGCTCAACACCTTCGAGGGGCCGGTGATCGAGTGCCATATCTCGCAGGTGCACAAGCGCGAAGCCTTCCGCCATCACTCCTATGTCTCGCTGCGGTCCGACGGCGTCATCGCCGGCTTCGGCACGCAAGGCTACCAACTGGGCTTGAGGCGCATCGCCAAGCTCATCGACGAGAAGGCCGCGTGAGGATCGCTCCAATGGCTCCGGTGAAGATCGCGGTGATGGGGGCAGGCCTGATCGGCAAGCGCCACGCCGCCCATGTCCAGGCCGAGCCCGGCGCCACCCTCTCGGCGATCATCGATCCCGCTCCGGCCGGCAAGGCCTTCGCGGAGGAGATCGGCGTGAGCTGGTATCCCGCCTTCGACGCCCTCCCCGCTAGCGAGAAGCCGGACGGCGTCATCGTCGCGACGCCGAACCAGCTTCATGTCGCCAACGGATTGCAACTAGTTGCGGCCGGCGTGCCGATGCTGGTCGAGAAGCCCTTGGCCGACAGCGTCGATAGTGCCCGCAAGCTCGTCCAGGCCGCCGAAGCCGCCAATGTGCCGCTGCTCGTCGGCCATCACCGCCGCCACAACCCGATGATCCGAAAGGCGCGCGAGGCGATCGACGCCGGCCGGCTCGGCCGCGTCCTGACGCTCAACGGCCAGTTCTGGCTGGTGAAGCCGGACGATTACTTCGATGTCGATTGGCGCCGGCAGGAAGGGGCCGGGCCGGTCCTGATCAACCTGATCCACGATATCGACCTGTTCCGCTATCTCTGCGGCGAGATCGTCGGCGTGCAGGCGCTGAGTTCCAACGCCGTGCGCGGCAATCCGGCCGAGGAGACCGCGGTCGCCATCCTGCGCTTCGCCAACGGCGTGCTCGGTACGGTCAGCGCCTCCGACACGGTCGTCTCGCCCTGGAGCTGGGAGCTGACGACCGGCGAGAACCCCGCCTATCCGCAGCAGGACCAGTCCTGCTACCAGATCGGGGGCACGCATGGTTCACTGACGATCCCGGCGCTCGAACTCTGGAGCCATGCCGACAAGCGCGGCTGGTGGGAGCCGCTCCGGCGCGAGCGCATCCCCTTCGTGCCCGAGGATCCGTTGCAGGCCCAGGCCCGGCATTTCTGCGCGGTCATCCGGGGCGAGGAAGCACCGCTCGTCTCCGGCCGCGAAGGTCTGGCGACGCTCGCCGTCATCGCGGCGGTGAAGCAGGCGGCGCGCACCGGCGCTCCGGTAGAGATTGCCTTGGAGCCTACCCCCACCCCTGCGAGGGCCTCGGCATGATTACGGGTACGACGCGGCTGATTGGCCATCTCGGCTACCCGACCGAGAGCTTCAAGGCGCCGATGATCTACAATCCCTATTTCCAGCGCGAGGGAATCGACGCCGTCGTCGTGCCGATGGGCTGCCGCGGCGAGGATTATCCCGCTTTCCTCAAGCTGTTCTTCCGCCTGTCCAATGCCCATGGCGCGCTGGTGACGATGCCGCACAAGGTCACCACGACCGGGCTCGTCGACGTGCTGTCGCCGACGGCCGCGATCGCCGGCGCCTGCAACGCGGTGCGGCTCGAAGCGGATGGCCGGCTCACCGGCGACATGTTCGACGGCGAAGGCTTCGTGCGCGGCGTCCTGCGCAAGGGGCGCAAGCTCGATGGCGCGCGCGCGCTGGTCGTGGGCGCCGGAGGCGTCGGATCGGCCATTGCCGCCTCGCTGGCGAAGGCCGGCGTCGCGGCGCTCGGCCTGTTCGATATGCAGGCAGCCAACGCCGGGGAACTGGGGCAGCGGCTCCTCGCGCACTATCCCGCCCTTCGCGTCACAACCGGCTCGAACGATCCCGACGGCTTCGATATCGTCGTCAACGCGACACCGCTCGGCATGAAGCCCAGCGATCCGCTCCCGGTCGACATGTCCCGCCTGTCCGCCTCTACCTTCGTCGGCGAAGTCGTGATGGCGCAGGAGATCACGCCGTTCCTCGCGGCTGCCCGCGCCCGCGGCTGCCAGGTGCAGGTCGGCACCGACATGCTGTTCGAGCAGATCCCCGCCTATCTGGAATTCTTCGGCCTGCCCACGACCACGGCCGAGGATCTGCGCGCCGTCGCCAAGTTGGCCTGAGAGGAGGCACTCCCGTGATTCCATCGATCGCCACCGTCTGCGTTTCCGGCACGCTCCAGGAAAAGCTCGAGGCCATCGCCGCCGCCGGCTTCAAGGCCGTCGAGATCTTCGAGAACGACCTGATCGCCTTCCCCGGCTCGCCGGCGGAAGTCCGGCGCATCTGTGGCGATCTCGGCCTGACGATCGTGACCTGCCAGCCCTTCCGCGATTTCGAGGGCATGCCGGAGGGGCGTAGGCAGCGCGTCTTCGATCGGGCGGAACGCAAGTTCGATCTCTTGCAGGAGCTGGGCACTGATCTGCTCTTCGTCTGCTCCAGCGTCTCGCCCGAAGCGCTTCCGGGCATCGACAGGCTCGCCGCCGATTTCGCCGAGCTCGGCGAGCGCGCCGGACGGCGGGGCCTGCGCGTCGGCTACGAGGCGCTGGCCTGGGGGCGGCATGTCTTCGACTACCGCGATGCCTGGGAGATCGTGCGCCGTGCCAACCGGCCGGAAGTCGGGATCGTGCTCGACTCCTTCCATATCCTGGCGCGCGGGCTCGACCTCTCGGCGATCGGCACGATCCCGCGCGACAAGATCGCGATGGTGCAGATGGCCGATGCACCGCTGCTGCAGATGGACCCGCTTTCCTGGAGCCGGCACTGGCGCTGCCTGCCCGGCCAGGGCGATCTCAACCTCTCCGGCTTCATGCGCGCGCTGGCCGCGACCGGCTATGACGGCGTGCTCTCGCTGGAAATCTTCAACGACCGCTTCCGTGCCGGCTCGGCCCGCTCCGTCGCACTCGACGGCCATCGCTCGCTGATCTGGCTGCTCGACGAGACCGCGCGGCAGATCGGAAGGCCTGTCCCCGGCGCGGTGCCGATGCCGCCGCCGGCCCCGGTCGAGGCGGTCGAGTTCATCGAGTTCGCTGTGTCGGAAGCCGAGCGGCCGGGCTTCGAGCGTTTGCTGCGCGCGCTCGGCTTCGCGCGTGCCGGCGCGCATCGCTCCAAGGATGTCGACCTCTGGCGCCAGGGCGATATCCGCATCGTGCTGAACAGCGAGGCCGACGGCTTCGCCCATAGCTACCAGATCACGCACGGCACCTCGGTCTGCGCGCTGGCACTGCGCGTACCGGATGCGCAGGCCGCGATCGCCCGCGCCAAGGCCCTGCTCGACGTGCCCCATGCCGGCGCGATCGGACCGGACGAGCTCGATATCCCGGCTGTGCGCGGGCTCGGCGGCAGCCTCGTCTATTTCCTTGACCAGGCTTCGGCGCTCGGGCGCTGGGCGGAGGTCGATTTCGAGGCCACCGGCGAGGCTTCCGACGATGCCGGGCTCACCGGCGTCGACCATGTCTCGCAGAGCATGCAGTACGAGGAGATGCTGACCTGGCTCCTCTTTTATTCCTCGCTGTTCGAGACCCGGAAGACGCCGAGCCAGGCCGTGCTCGATCCCGGCGGCGTGGTCCAGAGCCAGGTCATCGAGAGCGGGCTCGACGGCAAGAACGGCCACGGCCTCAGGCTCATCCTCAACGGCTCGCAGAGCCACCGCACGCTCTCGGCCCGCTTCATCACCGATTTCTTTGGCTCGGGCGTGCAGCATATCGCCTTCGCGACCGACGACATCGCCGCGACCGTCAGGCGGCTGGTTGCCAACGGCGTCGCCATGCTACCCATCCCCGAGAACTATTATGACGACCTCGAAGCCCGCTCCGACCTGACGGCCGGGGAGATCGACGCGATGAAGGCGCTGAACATCCTCTATGACAGCGATGCCGGCGGTCCGTTCCGTCAGGCCTATACGCAGACGCTGGATGGCGGTCTGTTCTTCGAGATCGTCCAGCGCGACGGCTATGCCGGTTACGGCGCCGCCAATGCCGGTATCCGGCTGACCGCGCAATCAAGGCTCGCGCGCCCGATCAGCGTGCCCGCGCCGAGCCATGGCTAAGAGCCTCTAACAAAACCCGGAGGGGTCTCGATGGGCTTTGGAGGAGACGGATGCCAGGAGGAGCGCGCAGCCGATATCTTTCGATATCGGCAAGTCGTTCCGACGCCGCAGGCGGCCCTCCAAAGCCCACCTTCGGCGCCGGGAATTCGGCCGCCCGCGGCGTCGCGGCGCTTGCCGATACCAACGGTATCGGCTTCACCCCGCTCCTGGCGGAGCGAACGAATTGCCGGCGTCGAGACCCCTCCGGGTTTTGTTAGAGGCTCTAAGGAGAGACAAGTCGCATGAGCAGCCTGATCCTTCCCTATGCGGGGCTCGATGCCGGGCAGCCGGCCTCGCTCTCTCCGGACTATCGCTCGACAGTGGCGCGCAGCCCGCGCCAGGCCCCGATTGCAATCCCGCAGACGCTGACCGAGGT
>NZ_JAELTI010000109.1 GCF_016428755.1 Allobosea sp. ASV33
GCGAATCCGTGGGGTCTAGACCGGCAGCCGCACCGTCGCGCGCAGGCCGCCGAGCGGCGAATCGCCGAGCATGATGTCGCCGCCATGAGCGCGCGCGATGTCGCGGGCGATGGCAAGGCCCAGGCCCGTGCCGCCGCCATCGACATTGCGGGCCTCGTCGAGCCGGAAGAAGGGGCGGAAGACGTCCTCGCGCTGGTCCGGCGGTATGCCCGGCCCGTCATCGTCGACCATCACGATCAGGTAGCGCGCATCATGCGTCGCCCGGATTGCGATGCGGTCGCCATAGCGGGCGGCGTTGGAGACGAGATTGGTCAGCAGGCGGCGGAAGGCGTCCTGGCGGATCACGACCAGCGGATCGCCGATGACCGTCAATTCGGTCTGGTGGCCCTGCCGCTCGGCATCGGATTTCAGTTCTTCCAGCAGCGCGCGGATATCGGTCTCGATGGCGGTCTCGCCGGCATCGCCGCGGGCGAAGGCGAGATAATCCTCGAGCATGCGGCTCATCTCGTCGACGTCCTTCTCCAGCGCCTCGATCTCCCAGGAGCGCTCCATCAGGGCGAGCGAGAGCTTGAAGCGGGTGAGGATGGTGCGCAGGTCGTGGCTGACGCCGTTGAGCATGGTCGTGCGTTCGCCGATCGAGCGTTCGACGCGCCGCTTCATCTCGATGAAGGCGTTGCCGGCGCGGCGGACCTCGCGGGCGCCGCGCGGCCGGAAATCGGCGTCGCGCCCCTTGCCGAAGGCTTCCGCCGCATCGGCGAGCTTCAGGATCGGGCGGATCTGGTTGCGCAGGAACAGCACGGCGATGGTCAGGAGGATCAGCGATGTCCCGATCATCCAGAGCAGGAAGATATGGCTGTTCGAGGCATAGGCCGCGTTGCGCCGCGTCAGGATGCGCATCACGTCCTTGCCGAGCTTGATGCGGATCTCGATCAGGCTGGAGCGGCCGACGGTGTCGAGCCAGAAGGGGCGCGCGACCTGCTGGCTGAGCTCGGTCGAGAGCGCGTTGTCGAGCAGCGAGAAGAAGGGGCGCGGGCCCGGCGCCGGCAGATCGGAATCGGGGATGATGTCGAGATCCATCCCCAGCCGCTCGGCCGCGATGCGCGACAATGTCGAGGTGTCGGCATCCTGCGGATAGCTCTCGTAGACATCGATCAGCATGGCGATGTCGGCCGAGACGGCCGAGGACAGGCGCTGCGTCACCGTCTGCCAGTGCCGCTCCATGAAGACATAGGCGATGACCGATTGCAGCAGCACGACCGGCGCGATGACGATGACGAGCGCGCGCGGATAGAGCCCTTTGGGCATATAGCGCGCGACGATCTGCAAGGGCCGGCCGATGCGTTTGAAGGCGGGGCGCACGGCCTTGCCAAGGTTCTCCAGCGCGCGTTCCAGCACGGCGAAGGCGTGCGTCACCAGGCGTGCGGCGGCGCGCAGCGTGGATTGGCCTTTCCTGCCGGGTTGCAGCGGTGTCACGTCCGGTCCGTCACCAGCCTGTAGCCGACGCCGCGGACCGTCTGGAGATAGAGCGGGTCGGTCTGGTCGCGCTCGACCTTGCGGCGCAGGCGATTCATCTGGACGTCGACGGTGCGATCGTTGGCGGCCGAGCCCTGCGCGGCCAGTTCCTCGCGCGGGACGACCTCGCCGGCCCGCTCCGCCAGCGCGGTCAGGATCTCGCGCTCGCGCTCGGTCAGGCGGATGGTCTCTTCGCCCTTGCGCAATTCGCCGCGCGCCAGCCCGTAGATGAAGGGGCCGAAGCGGACGAAATCCGGCCGCGTGCCGGATTGGGCGGCCTCGACGATGAGCGTGCGTTTCAGGATGTTGCCGAGCCTGAGCAGCAATTCGCGCGGCTCGAACGGTTTCGAGAGGTAGTCGTCGACGCCGATCTCGAGGCCGTTGATGCGGTCCTTGCCGTCGGCGCGGGCGGTCAGCATCAAGATCGGCACAGCCGAGCCGCCGCGGAAGCGGCGGGCGAAATCGAAGCCGTTCTCGCCGGGCATCATCACATCGAGCACGATCGCATCGAAGACGAGATTGCCGAGCCGCGTATCGGCCTCGGCCGCATTGGCTGCCGTCGTCACCCGGTAGCCGTTGTCGCCGAGGAAGCGGGCCAGCAATTCCCGCAGGCGCCGGTCGTCGTCGACGACGAGGACATGCGGGGCCTCGTCGGGCAGGGGCTTGCGGGCCGGCTTCGCCAGGGTCTCGGTTGCGATCATCTCGCGCCTTTCTCCTGCGCCGGTCTTGGGCCGGCGCGCCGCGGTGCAGGGCTCCATAGCATAACGTGCGGAGCCGGTCGCCGCTAAGCCTTGTCGAGCAGGCGCTCCACCTTGGGCCGCTCGGCCGGGTCGATCAGGGCGGCGAGATAGCGCGCGGCGATGGCCGCCGCCTCGGGCGGGGCGCCTTCCAGCGCGCGGTTGATGCGCTTCGCCTGCAGGCGCACGAGGCGCAGCGCCAGGTCCTGGCCCGAGGGCGTGGTGTGGAGATGGCGCTGGCGCTTGTCCTGCCGGCCGGTACGCTGCTCGATATAGCCCTTCTCGACCAGCTCCTTGAGCACGCGGTTCAGGCTCTGCTTGGTGATCTGGAGGATGTCGAGCAGTTCGGCGATGGTCAGGCCCGGCCGGCGCTGGACGAAGTGCAGGACGCGGTGATGGGCGCGGCCGAAACCGTAATCGGCGAGGATGCGGTCGGGGTCGCCGACGAAGTCGCGATAGGCGAAGAACAGGAGCTCGATCAGGTCGTGCGGCACCGCCTCGGAGGAGGGCTTGAGCGACGGGTCGTCAGCGTCGGAAGAGGATGGGGCCAAAACACGCGTCCAAAAATTTGGGTCAGCCTTATTGACATATCTCAGACGGAAGATTACCGGTCAAGGGCGTTGAGCGAACGATTATTTCAAAGCGTCCCGCTGCAACGCAGCTTTAGACCCGCGCTTGCGTTCCGAAAACGGCTGTGTCCGAGTTCCGGAAACAAGCACCCAGGAGAAGGTCCATGTCAGTCATTCCTTTCGACCAGCGCGATGGCGTCATCTGGTTCGACGGCAAGCTCGTGCCGTGGAAGGACGCCAAGATTCACGTACTGACCCATGGACTGCACTACGGCTCGTGCATCTTCGAGGGCGAGCGCTCCTATGACGGCGTGATCTACAAGAGCACCGAGCATTCGCAGCGCTTCCACAAGTCGGCCGAGATCATGGATTTCACGATCCCCTATTCGGTCGCCGAGCTCGACGCGGCGAAATATCTCTGCCTGAAGGAGAACGGCCTGAAGGACGCCTATCTGCGCCCGGTCGCCTGGCGCGGCTCCGAGATGATGGCGGTTTCCGGCATGAACAACACGATCCACACCGCGATCGCCGTGTGGGAATGGCCGAGCATGTTCGACATGGCGGCGAAGCTGAAGGGCATCCGTCTCGACGTCGCCGATTATCGCCGGCCCGATCCGGCTTGCGCGCCGGTTCATGCCAAGGCGGCGGGCCTCTACATGATCTGCTCGCTCTCCAAGCATAAGGCCGAGCGCGCCGGCTATGCCGATGCGATGATGCTCGACTGGGAAGGCAATGTCGCCGAATGCACCGGCGCCAACATCTTCTTCATCAAGGACGGCGTGATCCATACCCCGCTGGCCGACCGCTTCCTGAACGGTATCACCCGCCAGTCAGTGATCGACCTGTGCCGCCAGCGCGGCTTCGAGGTGGTCGAGCGGCGCATCCGGCCAGAGGAGCTCGAAGGCTTCAACGAGTGCTTCATCACCGGCTCGGCCGCCGAGGTGACGCTGGTCTCCGAGGTCGGCCCGTACAACTTCATCACCGGCAACATGGGCAAGGTGGTGATGGAAGACTATTCGGCCGCGGTGCGCTCGCAGTCGAAGGCGGCGTGATCATTCGCTAGCTCGGTCTCTCGTTGTCATTCCGGGGCGCGCCTCAGGCGCGAACCCGGAATCCACGACTGGGTAAGGCATCTGATACAGCGATTGCGAGCCGGCTCACCCTGTCGTGAGTTCCGGGCTCTTCGCTCTGCGAAGCCCCGGAATGACAAGGGTGGTTCTGAATGACGCTGCTCACTTCCCCTTGCTGCGATAAAGCGTGATCCAGTCCTCGGACGCGATGCCGCGGCATTCGCCCATCATGCTGAACTCGGTTTGGACGAAGGCGGTGCCGGTCCAGGCATAGCCGCCGGCCGCGCCGCAATCACCGATGCCGCGCCCCTTGTCGAAGAAGGCGATATGGCCGGTGCGCGGATCGAAGCTCGCATTGGTCAGATCGTTGCCGCCACCGGCGAAGCCGAGCGGGGTCGCTTTGGCAGGCTCGTTCTCCGGCATGATGAAGAACGAGGACGACAGGTTGTAGGCGCCGCGCGAGCAGGCGAGGGCGACCAATATCCGCTTGTTTCCGAGCGCCCAGGCCTCGTCCTGTTTCACGAGAGTGGCATCGTCCTCGCAGGAATCGGGGTCCTTTTTCTTCCGTTCGGCGCGCAGGCTCGCGGCCTGCTGCTTGCCAGCCTTCATGTCGAGCATCGGCGGCGCCGGGACCGCTGCAATCACCGGAAGGGCGGGGGCCGGCGGCACGGCCGTGCTCGTGCCCTTGCGGACGAGCGCGGTGGTCGTGCCGAGCCGGCCCTGCTGCTCGTCGGTCCAGAGCATCGCCGCGACCGAGCCGACGAGTGAGACGCTGCCGGTGAGGCCGGGCGCGGTGACGGTCAGCTTCGTCGCCTTGCGGGCGGCCTCGATCAGTGCGGACATGTCCTCGGCAGAGAAGGTCAGCGTCGCCAGATCAGCATCGACCGTGACGGGGAGGGGCTTGCCGCCCGCGGGGAAAGCCGCGCCGTCGAGCCTGAGCTGGACCGTGCGCGGCGGCGTCTTCCAATCGCCGCGCAGCCTGAGCATGAGGGTTGCCGCCCCGTCCGGCCCTGCAGGACGTTCGAGGCGCAGATAGGCGACCGGGTCGGCCGCTTCGGCGGGGAGGGAGAGCGCCGTGCAGGTCTTGATGTTGTCGCAGCCGGCCATCCAGTCGCGAAAACTCTTCGGCTCCGGCCCGGCGGCTAGGGCGAATGCGGGCAGCAGCGCCAGACCCGTGCCGAGCGTGGCACCCTTCAGGCCGTCAAGGAGCCTGTTCCCAGCGTTTCGCCGCATCGTCGTCATCCGCCTTGGCTTCGACCCAGCCGCCGAGCGTGCCGTCGGCGCGGTGCTCGCGCTTCCAGAACGGGGCGCGGGTCTTGAGGTAGTCCATCATGAAATCGGCGGCCTCGAAGGCCGGGCGGCGATGGGCCGAAGCCGCCAGCACCAGCACGATCTGCTCGCCCGGCTTGACCAGCCCATAGCGGTGGATCGCCACGAGGCCCATGAGCGGCCAGCGAGCGGCGGCCTCAGCGGCGACGCGGGCGATCTCGGCCTCGGCCATGCCGGGGTAATGCTCCAGCTCGAGCGCGGCGAGCGTGCCGGCCTCGTCGCGGCAAAGCCCCGTGAAGGAAACGATCGCGCCGATATCGGCGCGATCGGTCGACAGCGCGTCGATCTCGTCCTGAAGCGAGAAATCTTCCCGCTGGATGCGGACGAGGGGGGAGGTCACGGTCTCAACCGCCGGTCATCGGCGGGAAGAAGGCGATCTCGCGCGCGCTCCCGAGCCGGGCCTGCGGCTTGGCATGGACATGGTCGAGCGCGGCCCGCACGATTTTTTCGTCGGTGAAGGCAGCCTCGTAGCCTTCGCCGCGCGCCTTGAGCCAGCGCACGAGATCGGCGATGGTCGCGAGGTCGGCGGGGATGTCGAGCGTCTCCTCGGGCAGGCCGACGCGCTCGCGCACCCAGGCGAAATAGACGATGCGGACCGTGCGCGTGCCGGCTGCCGCCGTGGCGGTCGCGGTGCTCATGGCGTGCGCTCGTCCTCTTCGACGAGGTGGCGGATGCCGGCGTTGAAATAATCCCAGCCGGTATAGATCGTCAGGCCCGCGGCGGCCCAGAGCAGCACGATGCCGATCGTGGTGTTGCCGGGCAGGACCTTGTCGCCGGCCGGGCCGACGACGAGGAAGCCGAGCGCGAAGAGCTGCGCCGTCGTCTTCCACTTGGCGACCTTGCTGACGGGCACGCTGACCTTCAGGTCGGCGAGGAACTCGCGCAGGCCGGAGACCAGGATCTCGCGGCAGAGGATGACGATCGCGGCCCAGAGCGTCCAGCCTTCGATCTGGCCGGTATAGACCAGCATCAGCAGCAGGGCGGCGACGAGCAGCTTGTCGGCGATCGGGTCGAGCATCCGGCCGATCGCCGATTGCTGGCTCCAGGCGCGGGCGATGTAGCCGTCGAGATAATCGGTGATGGCGGCGGCGGTATAGATGCCTAGCGCGATCCAACGCATCCAGTCGTCGCGCGGCCAGAACAGGATTGCCACCAGGGCCGGGATCGCCAGGATCCGCCCGTAGGTGAGGAGGTTGGGCAGCGACCAGGGGCCGCGCCGCCTGATGGCGTCTGGAAGAATCGTCACGTCGAGCACCAAAGCAAGCCGGCCATCGCGGCGTCAACATGCAAGACGCCGATTGTGGCAGAACGATCAAGCATCGTGAAAGAAATCATGCACGGCCTTGGCCGTCGCGGCGTTGACGCCCGGTGTGCGCATGAGGTCGTCGAGCTTGGCGCGCTGGATCGCCTTCACCGTGCCGAAATGCAGCAGCAGCGCCCGTTTGCGCGAGGGGCCGATGCCGGGGATCTCGTCGAGCGGGTTCTTCATCGTCTCGCGCTTGCGCTTGGCACGGTGGGTGCCGATGGCGAAGCGATGCGCCTCGTCGCGCAGGCGCTGGATGAAATAGAGGGCGGGGTCGCGCGGCTGCAGCTTGAAGGGCTCCCGGCCTTCCATGTGGAAGGTCTCGCGCATGGCATTGCGGTCCTCCCCCTTGGCGATGGCGACAAGCGGGATGTCTGCCGCGCCGAGATCCTTCATGATCTTCAGCGCGGCGCCGAACTGGCCCTTGCCGCCGTCGACGATGACGAGATCGGGACGAGAGGGGAAGCCGTCGGGGTCATTGCGCGGCTTGGCTGGCTTGCGAGCCTTCTTCTGCGGGCCTTCATCCCCCGGAGAGCCGTCCGGCACCTCGCCGAGGATGGCCGTCGCGGCTCCGTCGCCCTCTGGGACATCCTTTGAGACCGCCGCGTCCGCGGCCTCCTCAGGATGAGGGCTGAGGATGATGCCTTCTTCCTTCGCCAGCTTCGCGAACCTTCGCGTCAGCACCTCGCGCATCATGCCGAAATCGTCGCCGGCGATGGTGTCGGTCGAGATGTTGAAGGTGCGATAGTGGCTCTTCATGAAGCCGTCGGGCCCGGCGACGATCATGCCGCCGACCGCGTTGGTGCCCATGATGTGCGAGTTGTCGTAGACCTCGACCCGGCGCGGCGCGGTCTCCATGCCGAAGGCGGCGCCGAGCGCCGCGAGCAGCGCGCTCTGGCCGGCATTGTCGGCGAGCTTGCGGGAAAGCGCTTCGCGGGCATTCTTGACGGCATGGGCCATCAGGTCGGCGCGCTCGCCGCGCTTGGGATGGGCGACCTCGACCTTGCGGCCGGCGCGGGCCGACAGCGCCTGGCCGATCAGTTCGATCTCCTCGACCGGGTGCGAGAGCAGCACGAGACGCGGCGGCGGCTTGTCGTCGTAGAATTGCGCGACGACGGAAGCGAGCACCTCGGCCGGCGTCAGGGAGCGGTCGGCGCGCGGGAACAGGGCTCGGTTGCCCCAGTTCTGGTGATTGCGGAAGAAGAAGATCTCGACGCAGAACTGCCCGGCCTGCTCGTCGATGGCGAAGGCATCGGCCTCCTCGACGCCCTGCGTATTGATGTCCTGCCCGGCCTGCACCGCCGAGAGCGCGGCGAGACGGTCGCGGTAGCGCGCCGCCTTTTCGAATTCGAGGTCCTCGGCCGCCGCCTGCATCCGGGTCGACAGGAGCTGCTTCACCGCCGAGGAGCGGCCGGAGAGGAAATCGCGAGCCTGGCCGGCGAGCGACTGGTATTCGGGAATCGAGACCTCGCCGGTGCAGGGGCCGGCGCAGCGCTTGATCTGGAAGAGCAGGCAGGGGCGCGTGCGATTCTCGTAGAAGGAATCGGAGCAGGTGCGGATCAGGAAGGCCTTCTGCAGCGCGTCTATGGTGCGCGTCACCGCCCAGACAGAGGCGAAGGGGCCGAAATAGTCGCCCTTGCGTTGGCGGGAGCCGCGATGCTTGAGGATCGCGGGCGCATCGTGGTCGCCGGTCAGCAGGATATAGGGGAACGATTTGTCGTCGCGCAGCAGCACGTTGTAGCGCGGGCGGAGCTGCTTGATCAGGTTCGACTCGAGCAGCAGCGCCTCGGTCTCGGTGCCGGTGGTCACGAACTCCATGTTCGCCGTCTCGGCGATCATCCGGGCGACGGCGTTGGTATGCGCCATGCCGCGGGCATAGGAGGTCACGCGGTTCTTCAGGCTCTTGGCCTTGCCGACATAGAGCACCTCGCCGGCGCGATCGAACATCCGGTAGACGCCGGGCCGGTTCGGCAGGTGCCTGGCGAATTCCCGGATAACCTCGATGCCGGCCTTGAGCGCGCCGGGCGCGGTCTCGCCGAGATCAAGCGTCGACTCGACGGGGAGGGCGTCCTCCTCGTCCTCGAACTCGTCCTGCGGAAGATCGTCCTGGCGCTCGCGACTCATGGCCTGCATGTAGGATGCCGCAGCGGCTTCGTCATGTCAGGAGCGGCGATAATTCAACGCTGAATCAAATGGCGTGTGCTTCCCGGTGCGGGCGATTTCGTGAAGAATCCGCGATCGTTTTTCGAGGTTGTGTTTCGTCCCCTGCAGCGCCGGTTTTTGTTGTCCTGACATCGTCTTTCTGTTTTCGGTTTGACATCAAGCCGACGAACGCCTATCTGTTAAATTCGATTTAGGCCTGATGACTTGGCCATTCGCGCCTTTGAGCGCGACATGCTGATGATTTTCTTCCTCTGATCGAATTCGCCGCCGCATGTTTTCCATGGGGCTTGGATAAGCATGTTTGCGGGAGGCATTAATGGCTTCTGGTTCTGTCAAGTGGTTCAACGCCACCAAGGGTTTCGGTTTCATTCAGCCTGACGATGGCGGGCAGGACGTTTTCGTCCATATCAGCGCCGTCGAGCGTGCCGGTCTGCGCGATCTGCGCGACGGCCAGAAGATCTCCTACGAGATCGTTCAGGACAAGCGTTCGGGCAAGAGCTCGGCCGACAACCTGCAAGCCGAATAACTGCGGGGAAGCGGAACGACGACGCTTTGAGGCGACCACGGATGTACCGGCGCCACGACACGATGTTTCGCACCAAGCAGTGAGTGAAGGGTCGGGATCAACAAGCCCGGCCCTTTGTGCTTTCTGGAAAGGATAACCATGCAAGTTCTCGTCCGGGACAACAATGTCGACCAGGCGCTTCGCGTCCTGAAGAAGAAGCTGCAGCGCGAAGGCGTGTTTCGCGAGATGAAGCAGCGCCGCGAATTCGAGAAGCCGTCCGAGCGCCGTACCCGCGAGAAGGCCGAGGCGATCCGCCGCGCCAAGAAGGCTGCCCGCAAGCAGGCGCAGCGCGAAGGTCTGCTGCCGGCGCCGAAGCGCAAGGTGCCTGTCGGCCGGGGCCGCCCCGGAGCGGGACCTGGAGCCGGAGTGCCGCGCCCGGCCGCCGTCTGATCGACGACGGTCGATCCGCGACTGTTACGTAGGAGTGTCGCATGTCGAGCCGCAACATGAAGCTGGACGAGATCAAGGCGCGGGCGCAGGCGGCGTTCGAGAAGACCGAGCAACGCCGGCAGGAAGCCCTTGTCGCCTGGCAGGCGGTCGAGGATGAGGCCAGCGCGGCCCGTCTCAAGACCCAGAAGCTGCGGGCTCTGCGTCTCGCCCGGGATGCCGAGGAGGCTGCGGCCAAGGAGGCCGCTGCCAGCAGCGCGCCGCCGGCAAAGCGCTCGCGAAAGGCTGCGGCAAAGGCGCTCTGACGTTCCTCCCTTGACGATGTTTCGGACAGGCGGCCATCACCATGGGCCGCCTGTCCGCGTTTTGGGCCGATGCGGCGTGTGTCGGGCACAGGAAAACGCGCCATGAATGACCTCTCCCCGACGCCGGGCCGGATCATCCTGCTCAACGGCGCGTCGAGCAGTGGCAAGTCCTCATTGGCGCGCGCCATCCAGAGCCGGATCGACAGGCCGTTCTGGCATATCTCGATCGACCATCTTCGGGATTCCGGGGTGCTGCCGGCGGCGCGGCTCAAGAGCGGCGAGTTCGACTGGCGGGAGATGCGCGAGGCGTTCTTCCTCGGCTTCGAACGCTCGCTGCTCGCCTATGTCGCGGCCGGCAACGATCTCGTCGTCGAGCACATCATGGAAAGCGAGGCCTGGCTGTTGCGGCTCGCGGACACGCTTGCCGGGCAGGACGTCTTCTTCGTCGGGGTGCATTGCGCGCTGGAAGAGCTGGAACGGCGCGAGCGCGAGCGTGGCGACAGGCCGATCGGCGATGCCCGGCGCGACTTCCACCGCATCCATTCCTATTGCCTCTACGATCTCGAGGTGGATGCGATGCAGGATCGGGAGAGCAACGCCGATAGGGTCATTGCCGCATGGCACGCCCGTTCGAAGCCGATGGCTTTCGAGCTCCTGCGCGAGCGGCGGGTCTGTGGCGGAGCGCGGGCGTAATCAAGCCGCCGCGATGCAGTCGATTTCGATGTCGAACGGTCCCGGCCAGGCCGGAACGCTGATGAAGATGCGCGCCGGCGGATCCTGGGGGAAATAGCGCGCGTAGACCGCATTCACCGCGGCGAAGCTGTCGACCGAGGTGCAATAGACATTGCATTTCAGGACATTGTCCAGGGAAGAGCCTGCTGTCTCCAGGCAGAGCTTCATCTGCTCCAGCGCGATTTCGGTCTGACGCTCGATGGATGCATGGGCGAGGATCTCGCCTGTCGCGGGATCGAAGGGCGGAAAGCCCGAGACATAGAGCGTATCGCCGTGACGCGTCATCGCCTTCCAGCGTTCGAGCCATGTCGATAGCGGTTCGACGCGGATGACTTCTCTTTTGGCCGTCATGATGCGATGCCCTTGAAACGCGAACGGGGTAAGATTTTCTAAGCTAGCGTAGTCGAAACCGGCACGGTTGCGACGGCGGACGCTACGGGCGTGGCCGAAGCATCGGGTCTCAGCAGGGTATGCCATCATGATTCAGGCCGATAATCTGCGCATCACCTTGGCCTCGCGCCCGGAGGGCCGCCCGAGCCCGCAGAACTTCCGGCTGGAACACGCTGCCGTCCCAGCGCCCGCGGAGGGGCAGGTGCTGCTCAAGATCCTCTATCTCTCGCTCGATCCCTATATGCGCGGGCGGATGAGCGCGGCGAAATCCTATGCCGCCGCGACCGAGATCGGGCAGGTGATGGAAGGCGGGACCGTCGGCGAGGTCGTCGAGAGCCGCGATCCGGGGTTCAAGCCGGGCGACATCGTCCTCTCCCATTCCGGCTGGCAGTCCTATGCGGTGGCTAATGCCGCGCAGCTCCGCAAGCTCGATCCGAAGAGCGCACCGCTGACGACGGCGCTCGGCGTGCTCGGCATGCCCGGCTTCACCGCCTATGCCGGTCTGCTCACCATCGGCCAGCCCAAGCCCGGCGAGACGGTCGTGGTCGCGGCGGCGAGCGGGCCGGTCGGCTCTGCGGTCGGGCAGATCGCCCGGATCAAGGGCGCGCGCGCTGTCGGCATCGCCGGCGGCCCCGAGAAATGCACTTTCGTGCGCGACACGTGCGGCTTCGATGCCGTCATCGACCATCGTGATCCCGAGATGGCGGCCAAGCTCGCCGCAGCCTGCCCGGACGGCATCGACGTCTATTTCGAGAATGTCGGCGGCCATGTCTGGGATGCGGTCTTCCCGCTGCTCAACACCTTCGCGCGCATCCCGGTCTGCGGCCTTGTCGCGCAATACAATGCCAGCGGCGAATTTCCGGGGCCTGACCGGCTGCCTGGGATGATGCGGCAGGTGCTGTCGAAGAGCCTGACGATCCGCGGCTTCATCCAGCGCGAATTCGCCGCCGCGCAGGGCCCGATCTTCCGCGAGGAGATGGCGCGCTGGATCGCGGAGGGCGCGGTCAAGTACAAGGAAGACATCGTGTCGGGGCTGGAGAACGCGCCCGAGGCCTTCATCGGCCTGCTGGAGGGCCGGAATTTCGGCAAGCTGATCGTCAAGATCTAAGCGCGGCCCGCCACGGGCCAGCCTTTTTCCTTGACCATTGAGCAGGTGCGCGGCCATCACCATGCGCCCGCCACCGGACCTCGCCATGCCCGTATTCGCCATTCCGTTCCCGATGATCGACCCTGTCGCGGTGCAGTTCGGGCCCTTGGCGATCAAATGGTACGGGCTTGCCTATGTCGTGGGGCTGCTCGGGGGCTGGTGGTATGCGCGCAGGCTCGTGGCGTCCGACAGGCTCTGGGGCGGGCGGGCGCGGCCACAGCCGGCCGAGCTCGACGACATGCTGCTCTTCGTCGCCTTCGGCGTGGTGCTCGGCGGGCGGATCGGCTTCGTGCTGTTCTACGACCTGCCGCGCTATCTCGAACGCCCGCAGGACATCCTGGCGATCTGGCAGGGCGGCATGTCCTTCCATGGCGGGCTGATCGGCGCGACGCTGGGCCTCTGGCTCTTCGCAAGGCGGCTCAAGCTGCCGGCGCTGTCGGTGTTCGATCTCGCCGCCGCGGTCGTGCCGATCGGGCTCATGCTCGGGCGCATCGCCAATTTCATCAATGGCGAGCTCTGGGGCCGGCCCGCGCCCGATTTCCCCTATGCGATGGTCTTCCCGAATGGCGGGCCGCTGCCGCGCCATCCGAGCCAGCTCTATGAGGCCTTCGCCGAGGGGCTCCTGCTCTTCGTGCTGGTGAACCTGCTCGTCCGCTTCGGCGGGTTCCGGCGGCCTGGCTTCGTCGCCGGCGTCTTCGGCATGGGCTATGCGGTCGCCCGGATCGTCTGCGAGTTCTTCCGCGAACCCGATCCGCAGCTCGGCTTCCTGTTCGGTACATCGGTCGACGCGCTCTCGGGCGGCATCACCATGGGCATGCTGCTCTCGCTGCCGGTGTTCTTCGCCGGTCTCTGGCTCGTGCTGCGCAGCCGGCGCGGGATGCCCGGCGGGGCGCGGGCGTGACAGCTCTCAAGGCCGAGATCATCGACCTGATCCGGCAGGAAGGGCCGATCGGAATCGGCCGCTACATGGCCCTGGCGCTCGGCCATCCCCGCCATGGCTATTACATGACGCGCGATCCCCTGGGAGCCGAGGGTGATTTCACCACGGCGCCCGAGATCAGCCAGATGTTCGGCGAGCTGATCGGGCTCTGGGCGGCGCATGCCTGGCAGGCGATGGGCGCACCGGCCCGGTTCCGGCTGGTCGAGCTCGGGCCGGGACGTGGCACGCTGATGGCCGACATGCTGCGGGCGACGCGGATCGTGCCGGGCTTCCATGCCGCGCTCTCAATTCATCTCGTCGAGACAAGCCCGGTGCTGCGGGCCCGGCAGGCGACGACACTCCAGGGTTTCGAGCCCGTCTGGCATGACACGATTGCCGGCGCGCTCGATGGCCCGGTGATCGCGGTCGCCAACGAATTCCTCGACGCGCTGCCGCTCGACCAGTTCGTGATGACCAAGGACGGCTGGCGCGAGCGATTGGTCGGGATTGGCGATGATGGCGACCTCGCCTTCGGCCTTGCGGCGGCGAGCGAGCATGCCCTGAAAATAACGGCGCCGGCCGGCTCGATTTTCGAGCAGCCCACCATTGCGCTCGACATCGTCGGACAACTCGCCGGCCACCTCGCCGCGGGGGGCGGGGCAGCGCTGCTCGTCGACTACGGCGCGATGCGTTCGGGCTTTGGGGACACGCTGCAGGCGATGAAGCGGCATGAATTCGTCGATCCGCTCGCCGAGCCCGGCGACGCCGATCTCACGGTCCATGTCGATTTCGAGCGGGTGGGGCAGGCGGGGTTGAACGCTGGAGCCGCCCTACACGGGGCGGCGACCCAGCGCGATTTCCTGGTCGCTCTGGGTCTCCCGCAGCGGGCGCAGGCACTGTCGCTCAAGGCGAATGCGGAGCAGCGCACCGCGATTTCCGATGCCTTCGACCGCCTGATCGCGTCGGGCGGGACCGGCATGGGGGATTTGTTCAAGGTTCTCGCGCTATCGCAGCAGACCCTGCCGCCTCTGCCCGGATTTGACCTTCATCGGCTGCCAGACCGGGGCTGAACGCGGCCGAGCCGCTCGCGACTTCGCACCAACCGGACCACGACGCCCATGTTCATCACCGCCCGCGAACTCGCCGGAGAAGCCGGTATCCGCCACGCCTTCTTCACCCGCGAGGGTGGTGCTTCGAAGGGCATCTACGCTTCGCTGAACGGTGGGCTTGGCTCCTCCGACGATCCAGCGGCGATCGTCGAGAACCGGGCGCGGATGGCGCACCATCTCAGCGTCGCGCCGGAAAACCTGGTCAGCCTCTATCAGGTCCATTCCGCCGATGTGGAAGTGGTGACCGGCCCCTGGCCGGGCGAGCGGCCGAAGGCCGACGCGATGGTCACCACCGCCTCGCATGTCGCGCTCGGCATCTCCACTGCCGATTGCGGGCCGATTCTGTTCGCCGATGGCGAAGCGCGGGTGATCGGCGCCGCCCATTCCGGCTGGAAAGGCGCCTTCACCGGCATCGTCGGCGCGACGGTGACGGCGATGGAGAAGCTCGGCGCCCGGCGCGAGCGCATCACCGCCGTGCTCGGCCCGACGATCAGCGCGAAAGCGTATGAAGTGGGGCCGGAATTCATCGAGCGCTTCAAGGCCGAGAATCGGACCTATTCGCGCTTTTTCACGCCCTCCGAGCGCGCGGCCCATGCGATGTTCGACCTGCCGGCCTTCATCGGGCTCAAGGCGCAGGAGGCGGGAATCGGCCGCTTCGTCGATATGGGCCTGTGCACCTATGGCGACGAGAAGCGCTTCTTCAGCTACCGGCGCACGACCCATCGCGGCGAGCCGGATTATGGCCGCTTGATCGCGGCGATCGCCCTCGATTGAGACGATAGCGGTTGACGGCGCGGTGCGGCGGCTTGTCGCACTGCTGCAATAGGAGCATCGTTCCGCCGTCGGGGGAACGCATCGCTTCCTCAAGACCTGTGTTCTTCGGGCGATGCATCGAGATGCAGGGGGCCGAGATGGAACAGATCCTGATGAACCTGATCGCTGGCGCGGTCGGCGGCAATGCGGCCGGCAAGGCCAGTCCGAGCTTCGATCTCGGCACGCTCGGCAACACGATTTCCGGCCTCGTCGGCGGCGGCGTGCTCGGGCAACTGATCCCGATCCTGCTGCCGGCGATCAGCGCGGCGGCGCAGGGCGGCAATCTCAGCGTCGGCGGGGTGCTGACCAACCTGATCTCGGGCGGCGCCGGCGGCGCGATCCTCACCGCGATCATCGGCGCGCTGAAGAACAAGGCCGCTTGAGGCGCCTCGATCCCGATCAGCCGACGATGTCGGGCGTGCGCCAGCCGAGATGCTGGCCGGCATCGACGGCGATCATCTGGCCGGTTACGGAGCTGGCGCGCGCGAGATAAAGGACGGCCTCGGCGATATCGCCCGACGGGACCCGGTGTCCGAGCAAGGTGCCCGCGGCTTCCTGGTCCAGTCGGTCGATGCCGTCATAGCTGTTGGGGAAGGTCGGGCCGGGGCCGACGGCATTGACGCGGATGCGCGGGGCCAGCGCCTGCGCCAGCGTCCGGGTCGCGGTGAGCAGGGCGGATTTCGTCAGCGTATAAGAGTAATATTGCGGCGTGAGCTTCCAGACGCGCTGGTCGACGATGTTGACAACCGCGCCCTTCGCATCGGCGGGCAGCCGTTCGGCCATGATCCCGATCAGTTGCGAGGGGGCGCGCAGGTTGATCGAGAACTGGCGGTTCCAGGCGGCGATGTCGAGCGAGCGGACATCGTCGGCGACGAAGCTTGCGGCGTTGTTGACCAGCAGCGTGACCGGGCCGAGCGCTGCTTCCGCAGCGGGGATCAGGCCGGCCACGGCGGCCGGATCGACCAGATCGGCGGTCAGCAGGCAAGCTTTCGCGCCGCCGGATTCGAGCGTTTCCAGCAGCGCGTCCGCCTCTTCGTGGCTGTCGCCGTGGTGGATCGCCACCGCATAGCCGGCGTCTGCCAGCCTCTCGACGATGGCGCGGCCGATTCGCCGGGCGCCGCCTGTGACCAGCGCGACCTCAGCCATCACGGCCATCCCGATTCGCTAGCGGCGGTGTGGTCTGGGTCGAAGCGCGCCGCTGCAGACGGCGTTCCCAATGCTTGGCGACGCGCAGATAGCGATAGAAGGCGTAGTTCATCGCGGTCATGAAGCCGTAGATGCCACGTAGCGCATGGCGGCGCCCGATATAGGCCTTGAGGAAATTGGCGGGGAATTCGGCGACGAGCCGGAAGACGGAGAGCGTGCCGCCGCGCGCGTCGAGATCGTCGGCCTGCGCATCGCTATAGGCGTTGAGCTTGTCCATCTGCTCGCCCAGTGAGCGGACCGAGAAATGGTGGACCGTCCCGCGCAGGCGCCCGACGCTCGCATCCGCGGCGAGATCGACCCTGTCATGGACGGGCGAAGCCGAGTAGCGACCCTTGCTCTTGCGGTAGAGCCGCACGGGGGCGAGCGCATAGGCGAATCGGTGCGGCGCTCCCTCGCCCGGAAAGATCTCGGCGATTCTCACCCTATAGGCGTCCTTCGGCGGCGAGCCGGCCGCAAACAGGGTCGAGATCTCGGCGGCGAGATCGGGCGGGACGACCTCGTCGGCATCGAGATTGAGCAGCCAGTCGTGGCGGCACTGTTCCTCGGCGAAGCGCTTCTGCTGGCCGTAGCCTGGCCAGGCGTTGAAGAAGACGCGGGCGCCGAGCGATTCGGCCAGCGCCTGCGTGCCGTCGGTCGAGCCGGAATCGACGACCACGATATCGTCGCTCAGCGCGCGCGCGGCCTCGATCGCCCGGCCGATCCGGTCCGCCTCATTTTGGGCAATAATGAAAATCGAAAGAGG
>NZ_JAELTI010000010.1 GCF_016428755.1 Allobosea sp. ASV33
GAGCCGGTGGCGATGACGACGGCCGGACGGCCTTGCGTACAAAGCTCCGGCAGGAAGGCGGCGAGCCGGGCCCGCGCCTCGGCATCGAGCGCGGCGAAGGGCTCATCGATCATCAACAGCCTTGGCCTGACCAGCAGCAGGCGGGCGATGGCGAGCCGCAGCAGCCCCTCCGGCGAGAGCTCGGCCGGCCGCTGCGTCGCCTGCCCGGCGAGGCCGAGCCGAACCAGCACATTGGCGATCAGGCCTTCACGCTCGAACGGCGTCGCCTTCGGCAGGACGAAAGCCAGGTTTTCGGTGAGATCGAGCCAGGGAAAGAAGCGCGGCCTGGCGCAGAGCAGGCCTATCTCCGCCGTCGGGATCGCTCCCTCCTCGGAGCTCACGCCGGCGAAGGCCTGCAACGCCGCGCCCCGCGTCTCGGCCGGACCAAGCAGCGCGACGACCTCGCCGGCCCTGGGACGCGCCGGACTATTTTCGAGAGCACAGGAGAAATCGTGAAGAGAGGCCGACATCGCTGACTCCATCCATAGACAAAGCGGAAGGAGCACCGACGACCTCAGGTCGTCCCGTCGTCCCGCGCTTTAGCTGCATTTGTTTCGCGCCCGCAAGCTGAGGCTCAAATCGGCGCGTGTCCTCTTCTAAGGTCCGGATGTCCGTTTTGTCAAACGACGCAGACCGAGGCGCCACCTCTATTCCACACACTCCAAACGTTTAATTTTATCCTCTCCCCTCACCTTCTCCCATGTTACGAAAGGCGATGTCTGCCGGAACGGAGCCTTCGTGACCGCGCCTCACGCCAAGCCTGCCCTGCCGCTCGCCGAGATGCTGCACCATCCCGACGCAGGCGTCGCACGGCTGTTCGAAGGGATAAACCGGCGCGACAAGGCCAAGATGCGGCAGACGCTGATCGCCGGGCTCAGGCAGGTGCTGGACGACGGGCATGCCTCGGCCCGGGCGATCCTGGCCGGCCCGCGCGGCGGGTTGGCCTGCGCGCATCGCCTCTCGGCCGTGATGGACGCCGTGGTGCGGGCGCTGCACAGCGCCGCGATCACCTATTTCTATCCGGCCGACAATCCGTCGCAGTCGGAGCGGATCGCAGTCGTCGCCGTCGGCGGCTACGGGCGCGGCACGCTGGCGCCGGGCTCCGATGTCGATCTGCTCTTCCTGTTCCCGCACAAGCAGACCGCCTGGGGCGAGAGCGTGGTCGAATCCATGCTCTATCCGCTCTGGGACCTGAAGCTGAAGACCGGCCATTCCGTGCGTTCGATCGACGATTGCGTGCGGGAGGCCCGCGCCGACATGACGATCCGCACCGCCCTGCTGGAAGCGCGCTTCCTGGTGGGCGACCGCGCGCTCTTCGACGAGATGGTCGGCCGGTTCGACGCGGAGGTGGTCGAGGGCACGGCCCAGGCCTTCACCGAGGCCAAGCTCGCCGAACGCGAGCTCAGGGTGCAGCGGGCCGGCGCCTCGCGCTATCTGGTCGAGCCCAACGTCAAGGACGGCAAGGGCGGCCTGCGTGACCTCAACACGCTGTTCTGGATCGCCAAATACGCCTACCGCGTCCACGATGTGCGCGAGCTGGTCGAAGCCGGGCTGTTCGACCAGCAGGAATTGCAGATGTTCCAGCGTTCGGAGGAATTCCTCTGGCGCGTGCGGTGCTGGCTGCATTTCATCACCGGGCGGGCGGAGGAGCGCTTGTCCTTCGACCTGCAAAGGCAGGTCGCGGCCGAGATCGGCTATGCCGGCCGCAGCGGGCAGGCGCCGGTCGAGCGCTTCATGAAGGCCTACTTCCTGATCGCCAAGGATGTCGGCGACCTCACCGCCATCGTCTGCGCCGCCCTGGAGGCGCGCCAGCAGAAGCCGCGCGCGACGCTCTCGCGGCTGTTCGACTCGCTCGCCAAGCGCAAGCGCGAGCGCTCGCTCGGCCATCCCGATTTCAAGCTGACCAGCCAGCGCCTCAATGTCGTCGACGACAGCGCCTTCGAGCGCGATCCGGTCAACCTGCTCCGGCTCTACGCCATCGCCAGCCGCGAGGACCTCGCCATCCACCCCGATGCCAGCCGGCTGGTCACGCAGTCGCTCCGGCTGGTGACGCCAGGCCTGCGCAACGAGCCGGAAGCCAACCGCATCTTCCTGGAGATCCTGACCGGGCGGCGTTCGCCGGAGGTGGTGCTGCGGCGCATGAACGAATCCGGGTTGCTCGGTCGATTCGTGCCGGATTTCGGCCGCGTCGTCGCGATGATGCAGTTCAACATGTACCATCACTATACGGTGGATGAGCACCTGATCCGCGCCATGGGTGTGCTGGCCGAGATCGATGCCGGCGTGCTGGAGGCCGAGCATCCCCTGGCCAACGAGATCATGCCGACCATCGCCAACCGGCGGGCGCTCTATGTCGCGCTCTTCCTGCACGACATCGCCAAGGGCCGGCCGGAGGACCATTCGCTCGCCGGCGCCCGGATCGCCCGCAAGCTCGGCCCGCGCTTCGGCCTGACCCCGGCGCAGACGGAGACCGTGGCCTGGCTGGTCGAGCATCATCTGGACATGTCGACGGTGGCGCAGAGCCGCGATCTCGGCGACCCCAAGACGATCGAGAGCTTCGCCGCGACCGTCCAGACGCTGGAACGCCTGAAGCTCCTGCTCGTCCTCACCGTCGCCGACATCAAGGCGGTCGGCCCCGGCGTCTGGAATGGCTGGAAGGGGCAGTTGCTGCGCACGCTCTATTACGAGACCGAGCTCGTGCTCACCGGAGGCCATTCTGGTGTCGAGCGCAAGGCGCGCATCGCCATGAAGCAGGACGAATTGCGCCGGCGCCTCGCCGACTGGGACGAGGCGGAACGCGACGCCTATGTCGCACGTCACTACCCCGCCTATTGGATCAAGGTCGATCCCGAGCAGCAGGAGAAGCACGCCCGCTTCCTGCGCGATGCCGAAGCTGCCGGGCGCACCACGGCGACCATCGTCGAGACAGATAAATTCCGTGGCGTGACCGAACTCACCGTGCTCGCCCCGGACCATCCGCGCCTGCTCGCAATCGTCACCGGCGCCTGCGCCGCGGCCGGCGGCAATATCGTCGATGCGCAGATCTTCACGACCAGCGACGGGCTCGTGCTCGACACGATCTCGGTCTCGCGCGCCTTCGACCGCGACGACGACGAACTGCGCCGGGCCGAGCGCATCGCCGCCGCCATCGAGCGGGCGCTTAAGGGCGAGATCAAGATCGCCGATCTCGTGGCGCAGCGGCGTGCGCCGCCGCCGCGCGGGCAGACCTTCCAGGTCGAGCCCGAGGTCGTGATCGACAACGTGCTCTCGGCCCGCCACACCGTGCTGGAGGTCTCGGGCCTCGACCGGCCGGGCCTGCTCTACGACCTCACCACCGCCATCGGGAAGCTCAACCTCAACATCGCCTCGGCCCATATCGCGACCTTCGGCGAGAAGGCGGTCGACGTGTTTTACGTCACCGACCTGACCCATGCGAAGATCGTCTCGACCGGCCGGCAACTGACGATCCGCAAGGCGCTCATCGACGTGTTCAAGTTCGAGGCCGAGAAGCCGGCCCCGGCGAAGGCGAAAATGCCGGCCCGCGCTTGATTTAACCGGCCATAAGGCCGATATCCGGCACGAACGCGGCTGCGGCCCCGCGAGGGGCGATGCAGCCAGCCAGGAAAGGGACGTGACGATAAAATGACGCAGAACCCTGCGACGGAAGACCCCAACCTCGAAGCCGGCGCGGACGCGCCCGAGCAGGCGGCCACCGCCGAGGCAGGCCTCGCGGCGCAGCTCGCCAAGATCGAGGCCGAACGCGACGACCTCAAGGACAAGCTGCTGCGCACGCTCGCCGAGATGGAGAACCTGCGCCGCCGTACCGAGCGCGAGATCGCCGATGCCAAGGCCTATGCGGCGACCAGCTTCGCCCGCGACATGCTCGGCTCCGCCGACAATCTGCGCCGGGCGCTGGAAAGCCTGCCGGCGGATGCCATGAAGACGGCCGATGCAGCCGTGAAGGCGTTGCACGAAGGCGTCGAGCTGACCGAGCGCGAATTGCTCAAGACGCTTGAGCGCCACGGCGTGCGCCGCATCGATCCGCAGGGCGAGAAATTCGACCCCAACCTGCACCAGGCCATGTTCGAGGCGCCCGACGCCACGATCGCCAAGGGGCTGATCTCGAAGGTCGTACAGATCGGCTACAAGATCGGCGAGCGCGTGCTGCGCCCGGCGCTCGTCGGCGTCTCCGCCGGGGCGCCCAAGGCTCCGGAAGCGCCGGCCGGCGAACCGACCCAGCACTGACGCCGTGTTCGAGGTCGCCGGCGTCGCCATCTTCGCGCTGACCGGCGCCCTCGTCGCCGCCCGCAAGGGCATGGACCCGTTTGGCTTCATCCTGCTGGCGGTCGTGACCGGCGTCGGGGGCGGCACCTTGCGCGACGTCCTGCTCGGGCGCGGCATCTTCTGGGTGCGCGACCCCAGCGACGTCATCACCTGCACCATCGTCGCGCTCGCCTGCTGGCTGCTGGCCTATCTCCGCCCCGGCGTGCTCGAAGGCTGGGGCGGCCGCAAGCTCCTGATCTGGGCCGACGCCGCCGGCCTCTCCCTCTTCGCCGTTATCGGCACGCTCAAGGGTCTCGATGCGGCCGTGCCGGTGCTTTCGGCCGTCGCGCTCGGCGCGATGACCGCGACCTTCGGCGGCATCCTGCGCGACATCCTCGCCGGCGACCGGCCGATGGTGCTGTGGAGCCGCGATTTCTATGTCACTGCCGCCACGGCAGGCGCCGCCATGACGGCCTTGCTCACCGGCCTCGGCCTCTCCGGCCCGCTCGTAATGCTTGGTGGCCTTGCGGCCTGCTTCGGCCTCAGGGCGGGATCGCTGCTGTTCGGCTGGTCCTTCCCGAACCTGCCGCGCAAATCGGCCGATTAGGCGGCTCGATCCACCGTTGTCATTCCGGGGCTTCGCGGAGCGAAGAACCCGGAACCCACGACTGGGCGAGACATTCGGTGCCAAAAAAATACAAGCAAGCCACCCCGTCGTGGGTTCCGGGTTCGCGCCTGCGGCGCGCCCCGGAATGACAAGGGGCGTGCCTCGCGAAGGCAAAGTTTATTTCGACTTCGTCACGCGCCGCATGGTCAGGTTGATCCGCCCGCCTTCCGGCAGCAGCGTCGAGGACCCGGTCAGGATACGGTCGATGCCGTGATAGGCCAGCCGCGCCTCGCCGCCGAAGAGCAGCACGTCGCCGGACGCGAGCTTGAGCGACGTCGTCTTGCCACCGCGCGTCGTGCCGCCGATGCGGAAGAGCGCGGCGTCGCCAAGCGAGACCGACAGGACCGGCGCGTCGAAATCCTGCTCGTCGCGGTCCTGATGCAGGCCCATCTTGGCGCCCCCGGCATAGAAATTGACGAGGCAGGCCTCCGGCGGATGCGGATAATCCGCCAGTTCCCGCCAGAGATCGAGCAGCGGCGCCGGCATGATCGGCCAGGGCTCGCCGGTCTCGGGATGCTCCGCCTGATAGCGATAGCCGTCGATATCGGAGACCCAGCCGAGCGAGCCGCAATTGGTCATGCGCACCGAGAACGGCGTGCCGCTCTTGGGCATGCGCGGCTGAAAGAACGGCGCCTTGCGCGCGACCGCGCGCAGTTCCGCGACCAGGGCCGCCTGCTCCTCCGGCGCCAGCCGGCCCGGCCAGTGAACGACGCCCGGCGCGACGGTGACGCGGGTCATGGTCAGAACGCGTCGAGGCCGAGCACGTCGGCCATCGAATAGAGGCCAGCCTTGCGCCCCCGGCCCCAGAGCGCGGCCTTGATCGCGCCCTGCGCGAAAAGGCTGCGATCCTCCGCCACATGGGCGAGCTCGAGCCGCTCGCCGGCGCCGGCGAAGATGACCTTGTGATCGCCGACGACAGTGCCGCCGCGCAGCGCCGCGAAGCCGATCGTGCCGGGTTCCCGCGCGCCGGTGATGCCGTCGCGGCCGGCGACGCGTGTCTGCGCGAGATCGACCGCGCGGCCTTCCGCCGCCGCCTCGCCGAGCAAGACGGCCGTGCCGGAGGGTGCATCGACCTTCATGCGGTGATGCATCTCGACGATCTCGATGTCCCAGTCGGTGCCGAGCGTCGCGGCGACCTTGCGCACCAGCGCCGCCAGCAGGTTGACGCCGAGGCTCATGTTGCCGGAGCGGACGATCGGCGTGCGCTTGGCCGCCTCGGCCAGCTCGGCCAGATGCTTGGGCTCCAGCCCGGTGGTGCCGACGACATGCAGGATGCCGGCGTCAGCCGCCAGCCTGGCGAAGGCGACGGTCGCATCCGGCGCGGTGAAGTCGAGCACGCCATCGGCGGAAGCAAAGGCAGCGGCGGCATCGCTCGTCACCTTGACGCCGGAGGCCGGCAGGCCGGCGAGAATCCCGGCATCGTCGCCCAGCACGGGGGAGCCCGGGCGCTCGATGGCGGCCACGAGGGTGCAGCCTTGCGCCTGATCGATGGCACGGATCAGCATCCGGCCCATCCGCCCGGCGGCCCCGACGACGACGAGACGCATATCACTCATGGAAGGGGGGCTCCGGTCTGGCTCTGCGACGGCAGATATCTTCGCCAGTAGCGCAATAGGCCGGGCTTCGCCAGCGGAACACCCGAAAGCCGCCTATAGCAAAACGGCCGGGTTGCCCCGGCCGCTTCGTGTTCCTCACGCTGTCGGCGCTCAGGCCGCCTGCTGGATGCCCGAGAGCTTCCAGGCGCCGCCACGCTCGCGCACGAAGGTCCAGTACTCGCTGACCTCCTGAGGCTGCGTGGAGCTGCCGTCGACGATCTTGCCGGTCTTGCGGTCATAGGCCGCGTTGATCAGGCTGAAGCGCATCGCGACGGTCGCGTAGTCGAGATCACCCTCGCGCCAGGCCTGAGACAGGTCGCCCTGCAGCAGCTTGACGTCGGAGACGCGGTCGGCGACGCCGCGGCGGGCGTTGTCGCTGAGATCCTCGTCGAAATAGCCGAACATCTCGGGCGTCGTGCGCTGACGCAGGCCGGCCTCGTCCTCGCTCGAATAGGCGGCGTTGATCTCGCCGAGCAGGCGCTCGAACGCGTTGAAATCATCCCCCGCGAGCTCGATCGGCTGCGGCTGCACGGCGGCAGCGGCGGCACCGCCACCGAAACCACCCATGCGGGCAGCAGTCTGCTGGGGCTGCGGCGCGTCATAGCCCTGGCGGGCATAGGGCGCGCCCGCGCCGGCGAGCTGCGGCTCGGAACGGCGGCGGAAGAAGCGGATGGCGAGCATGATGATGCCCGCGATCAGGCCGATCTGCAGCAGGAAGCCGAGCATGCCGGCAAGCGAAGCCAGGCCGCCGAAGAAGCCGGAGCCTGAGAGCATGCCGAACAGGCCCGCGCCGAGCAGGCCCGCGCCGATGCCCATCATCATGTTGCGCGCGAAGGACGGACGGGCGGCCTGCGCAGCCGCGCCGGCGGCCGAGGGGCCTGCCATGGAGGGCGAAGCGGGCGAAGACGGCGCGGAGCGCTGGAACGTCTGGGCGCCGCCGGGCGTCGTATTGGTCGACGGCGGCGCGCTATTGGTGAACGACCCACGGCTGCCCGAGCTGCGGCCGCCGCCCGGACGGGCTTCGGCAACGAGCGGCACGAGCAACAGAGCCCCGGTGATCAGGGCGACGGCACGTCCACGGCGGGCGAGCGAAATCAGAGACATTGTTCCTCCCGGGGCCCACAATGGGCCCACCGGCACACAATATGGAGAGAGCCTGCATCCCGCGCAAGGCCCCATCCGGCTAACAGACTGAAATGCCTTACTATTTCAAACCAGTACATAATCATTCGTTGCGAACGGGCCTATATGTTAAGCTCCGGGTAGTCTCGCCATGCGAGGCGCAGGGAGAGAGCCATGACCGGATCCGGACCGAGGCCTCACCGACATCGCGTGCTGAGCTGCATGCTCGCGTTCGCTGTCATCCTCCTGTTCAGCGAAGCGGCGGCAGCCGGCGATGCCGCCGTCGCGCTCGACAAGCCGCGCCTCGCCCAGGCGCCTGAGCCGCTCTGCTTCTGCTGGAACGGTGGCCGCAAGATCGCCGAGGGCTTGAAGTCCTGCATCAGGACCACGCAAGGCCCCCGGGTCGCGACCTGCGGGCGGGTCGTCAACATGATGTCCTGGGACGTGTCGGAAACGGCCTGTCCGGAAAGCTGAGCGCTTTCGCCTCCGACGTCCCAGCCACAAACGAAAGCGCCGCCGGGATTACCCGGCGGCGCTGCTTTTATTGCTCTTGTGGTCCTAGCGACTTCGAGCCTGACCCGTTGTCAGAACGCTCCCAGAACGATCGCCATCATGAAAACGAAAGCCGCACCCATGATCAATCGGTCGAGACGTAGCGTGACACTCATCACACCCTCCTGTGTCATTGACCTGTCGTGGAAGCTAGCAGAACTGACGGAGGCCGCAAGGGGGCGACATCGTGGCAGGGCCGGGATGCAGGGTAGATCACCCTTAATCAAGGGTTAAATCTTTGATTAGATTTGGGGATATTTCTGGCTGCGCGATTTCGCCGCGAGCACTGTCCGGCGCTTCGCCACGGTTGCGCCATAATTAACCTCGGCACTCGCGGCGCTGATCTTGTCGACATCGCCGCGATGGCTCCGCGCCAGGAAAACCGCCTTGGTTAAGGCCGAAAACGCGCGATTAAGGCCCCGTTCACCACAGCGCCAAAGTTAATGCGCCTGTGGCGGCCTGGACGCAGTCGGTTGAGAAACCGTTCACCAAGCGCTTCGCATTTGAATGGTCATGCGACGCGCACATCTCGCCCTCATCGCACTCGGCATCGCCGGCGCAACCGGCCTGGCGGGCTGCGGCAAATTCCAGAAGCCCCAGCGCGCCGCCTGGCGCGACCAGGCGGAGGCCGCCTGCATGTCGTCCCGCCAGGTGCAGCTCTCCTCCTATGTCAGCCTGCGCGGCAAGCCGATCGACGGGCCGGGGACCTGCGGCATGCAGCAGCCCCTGAAGGTCACAGCCCTGCAGAACGGCAACGTCAGCCTGACGAGCCCTGCCCTGCTGGCCTGTCCGGTCGTGGCGACCACCGACCAGTGGTTCGCGGAGGTCGTGCAACCTGCGGCGATGAACATCCTCGGCGCGCAGGTGATCGAGATCCGGTCCGGCTCCTATTCCTGCCGCGCCATGAACAACGGCACGGCGACGACCCGCACCTCAGAGCATGCCTTCGGCAATGCCGTCGACGTGTTCTCCTTCCGGCTGAACGACAACCGCGTCGTCACGGTCAAGGAGGGCTGGCGCGGCTCGCCCGAGGAACAGAACTTCCTGCGCGAGATCTTCGTCGGCGCCTGCACCTATTTCGGCACGGTGCTCGGCCCGGGCGCCGACCCGATGCATTACGACCATCTCCATATCGACCTCGCCCGGCATTCCAAGGGCCGGCACATCTGCAAGCCGATCATCAAATACACGCCGAACTACAACCTGCCGCCGCCGGACCCGGCACGCCCCTATATCTCGGCGCAAGGCGCTCCCGCGCCTCAATCCCAGCGCGGCAACAGCCAGACCGCCACCGCCTATGCCGGGGAGTCGATGCTGCGCCAGCCGAGCGGCGGCCTGCGCCCGCCCGGCGCCGTGCAGGGCGGCTATCCGGTCGCCAACAACGGACGCGGCCAGGACAACAGCCTCGACGCGCAGCAGCGCTTCCTGCAGCAATACGACGCGCGTCAGCAACAGGGGCACTACCAGCCGCAGCCTCTGCCGAGCGAGCGGCGCGGGCCGCTTTCCCTGCCCGGCGCCGTCGAGCCCTCGGAGGAGGAAACCGCGTTCGGCGATGGCGGCAGCTCCGGCTTCGTCGACCAGCAGGGCTCGGAGGAAGCCTTGCCGATCAGCCCCGAGCGCGACCCCTTCGCCTATAGTTCGGCGCGCGTGCCGCCGCGGCGCTGACGAGCACGAACGACACCCTGTCCGTCATTCCGGACAAGCCGCGTCAGCGGCGCCGATCCGGAATCCATCGTAAGGCGCAGTTCCCTCCGATGGATTCCGGGTCAAGCCCGGAATGACACGTGATTCAGAACAACACGAAGATCGAACTGATCTCTCAGCGCGAGACCAGCACCTGCCGGCATTCCGGCGGCAGGGCATCGAGCGACATCGGCGGTTTGGGCTTGGGCTTCGGCCCGGGCTTGGGCTTCGGCGGGTTGAAGATGGCGTCGTGCTGGCGCTCGACCCAACCGCTCAGTTCGGCACCGCAGCCGTCGCCGAAATTCGGCGGCTCCTGGCCCTGGCAGCTCGCCATGCCCGCCGGACAGGCCAGCCGGATGTGGAAATGGTAGTTGTGGCCCCAGATCGGCCGCACCTTGTCCAGCCAGCCCTTGTCAGCCCCAGCCTCGCGGCAGAGCGCGACCTTGATCGCCGGATTGACGAAGATGCGCTCGACCTTGGGCTCGGCCGCCACGGCGCGGATCAGCCGGGTATGGGCCGGGGTCCAGTTGCGGGGATCGACATCGCGCCAGTCCGAGCGGGCCATGTTGACCGCCGACATATTCTCGCGCTGCTCGCGGTCGAGACGGCCGCGCGGCATCGGCGTCAGCCAGACATCGGCATCGAGCCCGATCTGGTGCGAGGCATGGCCGGTCAGCATCGGCCCGCCGCGCGGCTGCGACATGTCGCCGACGAGCAGGCCCGCCCAACCGGTGATGCGCGGCACGTCGCGGGCGAGCTTCTCCAGATAATCGATCAGGGCGGGGTGGCCCCAGTTGCGGTTGCGGTTGAGCCGCATGACCTGCCAGCTCGGCCCGTCGACCGGCAAAGCCTCGGCGCCGGCAAGGCAGCCGCGCGCATAGGAGCCGATGGCGCGGGCCTGCATGCTCGCAGGCTCCGTCTTCTGGCCGAAGAGCGAGCGGGCCGCATCGGGCCAGGCCGCGATATTGGCGGCACGGGTCTTCGCTTCCTGGTCGGCGGTCGACTGGGCGAGCGCCGCTGACGGCAGGAGGGCGAGCACGGCGAGAGAGCCTGCGATTCGGGCGATGGTGCGCATGACGGGAGAATCGCCGCGACCATCCATGGCGGTCAAGCGCGATGGCTGGACAAGCGCCGCGGCGAATTGCAGCCTTGCGCGAAAGGCGACGCAGCGCGCCGCTCCGGGAGGACCATCGATGACCGTCACGATCGACCGCCGCGCGCTTCTCGCCGGCACCAGCGCCCTGCTCGCCGCCCCCTCCGTCGGCCTCAGCCAGCAGCCCTGGCCGCAGGGGCGGGTCGTCAAGCTCGTCGTGCCGTTCACGCCCGGCGGCGCGACCGACGTGCTCGGCCGCCTGATCGCGGACAAGCTCGGCCAGACATGGGGCACGAGCGTCATCGTCGAGAACCGGCCCGGCGCCGGCAGCAATATCGGGACGGAAGCCGTGGCCAAGGCCGAGCCCAATGGCGAGACGCTGCTGATCGTCTCGGTCGGGCTCGCGACGAACCAGTATCTCTACGCCAAGGTCAATTACGACCCGATCAAGGATTTCGCACCGATCACCATGGTTGCGCTGGTGCCCAATCTGCTGGTCGTCCGCAACGACCTGCCGGTGAAGGATGTCGCCGAGCTCATCGCCTATGCCAAGGCCAATCCGGGCAAGCTCACCTATGCCTCCTCCGGCGTCGGCACCTCGCTGCATCTCTCCGGCGAGCTGTTCCAGAAGCTGACGGGCACGAAGATGGTCCATGTCCCCTATCGTGGCTCGGCCCAGGCGATCCAGGACCTGATGGGCGGGCGCGTCGACCTGATCTTCGACAACATCACCTCGGCGCTGCCGCAGGCGAAGGCCGGCGCGATCCGCGGGCTCGGCGTTACTACGGCGAAGCGCGCACCGACCGCGCCGGAATTCCCGCCGATCGCGGAGACGGTGCCGGGCTTCGACGTCTCCTCATGGTTCGCCCTGTTCGCGCCGGCCAAGACACCGCCCGCGATCATCGCGAAGATCCAGGCCGACACCAAGGCCGGCGTCGCCGATCCCGCGCTGCGGGCGAAGATGGACGCGCTGGCGGCCGAGCCCGGCGGCTGGACGCAGGAGGAGCTCGCCGCCTTCCTGCGCTCCGAGCTGAAGAAATGGGGCGACCTGATCAAGGAAGCCGGCATCAAGGCCGAGTGACGGCGACGCTGAAGCATCGGGCCGAAAAGTGGATTCCACTTTTCGGACAAATCCGATGCGATAACGCATCGATAGATCATCGTTATCGCGCCCTATCGGTCGCACGATGATCTAAGGGAACCGCGGGTTCCTAGCCGGCGTTTCCCGCTGGACCGCGCCCGAAACGAGGCGCCTCCAAACGGGAGTTCGCCATGTCCACCCTGCTCATCATCGTGCTGCTGATCCTGCTTCTGGGCGGCGGCGGCTATTACGGCCATCGCAGCTATGGAACGGCAGGGCTCGGCGGCGTTCTGGGCCTCGTGATCGTGATCGTTCTGATCCTGTGGCTGCTCGGCGCCATTGGCGGTGCACGCATCGCCTGAGCCTGACGGGCGAACCGTCAGCCAAGCTGCACGAAAGGCCTCGCGATCGGGACGGTGGGATTTCCCGCGGCCCGGTCGCCCCAGGCTTCAGGAACGATTCTCCCAGACGGCGACGGCAGCCGCCAGATCTTCCAGCGCGACGCCGACCGACTTGAACAGCGTGATCCCGCCGCCCTCGACCGGCCCGGCGATCCGGCCATGGCAGAGATCGGCCAGCGTGCCCGCCACCTTGTCGGCGCTGTAGCTGCCTTCGGCGATCGCGACGGCGACATCGCCGCCCTCGTCGATCGCCTTGCTGGAATCGACGATGACCCGCGCACGATGCAGCGCATCGGCATCCGCCTCGCGCATCTGCATGGTGAAGCCGCCGATCAGGTCGAGATGCGCCTCACGCTTCAGCCAGTGGCCGTGGATCAAGGGCTCGGTCGCGTTGGTCGCGCAGGAGATGATGTCGGCGGTGCGGGCCTCGCCTTCGAGATCGGTCGTGGCGCGGGCTTCGATGCCGTCGTTCGCCAGTTCGGCGACGGTCGCCTCCGCGGCTTCGGGACGCCTGGCCCAGACCGCGATCTCCGTCAGCGGGCGGACGGAGCGATGCGCCTTGATGATGAAGGGCGCGAGCGCGCCGGCCCCGACCATCAGCATGCGGCTGGCCGCGGGGTTCGACATGTAGCGCGAGGCCAGCGCGGACGCCGCCGCCGTGCGCCAGGTCGTCAGCCGGTTGCCGTCCATCACCGCGAGCGGCTTGCCGGTCGCGCCGTCCATCAGGAGATAGGCGCCCATGACGCCCGGCAGGTTGCGCTTGCCGTTGCCGAAGAAGACCGAGACGATCTTGGTGCCGATATAGGGATTGGTGACGTCCGGCCCGCTCCAGGCCGGCATGGTCAGCAGGATGGCGTCGGTCTCGTCCGGCCGCTGGATCGCGTATTGGCCGCGCTTGGGTGCGATGACCTCGCTGCGGAAGGCGTCGTCGAGAATGTCGATCAGGCCGGGATAGCTCAGGGCCGCGTCAATCTCGGCCACATCGAAAAGTCGCATCAATTCCGTCCGTTGGTCAGTGCCGGCAGCGCCGAGTCGGGCACGGCGGAGCGCAGCGCCTGTGTTTCGGAGCGCAGTGCCTCGGCCTCGCGGCGGTTGCGGCGCGCCGCCTTGCGGTGCTTGCCCTGCGCGATCCAGGAGGCCAGGCCGCCGACGAGGACGCCGACGGCGATGGCCGCCAGCACCACCACGAAGAGCGGCACTTCATAGGAAAGCACCGGCAGGTCGCGGCTGAAGGGATCGAGCGAAACGCGCACCGCTCCGCGATTGGCGACCGAAAACAGCACGATCACCAGCGCGACGGGAACCAGCACCAGTGCCTTGAAAAAGGCCTTCATCGGGTTTGTGCCCTTTGCATGTGCGAGCCCTCATCCTGAGGAGAAAGCCGGAGGCTTGTGTCTCGAGGGGATGCTCCGGATGCCACCGGAGCGTCCCGGACCATCCTGCGAGGCGCCGCCGCCGTGGCTCCTCGGGATGAGGGCTGGAGATGGAACCAGCCCTGAAAGGCGCCTGCGCTCAATCCTTGCCGTTCAGGCGCAGGCGCAGCTCCTTGCCCGTCTTGAAGACGGGGACGAACTTCTCCTCGACTTCCACCGCGTCGCCCGTGCGCGGGTTGCGGCCGATGCGGGCCGAGCGGCCCTTGCGCGAGAAGGCACCGAAGCCGCGCAGCTCCACCCGGTCACCCCGCGCCAGCGCCTTCACGATCTCGTCCAGGATAGCCGAGACGATGTTCTCGATGTCGCGCTGGTAGAGGTGGGTGTTGCGGTCCGCGATCCGCTGAACGAGTTCGGATTTAATCATCGCTGGAGTATAACCATTTGTATCAACATCACTTTTCAGCGGCAGGCTGCCAGAGCGCCAAGGGCGCGTCAAGCCGTAAGCCGACCGGCTGGTCGGCCGCCCGCGCGATCGTCGCCGCAAGCGCATCGAGGCCGGCGCCACGCGCCATCGCCTCGGCGAGACTCCACAGGCCGTAGGAGGAGGATTCGCTGCGACGGCGCCAGTCGCGGACCTTCAGATCCTTCGCGACGCTCTTCTCGCGCTCCAGCCAGGCGATGGCGTCCTGCTCGCCCCCGATCTGGTCGACGAGCTTCAGGCCCAGGGCCTGGCGGCCGGAATAGACCCGCCCGTCCGAGGCGGTGGTCACCTCGCTCTCGGCGAGATGACGGCGGTCGCGCACCATGTCCTTGAACCAGGTGTAGTTGTCGTTGACGACGCGCTGCAGGGCCTCGCGCGCTTCCGGCGAGGTCGGCTCGAAGCCGCTCGGCGCGGCCTTGAGCGGGCTCGACTTGATCGACTCGACCTTGACGCCGACGGTGTCGAGCAATTGCGAGACGTTCGGGAACTGGAAGAGCACGCCGATCGAGCCGACGAGCGAGGTCTGGCGCGCGACGATGCGGTCGGCGCCCATCGCGGCGATGTAGCCACCCGAAGCCGCAAGGCCGTCGACGACCGCGACCATCGGCTTCTTCGCGGCGAGCTGGCGCAGGGCGAGATGCAGCGCCTCGGAGCCGGACGTGGTGCCGCCGGGGCTGTCGACGCGCAGGACGACGGCGGAGACGGCCTTGCTGTCCTCGACCGACTTGATCAGGTCGAGCGTGCGGCGGTCACCGGAGATGAAGCCGGAAATCGTGATGCGTGCGATATGGGGGCTCGACAGGCCGGACAGGCTGTCTCCCTTCCAGGCGAAGCCGCCGATCACCGCCGCGGCGATGACGCCGAGCACGGCGAGGACGCGCCAGAGCGTCAGCTTGCGGCGCAGGCTGCGACGGTCTGCGAGCAGATCGGCATCGGATGACATCGGAAGGCTCCTGGGACTGGGTCCGTGATGTAGACCCGCCGGGCCGGCCGGGCAAGGCGCCAGGCGCCGCCTCAGGCCGCGACCGAGGCGCGCGCCCGATCGAGCGCAAGGAGGGCGAGACCGCTCGCCACGGAACGGAAGGCGTCGCCGATATGCACCTTGCCGGCGCCGAAGCGACGGTCGAACAGGCTGCGCACGGCGGGGACATAGGAGGTGCCGCCGGTCATGAAGACCGCCTCGATGCGGTCGCCACCGAGCCCGGCCTCGGCGAGCGCGCGGTCGAGCGCGCTCTCGATCGCGCCGACGTCGTCGGCGATCCAGCGCTCGAAATCGGCGCGGCGGATCGGCTTCTCGATGGTGACGCCCATCTGGTTGAAGCTCAGCGTCGTCGCCTCCTTGTCGGAGAGCGCGACCTTGGTGGCCGAGACCGCGCGGTAGAGTTCGTAGCCGAGATCGTATTCGATCACCGTCAGCAGGTCCTCGAGCTTGCCGGGCTCGACCGCCTCGCGGATCAGGGCGTTCAGCTCGGCCATGGTCTCGCGGCTCTTCATCAGGGAGAGCTTGTGCCATTGCGCGAAGGCAGCGTGATAATGGGCCGGCACCGGCAAGAGCTTGCCGAAGGAGCGGTAATCCGTGCCCTTGCCCAGCGCAGGCGAGACCGCATGCTCGATGATGCGGTAGTCGAAGGTGTCGCCGGCGACGCCGACACCGGCATGTGAGAGCGGGATCGCTTCAAGGCCGCCGCGCTTGCCGGGCTCGAAGCGCATCACCGAGAAGTCGCTGGTGCCGCCGCCGAAATCCGCGACCAGCATGGTCTGCGGCGTCTTCAGGTCGCGGGCGTACCAATAGGCGGCGCCGAGCGGCTCATAGGCGAAATCGACCTGGTTCATGCCGGCCTTGCCATAGGAGCCCTTCAGGCGACCGACCGCCAGCTCCTCGTCCGGACGCTCGCCGGCGAAGACGACCGGGCGGCCGGAAACCAGCGGCAGCGTGTCATGGCCGGGCAGGTCCGTCGTGAGATCGGACAAGAAAACGCCGATCAGGTCCTCCAGCTTGAAGAGCTTGCCGAAGAGCCGGGTCTCCTGGAAGGCGCGGCTTGAGAGATGGGTCTTGAGCGATTGCAGGAAGCGATGCTCGGTCGTCATGCCCAAGGCCATGTCGAGCGCATCGGGACCGCTGACATGGGTGATGCGGGTCTCAGGGGGGCGCCCCTCGCGCCAGAACATCAGCGCCGAGCGATAGGCGTCGACCGCGCCCTGCTTCGTGGCGAAGGAGCGCGTCATGACCGATCCGTCGGCGCCAGCCAGCGCAACGACGCTGTTGGTGGTGCCGAAGTCGATGCCGATGGCGGCGGGGGTCATGGCGCTTCTCCTGATGCATGGAAACACCACCGTCATTCCGGGGCTTCGCGAAGCGAAGAGCCCGGAATCCAGAACCGATGCAGTGGACGAGAAGGCGGAACGACGTTCAGCGTCTTCGGGTCGGTGTCATTGGTTCTGGATTCCGGGCTCGAGCCTTCGGCCCGCCCCGGAATGACGGGGTGTGTTTCGAAACAAAAGCCCGCGCGGATCGCTCCGCGCGGGCTGTCTTGGATGTCCGGCTGCTGACGCAGCCGAAACCTCACTTTTTGTCGGTGGTCGTGGCCTTCTTGAGGGCCGCGCCCAGGATGTCGCCGAGCGAGGCACCGGAATCGGCGGAGCCGTACTGGGCCATCGCTTCCTTCTCCTCGGCCATCTCGAGAGCCTTGACCGAGACCTGGATCTTGCGAGCCTTCTTGTCGAAGAGCACGACGCGGGCGTCGATGCGCTCGCCGGCCGCGAAGCGCTCGGGGCGCTGCTCGGAGCGATCGCGGGCCAGCTCGGCGCGCTTGATGAAGGTCATCATGTCGGTGTCGGCGATCTTCACGTCGAGACCCGACTCCTTCACCTCGACCACCTCACAGGTGACGATCTGGCCCTTCTTGAACTCGCCGGCATCCACGAAGGGATCGCCACCGAGCTGCTTCAGGCCGAGCGAGATACGCTCCTTCTCGACGTCCACATCGAGAACGACGGCCTGCAGGACGTCGCCCTTCTTGTATTCCTCGATGACCTGCTCGCCCGGACGGTTCCAGTCGAGATCCGAGAGATGGATCATGCCGTCGATATCGCCTTCGAGACCCAGGAACAGGCCGAACTCGGTCTTGTTCTTGACTTCGCCCTCGACCGTCGAACCGGCCGGGTGCTGCTCCGCGAAGAGCTCCCACGGGTTGCGCAGGGTCTGCTTGAGGCCGAGCGAGATGCGGCGCTTGACCGGATCGACCTCGAGGATCGCGACGTCGACTTCCTGCGAGGTCGAGACGATCTTGCCGGGGTGGACGTTCTTCTTGGTCCAGGACATCTCGGAGACGTGGATGAGGCCTTCGATGCCCGGCTCCACTTCGACGAACGCGCCGTAGTCCGTGATGTTGGTCACGCGGCCCTTGAGACGGGTGCCGACCGGGTAACGCTCGGCGATGCCATCCCACGGATCGGCCAGCAGCTGCTTGATGCCGAGGGAGATGCGGTGCGTGTCCTGGTTGATCTTGATGATCTTGACCTTGACCGTCTGGCCGATGGTCACGACCTCGGACGGATGGTTCACGCGGCGCCACGCCATGTCGGTGACGTGCAGCAGGCCGTCGATGCCGCCGAGGTCAACGAACGCACCGTATTCGGTGATGTTCTTGACGACGCCGTCGATGACCTGGCCCTCTTCGAGCGAGGCGACCAGCTCGGAACGAGCCTCGGCGCGGGTCTCTTCGAGGACGGTGCGGCGCGACACGACGATGTTGCCGCGGCGGCGATCCATCTTGAGGATCTCGAAGGGCTGCGGCTGGCCCATCAGCGGGCCGACGTCGCGGATCGGACGGATGTCGACCTGCGAGCGCGGCAGGAACGCCACGGCGCCGTCGAGATCGACGGTGTAGCCGCCCTTGACGGTGTTGAAGATCATGCCGGTGACCTTCTCGCGGGCCTCGAAGGCCTTCTCGAGCTTGACCCAGCTCTCTTCGCGGCGAGCCTTGTCGCGCGAGATGACGGCTTCGCCGAGCGCGTTCTCGATCCGGTCAAGATAGACCTCGACCTCGTCGCCGACGTTCAGTTCCTGCTCACGGCCGGGGCCGGTGAATTCCTTGAGCGCGACGCGACCTTCGGTCTTCAGACCGACGTCGATGATCGCCATATCCTTCTCGATGGCGACGACCTTGCCCTTGATGACGGAGCCTTCGAGGGCCTCGTTCCGGGTGAAGGACTCTTCGAGCAGGGCGGCGAAATCCTCGCGACCCGCGCTGTAGCTTTCAACTGCAGACATGTAATCTCCTGGGAGCCGGCCGCGTATCCCGCGGATGTCCGGCATGGGCGCCGTGGTTGGTGCTGCGATCCGGATCGCGGCCGTCGGCACCTCCTCTCGGAGGTTTCCGCCTCCCCGTCGGGCGGGGGCAGCGGAGGCGCCAGGACCAGCGGCTCGATCCGTATCCGGCAGGCCCGGCTCAAACACGAAACGGGAGCAGGTCTTGCAGACCGCCCCCGGCGCATGATCGATCACGGCCCTTCGGACAGGGGCGATGTACTGCAAGCCGGGCGCCGGAGCAAGGCCGAAGCCCGGCCGGGAGCATCAATATCGCCCCATTCGGCCCACGCGAGGCCGCATCACGCGGCATCCCCTATTCGAGGGAGCCCGCACCACCCGATATCGCGTAGCTTCCCCGGCCTCATGCTTCATGCAAGGCTACAAGCGGATTTCATCTGCGATTTGGGAGGAGTGCCATGGGCTGGGCCATTCTGGGGCTGATCGTCGTCCTCGTCGTCTATCTGATCATGACCTATAACGGCCTCGTCGCGATGCGGCAGCGCGTCAATCAGGCCTTCGCCGATATCGACGTCCAGCTGAAGCAGCGCCACGACCTGATCCCGAACCTGGTCGAGACGGTGAAGGGCTATGCGACCCACGAGAAATCGACGCTCGATGCCGTCATCGCCGCCCGCAACGCGGCGCAAGGGGCGAGCAGCGTCCATGACAAGGCCGCCGCCGAGCAGCAGCTTTCCGGCGCCGTCGGCCGGCTGCTGGCGCTGGGCGAGGCCTATCCAGACCTCAAGGCCAGCGCCAATTTCCAGCAGCTGCAAGTGGATCTCGGCAATGTCGAGGACAAGCTCGCGGCGGCGCGGCGCTTCTTCAACAATGCGGTCGGCGAGTTCAACGCCGCGATCCAGGCCTTCCCGGCCGTGCTGTTCGCCCCGCAGATGGGCTTCACCCAGCGCGAATTCTTCGATGTCGGCCCCGAGACCAGGGCGCAGATCGAGGTCGCGCCCAGCGTGAAGTTCTGACGGCGCGTCCTTCGAGGCAGCGGGAGCGGCTGCGATGGCCCAGGCCTTCGGGCTCTATACCCACCAGCGCAACAACCGGATCAGGTCGAACCTCCTGATCGCCGGCCTCTTCCTGCTGGTCTACCTCACCGCCTGGGGCCTGCTGCTCGTCGCCTTTGGCTATGGCGGGGTGCCGCGCGGGCGCACCGCCTTCGGCGAGGCGGCCCGCGTCTTCCGCTCCTGGTTCCCCTTCATCACTGCGGCGGCGATGCTCTGGGTCTTTATCGGCTTCCGCATGAATGTCGCGATGATCAACGCGGTCACGGGATCGAAGGGGCTGGCGCGTGAGGACAATCCCAAGCTCTACCGGATACTGGAAAACCTCTGCATCTCGCGCGGGCTGCCGATGCCGAAGCTCGCCATCGTCGAGAGCGAGGCACTGAACGCCTTCGCCAGCGGCGTCAACGACAGCCAGTTCACGGTCAGCGTGACGACCGGGCTGCTGGCCCAGCTCAACGACGCCGAGGTCGAGGCGGTGCTGGCGCATGAACTGACCCATATCCGCAATGGCGATGTCCGCCTGATGGTGATCGCCGTGGTGATCGCCGGCGTGGTCTCGTTCGTGGGAGAACTCGTCTTCCGCGGCTTCGGGCGCAGCCGGATCAGGGTGTCCTCCGACGATGCCAAGAAGGGCAACGGGCTTGCCATCGTCGTCGGCATCGCGGTGATCGCGATCTCCTGGTTCCTGGCCGTGCTGATCCGGCTCTCGCTTTCGCGCTCGCGCGAATATCTCGCCGATGCCGGGGCGGTCGAACTGACCAAGAACCCCGATGCGATGATCTCCGCTTTGCTCAAGATTTCCGGCCGGGCCGATATCGAGGGCGTGCCGTCGGGCGTGATGGATATGTGCTTCGAGAACGACCCGGACGATTTCGCCGACCTGTTCTCGACCCACCCCTCCGTCACCAAGCGCGTGCAGGCGCTGATCGAGACCGCCGGCGGGCGGATGCCGGCGATGCCGCCCCATCCACCGAAGATCGGCGAGCGCCAGGACCTGCCGACGATGGTCGAGGAAACCGCGGCGCGGGGGCCATGGGCCCGGTCCCCGCAGGGGCCAGGCTCGCAATAAAGTTCAAGCGACCAGCTTCGCCGGGTCGATCTCGAAAACCACGGGATAGAAGGTGCTCCAGCGGTTCCAGCGCTGCGTGCCGGCTTCGCTGACAGCCCAGAGCTTGCCGTCGGAGGCGAGGCCGAGATCCTCGATGCCGCCGGGCACGGGATAACGCGCGAGCACTCCGCCCGTCGCGGGATCGAGCTGCGACAGGAAGGCTGGCCGGTTGCCGGAACTCTGCGAGATCCAGACCTTGCCCGCCCTGTCGAAGGCCGCGCCCTGCGCGAAGAGCGGTAGCGGCAGGATGGAACGGCTGTCGCCCAGGCCGATCGGCGCCTCGCCGCCGGCCAGGATGCGGTCAACCGGGACGGCGTGCAGGTTCGGGGCGCCCTCACGGCGATAGGGGCCGAACCAGAGCGCATCTCCGAAAGCCGCCAGGAAGGATGGCCCCATCTGCTTGTCGACGCGCACCTCCTTCAACGGCGCGCATTCGCCCGTCCGGCAGGATTCCTTGAAATCCAGCGCCAGCAGCCGGCCGGAATTGGCGACGAACAGCGTGTCGCGGGCCGTGGCGAGGCCGCCGGGATGGCCATAGGTCGCCGGCAGCGCGAAGCTGCCGAGCAGGCGCCCGTCTCGGCGCGCAAGCCGGAACACCCGTGCCGGGCCGGTATCCTGGTCTCGCTCGGTGCTGCGATAGCAGGCGATCAGGATCTCGTCGCCGAACACGGTCAGACCTTGCGGGACATAGCCCTCGTTGAGGCCGGGCGACCAGTAGCGACGGCCGATCGCCGGGGCATTGGGCACATCCGTGAGTTCGCGTGCATCATAGGCCGGCGCATCGCCGGGCAAGGGCGGGCGCGCCCGCGCGGCAGACGCGAAGCACAGGCCGGCGCCCGCCATCAGGATGCGACGCCGGTCCAGGATCATGATGTCAACGCCCGTCCTGCGCCCATTCGAGCGCTTCCTCGAGACGATCGTCGCCCCAGAACAGCTCGCCGTCGCCCGCGACGAAGAACGGCGCGCCGAAGATGCCGATCGACTTGGCGTATTCGATCTCGGCCCGCAGCCGGCCCTTGACCTCCTCGCTGCGCGAAAGCGGCATCGCGACGTTCGGTTCGCTGCCAGCCTCCTTCAACGCTGCTGCCAGCACCGCCTCCTCCGAGATGTTCTTTCCTTCGGAGAACTGCGCCCGGAACAAGGCCTGCGAGAAAGCTGGCGTCCAGCCGCCGTCGCGACCGGCCAGGGCCAAACGCGTGGCGGTCAAGGAATTCTGGGGAAAGTTCTCCGGCTTAACGAAGTTCACCCCCTGCCGCCGCGCACGACGCGCCGTATCGCGCCACATATAGCGGCCCTTGCTGGGGTAGAGCGCGAAGGGCGAGGTGTTCCAGCCCTGCGCCGCGAAGATCGGCCCCAGCAAAAAGGGGCGCCAGCGCAGGGTGACACCGGCATCTCCGGCCAGCTTCTCGATTCTGAGGGCACTCAGGCAGGAATAGGGCGACGCAAACTCATACCAGAAGTCCAGAACGGGACGATTCGGCATTCAGCCTCCGAACAGGTCGTCATGTCGTGTCGCGCCCGATCGAGCCTGCGCTCTTCGCAACGCGACCGCAAGCACCGCAAATGGGTGCCTGTGGAATGGAGGGACGACGCACCCGCCGGCGCCGATCCATCAATGGACGACGCGGGATCGATCAGAAGGTTCCGATTGCTTCGCCCCGAGTGCTGCGATAGTGCGCCATTGCGTCCGAAACGCGGCCCATGGGGGCTGTTGACGCATCTTCGCGTTTCTCCGAACCGTGGAGATGCTCTAGGTCGTTGTTTTGTCGCATTTTCTTCATGCGAACCGGCATCCACTTCGCTTGAAAACGCTCTAGCAGGAAAATGAACAGATGGCTGACAGCAGCGTGAAAAAGGTCGTCCTCGCCTATTCCGGCGGTCTCGACACCTCGATCATACTCAAATGGCTGCAGACCACCTATCGATGCGAGGTCGTGACCTTCACCGCCGATCTCGGCCAGGGCGAGGAGCTCGGGCCGGCGCGGGACAAGGCGCTGCTGCTCGGCATCAAGCCGGAGAACATCTATATCGAGGACCTGCGCGAGGAATTCGTGCGCGATTACGTCTTCCCGATGTTCCGCGCGAACGCCGCCTATGAGGGCGTCTATCTGCTGGGCACCTCGATCGCGCGGCCGCTGATCGCCAAGAAGCTGATCGAGATCGCCGAGAAGACCGGCGCCGACGCCGTCTCGCACGGCGCAACCGGCAAGGGCAACGACCAGGTCCGCTTCGAATTGACCGCCTACGCGCTCAAGCCCGACGTGGTCGTGATCGCGCCCTGGCGCGAATGGGACCTGCGCTCGCGCGAGCAGCTGATCGCCTTCGCCGAGCAGCACCAGATCCCGATCGCCAAGAACAAGCGCGGCGAGGCGCCCTTCTCCGTCGACGCCAACCTGCTGCATGCCTCCTCGGAAGGCCGCGTGCTGGAGGATCCGGCGGTCGAGGTGCCCGATTACGTCTATTCGCGCACGATCTCGCCGGAAGACGCGCCGGACAAGCCGACGATCGTCACGGTCTCCTTCGAGAGGGGCGACGCGGTCGCGATCGACGGCGAGAAGCTCTCGCCCGCGACGCTGCTCGCCAAGCTCAACGATCTCGGCCGCGACAACGGCATCGGCCGGCTCGACCTGGTCGAGAACCGCTTCGTCGGCATGAAGTCGCGCGGCATGTACGAGACGCCCGGCGGCACGATCCTGCATGCGGCGCATCGCGCGATCGAGTCGATCACGCTCGACCGCGGCGCGGCCCATCTCAAGGACCAGATCATGCCGCAATATGCCGAGCTGATCTATAACGGCTTCTGGTTCTCGCCCGAGCGCGAGATGCTGCAGGCACTGATCGACAAGAGCCAGGAGTTCGTGACGGGCGACGTGCGCCTCAAGGTCTACAAGGGCGGCGTCCATGTCATCGGCCGTTCCAGCGACTACTCGCTCTACGACCAGGACCTCGTCACCTTCGAGGAAGGCGCCGTGGCCTATGACCACCGCGACGCGGCCGGCTTCATCAAGCTGAATGCGCTGCGCCTGCGCACGCTCGGCCAGCGCAAGAAGAAGCTGGGTCTCTGAAGCCCGACTATCGCGGCGCGCCTCGCGAGCGCTGCGACGCGCCGCCTCCGGGTGTCATCCCGCACGCGTTGCAGCACGAAGTGCTGCGGCGCAGATGCGGGATCGCAAGACGATAGAGACTCCAATCACCCGGCGAGGTCAGACCACGCCGGGTTTTCCTTTTCTATGAGCGCGATTTTCCAGGCACGGCGCCACGTCTTCAGAACCTTCTCGCGTTCGATCGCTTGGTTCGGGTCATCGAAGGTCTCGACATAGACGAGGCGCTCGATGTTTTACTTGGCCGCGTGTCCTGTGATCGCGCGGGACTTGTGCTCAGCAACCCGGCGCTCGATATCGCTGGTGATGCCGATATAGAGCGGCCGTCCTTACGCATCGCGAGGATGTAGACGGCGTAGATGCGGGCGGTCATATCAGCTCCGATCTTGAGAAACGGAGCCTAATCCGGCACACGGTCCCGTGTCTGCGCAGCGGCACTGCGCGCCGCAGCGCGCACGGGAAGACACGCTTTATCAATGGTCGCCTCATGAACCGCGGCAAGCCGCTTCATGAACCTGGGCCGCGTTCGCGCGTTCAGCACTCACCGATCAACCCGAGTGCTCCCGCATGTCGCGCCTTTTCGCCACTGTCCTGATCTCCGTCGCCCTCTGCGCGCCCGTCGCGGCACTCGCCCAGGAAGTCCCTCCCAAAAGCGAAAAGCCGGCAACGCCGGAGGTCGCGACCTGCAAGGCGGCCGCGCTGCAGACGCTCCACGCCAAGGAGCCGGAGATCAAGGACATCTATATCGACGAGGACGGCGCCACGGTCGCAGTCTCGGAATCGAAGATCGAGGACATTCCGGTCACGCGGATCGTCATGAGCGAGGCTTATCTGCGGACCGACCGTTCGGACAAGCCGCGCCGCTTCCTTTGCCTGCTCGGCGAAAAGAACAAGGTGCTTCTGACCTTCTTCACCGCGCGCTGAGGTGTCGTCGGCGGGCCAAGCGAAAGGGCCGCCCTGCGGCCCTGTTGCCGGTCACAACAGCGAAGCGACGCTCAGCCGCCGTCGACCACGCGGGTCGCGGGGCGGTCATGGCCATCCGCCAGCTCTTCGTGCCAGCGGCCGTTCTGGTCCTGGTAGACGATCCCGTCGGTGTTCCCCGCCACGGTCTGGCGCGCGGCGGCGCGGGTCGCCGCCTTCAAGGCCGCGTCATGCGTCGGAAAGGTTTCCGACAGCGCGCCGCCTGCCTTGTAGGCCCAGCCGCCGTCGTGCTCGACCACCTCGTATTTGACCATGACCATCGCGCACCTTCCTTTCGATCAAAGGAAAACCGCGCTCCGGCCTGCGGGTTCCGGCTAGTCGCCATTGCCGCTATCGGCCGCGCGCAGCGAATCCAGCACCGGCATCGAGGTGATGTGATAGCCGGCATCGACATGATGGATATCGCCGGTGACACCTCCGGAGAGATCCGAGAGGTAATAGAGCGCCGAGCCGCCGATCTCTTCAAGCGAAACCGACTTGCGCAAGGGCGAATTGGCACGCTGCCAAGACAGCATGGCGCGCGCGTCCGAGATGCCGGCGCCGGCCAGGGTCCGCACCGGCCCGGGCGAGAGCGCGTTGACGCGAATGCCGCGCGGGCCGTAATCGCCGGCGAGATAGCGCACGCTCGCCTCCAGCGCCGCCTTGGCGACGCCCATGACGTTGTAGTTCGGCATGATCCGGGTCGAGCCGCCATAGGTCAGCGTGATCATGCTGCCGCCCTTGGGCATGCGCTCCGCCGCGCGCCTGGCGATCTCGGTGAAGGAGAAGCAGGAGATCACCATGGTCCGCGAGAAATTCTCGCGGGTGGTGTCGGCATAGAGGCCCTTGAGCTCGTTCTTGTCGGAGAAGCCGATGGCATGAACGATGAAATCGAGCGTGTTGCGCTCGGGATCGCCGCCCCAGGCCTCGTCCAGCGCCGCGAAGGTGGCATCGACCGAGGCGGCGTCCTCGACATCGCAAGGCACGACCAGCTTCGAGCCGATGCTCTCCGCCAGCGGCCGGACACGCTTGCCGAGCGCGTCGCCCTGGTAGGTGAAGGCGATCTCGGCGCCATGGGCGTGCAGGGTGCGGGCAATGCCCCAGGCGATGGAATTCTGATTGGCGACGCCCATGATGAGGCCGCGCTTGTTGTGCATCAGCGGGAGCATGGCAAACTCGGAAGCGGCTTCAGGATCTGGCCCGAAGGCGGGAGAACGGAAGGACAGTCGGCTGGTCTGGTCGGTCTAACTCTGAACGGCATATCCGCATTGCCCGGCCATTGCCGGTGCGGGAAACAGCTAGTCAGTCTTGTTGATCGCGGCAGCGGCTGCCTTCGAAGTGGAAACCGGCACGATCTCGAAACGCACGAGGTCGTTCCACTGCCGGACCCATTCCTGCAGCAGGGCGATATCGTCGCATTCCATGATCTGGAAGCAGCGGCCGAGATCGGCCGAGACCCAGCTATCGACATAGCGCAGCCCGGCCGGAGCCATCCGCCCGCTATGCTGGAAGCGGGCGTAGACGTCCTTCACACGGGCCTGATCGAAATGCTCGATCACCATGAAGAGCATGGCGCTTCTCAGACCTCCAGCCGCTTCATCACGATGGTGGCGTTGGTGCCGCCGAAACCGAAGGAGTTCGAGAGCACGGTGCCGAGGCCCGCATTGTCGATGCGCTTGCGCACGATCGGCATGTCGGCGAAGGCCGGGTCGAGCTCGTCGATATGGGCGCTCTCGCAGATGAAGTCGTTGTTGAGCATCAGCAGCGAATAGATCGCCTCCTGCACGCCGGTGGCGCCGAGCGAGTGGCCGGTCAGCGACTTGGTCGCCGAGATCGGCGGCGCCTTGTCGCCGGCACCGAAGACCTCGCGGATCGCCTCGATCTCCTTGGCGTCGCCGACCGGGGTCGAGGTGCCGTGCGGGTTGATGTAGTCGACCTTGGACTTCACGCCTTCCAGCGCCATGCGCATGCAGCGTACCGCGCCCTCGCCGGACGGAGCGACCATATCGTAGCCATCAGAGGTGGCGCCATAGCCGACGATCTCGCCATAGATCTTGGCGCCGCGGGCCTTGGCGTGCTCCAGCTCTTCCAGCACGACGACGCCGGCGCCGCCGGCGATGACGAAGCCGTCGCGGGCGACGTCATAGGCGCGCGAGGCGCGGGCCGGGGTCGCATTGAAGTCGGAGGACATCGCGCCCATCGCGTCGAAGAGGACGGAGAGCGTCCAGTCCAGCTCCTCGCAGCCGCCGGCGAAGATCATGTCCTGCTTGCCCCACTGGATCAGCTCGTAGGCATTGCCGATGCAGTGGTTGGAGGTCGCGCAGGCCGAGGAGATCGAATAGTTGACGCCCTTGATCTTGAACCAGGTCGCCAGCGTCGCCGAGGCGGTCGAGGACATGCCCTTGGGCACGGCGAAGGGGCCGACCTTCTTCGAGGAGCCGCTCTCGCGGGCCTTGTCATAGGCGTCGATCAGGGCACGGGTCGAGGGACCGCCTGAGCCCATGATGATGCCGGTGCGCTCGTTGCTGATCTCGGCCGGCTCCAAGCCCGCATCGACGATCGCCTGCTCCATCGCGACCTGGTTCCAGGCCGAGCCGCCGCCATGGAAGCGCATGGCGCGCCGGTCGAGCACCGTCGCGGGATCGAGCGAAGGCACGCCGGCAACCTGGCTACGGAAGCCGTGCTCGGCAAAGTCGGTGACATGGGAGATGCCCGATTTCGCCGAATGCAGCGAGGCCAGGACCTCCTGCGTGTTGTTGCCGATGGACGAGACGATGCCCATCCCGGTGACCACGACGCGTCTCATGCTCGCTACTCCAGCTGTCAGCACGCGGCGGGACCAAGCCCCGCCGCTTCTGGATTCCTATCGCGCAAATGGACCGAGCGGCAGCTGCACGCAAGGCCGGCTTACGTTTTTCCTCAGGCCGCTTCCGGCTTGAACAGGCCGACGCGCATGTCGCTGACCGTATAGATGCGCTTGCCGTCGGCCTCGAGCCAGCCATCGGCGATGCCGAGGACGAGCTTCGACTTGAAGACGCGCTTGAAGTCGACGCCGTAGACGACCTTCTTGACGGTCGGCAGGACCTGATCGGCGAACTTGACCTCGCCCACGCCGAGCGCGCGGCCGCGGCCGGGCAGGCCGAGCCAACCGAGGAAGAAGCCGGTGAGCTGCCAGAGCGCATCGAGCCCGAGGCAGCCCGGCATCACCGGGTCACCCTTGAAATGGCAATCGAAGAACCAGAGGTCGGGCTTGATGTCGAACTCGGCGCGGACCATGCCCTTGCCGTGCTCGCCGCCCTCTTCGGCGATCGCGACGATCCGGTCGAACATCAGCATCGGCGGCAGCGGCAACTGCGCATTGCCCGGCCCGAACAGTTCCCCACGACCGCAGGCGAGGATCTCCTCGTAGCTGAAAGACGACTGACGCTGCATTCCCGTTAGGCTCCCTGGCACCGGCTGGATTCGGCCGGCGTCTCGCCTGCCGTGCTAACACAGCGTCAGCCGGAAACGAAAGGGCGCAGGCGCGCTTCCACGAGATGGACGCTCAAAATCCGCCTGCGACAGGTTCGGCGTTATGGGAGCCATGCCGGACAGGGGTCGTCAGGAGCGCCACGGCGTTCCGCGCTTGCGACGCCGGAACCGAGACCTTACATCTATTCTAGGAAGATCCACTCGACTGGCGGAGCATCCGAATCTCGTTGTGCACAAGGGGCAAGAATACGGCATGAGCGACCTGACCTCCCAGGACCAAGGCTACGGGATGCCGGCGCGGCAGGGTTGCCCCTTTCACGATATCCGCCAGAAGCTCCGGCGCGTCGGATTGCGGCCGACCCGCCAGCGCGTCTCGCTGGGCTGGGTGCTGTTCGCCAAAGGCCAGCGCCATGTCAGCGCCGAGATGCTGTTCGAAGAGGCGATGAAGGAGCGGATTCCGGTCTCGCTCGCGACGATCTACAACACCTTGCGCCAGTTCACCGAGGCCGGCTTGCTGCGCGAACTGACCCTCGACGGCGCCAAGGCCTATTTCGACACGGCCGATCACGACCACCACCATTTCGTGGTCGACGGCGAGAACCGGGTGATCGACATCCCCGCCGACGAGATCGACGTCGCGACCCTGCCGGTCCCGCCCGAGGGCTATGAGATCGCACGAGTCGACGTCGTGGTGCGGCTGCGCAAGATCGACGGCTGACCGCCTCTCCTCCGCTCCCGGAGACGATGTCCATGCGCTTCACCGATTCGCCGATCTCGCGCCGTGCGCTTGCAGGCCTTCTGCTCGCAGCCGCCGCTCCCGCCACGCCGGCGCTGGCCGCGCCTCGGGTGATGCGCGGCACCGTCTTCTATCGCGAGCGCATGGCGCTGCCACCCACAGCGGTGATCGAGGTCGCGCTCCTCGACATCTCGCTGGCCGATGCGCCCTCGCGCGCCATCGCCAGGACGCGCGTTTCCGGCCGCCGCATCCCGGCGCGCTGGACCTTGCGCTTCGATGATCGCCGGATCGTGCCGCGAAACCGCTACGCCCTCCAGGCCCGGATCACCGATGGCGGCCAATTGCTGTTCATCAACACGACCCAGCACACGGTCCTGGCCGGCGGCCCCGACGATACGGAGATCCTGGTCGAGCGCGTCTCCGGGCAGGATCAGCCGCCTGCGGCAGCGCCCTCCCCCGTGGGAAGCTGGCGCCTCGCCAGCCTCGGCGGCAAGGATGTTCCAACCGCGATCTCCACGACCCTGGAGATCGCGGCAGACGGCAAGGTGTCAGGCCGCGGCGGCTGCAACGGCTTCGGCGGCAACGCCACGCTCAAAGGCCGGGCGATCCGGTTCTCGCGCATGGTCTCGACGATGATGGCCTGTGCGCCGGACATCATGGCACAGGAGCGCGGCTTCCTCGACGGGCTCGGGAAGGTCCGCCGTTGGGATATCCATCGCGGCTCCGGCCTGCTCGCCCTGCTCGACGGGCGCGGCCGGCCGGTCATGGTGCTGGCGCGGCAGTAAGGTCGTCAGTCGACCTTCTCGTTCGGATAGACGCCCCAGAGGCGCTCCTGGCGGATGAAGCCGTTGACGTTGCCGACGCTGACCCGGCACCACATGTTGGTGCAGGATGCTACGCTGGCGACGACGCCGGGCTGCAGCCGGGCGACGACGGCCGCCTCCTCGTTCGCGGCGCTGCGCATGGGGAATATCTCGTCCTTCTTCTTCGACCAGGGCGCGACGAGCGCGGTGCGGCGGCCGGACAGCAGGCTGTGCAGCACCCAGCCCTCGGTCCCGTCGGCATCGCGCACGCGGCGCCAGGTCTCGAATTCCGCGGTGACCTCCATCGGCAAGCCGGCGCGCTGATAGACCCAGCGCGTGCGGTGCTCCTTCGAAGGGCCTTCGCGCAGGTTCACGCGGTCCGTCTTGAGGCTGACATAGCGCGGCACCGGCAGCCCGGTGACCGATCCGGCCTGCATGTCCTGGGCCGACGCGATCGCGGGCAAGCCGATGAGGGCCAATGCAGCCAGGGACAGGCAGCGCATCGACGGGACCTTCATGGCGCCATTCTCCTTCGTATTCCACTCGCCCCCCGGCGAAGGGGCAAGTTGTCATCCGTCGCGCCGCCGCCTAGACACGCATATGGTGCCGCGCAACAACTCCCATTCCTGGGCCACCAGGGTTAATGGCGGGTTGAGGATATCAGGCCGATACGGCCAATGACGGAGGTGTGACCGCCATGTCGAAGAAGAAGCCTTTGGTGGTGGTGACGCGCAAACTGCCCGCCGTGGTGGAAACCCGGATGCGCGAATTGTTCGACGCCCAGCTCAACATCGACGATAAGCCGATGTCGCAGGCAGCGCTGGTCGAGGCCGTGAAGACCGCCGACGTGCTCGTTCCGACCGTCACCGACAAGATCGACGCCGCCATCATCGCGCAGGCCGGCGACCAATTGCGCCTGATCGCCAATTTCGGCAACGGCGTCGACAATATCGACGTCGCCAGCGCCGTGCAGCGCGGCATCACCGTGACCAACACGCCGGGCGTGCTCACCGACGACACCGCCGACATGACGATCGCGCTGATCCTTGCCGTCGCGCGCCGCATCGCCGAGGGCGCCCGCGTCATCCCCGACGACGACTGGGCCGGCTGGTCGCCGACCTGGATGCTCGGCCGGCGCATCACCGGCAAGCGCCTCGGCATCGTCGGCATGGGCCGCATCGGCCAGGCGCTGGCGAAGCGCGCCGCCGCCTTCGGCCTGTCGATCCACTATCACAACCGCCGCCGCGTCGACCCGCGCATCGAGGAGAAGCTCGACGCGACCTATTGGGATTCGCTCGACCAGATGCTGGCGCGGATGGACATCGTCTCGGTCAACTGCCCGCATACGCCGGCGACCTACCACCTGCTCTCGGCGCGCCGCCTCAAGCTGATGAAGCCTGACGCTATCCTGGTGAACACCGCCCGCGGCGAGGTCGTCGACGAGACGGCGCTGGCCCGCATGCTGGAAGCGGGCGAGCTCGCCGGCGCCGGCCTCGACGTGTTCGAGAGCGAGCCGGCGGTCAATCCGCGCCTGCTCAAGCTCGCACGCCAGCACAAGGTCGTAGTGCTCCCGCATATGGGCTCGGCCACGCATGAAGGCCGCGCCGACATGGGCGAGAAGGTCATCGTCAACATCAAGACCTTCATGGACGGGCACAAGCCGCCGGACCGCGTGCTGCCCAGCATGCTCTGAGGCGGGACGCTCAGGCGGCGCGCAGGTCCGCGAGGCGCGCCGCTTCTCCCGGCCAATCCTTGTAGTCATCGACGACGGCAGCCGCGCCGGCGGTCAGCAGCCGTTCGCGCATGCGCCGCTTGTCGTGGGAAGCGCCGGTGAAGCCGGCGACCTGCATGCCGGCCGCACGCGCCGCCAGCACACCCGGGACCGAATCCTCCAGCACCAGGCAGCGCCCGGCTTCCGCACCCATCTGCGACGCCGCGAACAGGAAGACGTCCGGCGCCGGCTTGCCGCGCGCCACCTGCGAGGCTGAGAAGACATGAGGCTCGAACAGGTCGCTCAAGCCCGCCAGCACGAGATTGCGGCGCAGCGGCTCGAGCACCGTCGAGGATGCGACGCAGCGGCGCTCCGCCATGGCGGAGATCGCTTCCCGCACGCCGGGAAGCACACGCAATTCGCTTTCCAGCCGCGACGCGACGGCATCCTCGATCCGCGTCTCGAAATCGGCCGGAAGCGGACGGCCTAAAGCCGATTCGATGATCTTCATGCCGTCGGCCCAGGGAATGCCGACGAGCTGCTCGACATAATGGTCGAGTGTCCAGTGGCTCAGGCCGATCTCCCGGCAGATGGCGAGGCTGATCTCGCCATAGAGCGTCTCGGTGTCGATCAGCGTGCCGTCGCAATCGTAGATGACGAGGTCGAACGACACGAGGCCAGCTCCGTCCGTCGCTCAGCGGGCCTGGAGCGTGTCGAACTGGCCGGTCTTGCGGAAGCGCCAGAGATAGGACGAGATCACCGCCTCGGACGAGGTCGGCGCCAGCCCGAGCCCAGCGAAATCGCGGCCCTCGGCCTTGGCTTCCGGCGAGACGACATTGTCGCTCGCAAGCAGCGTGACCTGGTCGCGGGTCATGACCAGCTCGTCGGGGATCAGGCCGAGCGTCAGCGTATCGACGACCTGGAGGACACTGCCCATCAGCCGCGCCAGCGGGAAGGGCAGCGGCGCGAGCAGGCGCTTGCGGCCGGTCACCTTGCAGACCTCCGCGACGATCTCGCGCAGGCTCTGCACCTCCGGCCCGCCGAGTTCGTAGACGCGGCCGCCCTGGACCGCGCCGTCGACGGCGCGCGCGACGATCTCGGCGACATCGCCGACGAAGGCCGGCTGGAACTTCGTCGCGCCGTCGCCGACCAGCGGCAGCACCGGCAGCATCCGGGCCAGCGAGGCGAAACGGTTGAAGAAAGTGTCTTCCGGCCCGAACATCACCGACGGCCGCAGCACGATCGCGCCCGGCACGGAGGCGAACATGGCGGCCTCGCCCTCGGCCTTGGAACGGGCATAGGCGGAAGCCGATTCGGCGGAGGCGCCGAGCGCCGAGACATGGACCAGCCGCTTGATGCCGACAGTGGCACAGGCCTGGGCGACGGCGCGGGCGCCGTTCGCCTGAACGGCCGAGAAGTTCTGGCGGCCCTGCTCCTGCAGGATGCCGACCAGATTGACCACGGCATCGGCGCCCTTAACCGCCCCCGTGACCGAGGCGGGATAGCGCAGATTCGCCTGTACGGCGTGGATCTGGCCGACGGTGCCGATCGGCTGGAGGAAATTGGCGAGGTCCGGCCGGCGCACGGCGACGCGCACCCGATAGCCGCGCTTGACGAGCGCGCGCACGACATGGCGGCCGACGAAACCGGAGCCGCCGAAGACCGTGACGAGTTGCTGGGCCGGGGCTTGGGAAGCCATTGCGAAAGCTCCGTTTAGAATGCTTCTGCCCTCCTAGATCATGTTCCGCCAAAGTGAAATGCCTTTTGCGGCTGGGCCCGCCCGCGCCTCACGCCCTGCGGCGTTGCACCCTGTCCGGAAGTGAAGCCCGGAACGTGCCATGCCAGCTAACTGGCCCGGCCGGATAATCGGCCGATCGGCGCGAGCTGTTCGAATGGGGTTTCCACAGGCTCCCCGAAAACAAATTCATTTCGCCGCGACAGGGCCGTTGACAGGACGACTCGGCCCCCGTAAACGAACCGCCGTTGCCCAGGTGGCGGAATTGGTAGACGCACCAGCTTCAGGTGCTGGCGCCTGCAAGGGCGTGGAGGTTCGAGTCCTCTCCTGGGCACCACTCTTTTTCCTCAGCAGGAGAAAGAGACGAGCATTGAGAATGAGTTAGGGAGACCCGCTTCCGTAAGGCGGTCTCGCATACCGGCTCTCACAATGCCTTATCCCGACGCTACCAAGTCGGGGTTATCCTGCACTGATACGGAGGTCATGCCGGCCCTTCGCGCGCTTGCCGAGAGGCCGGGCGCGGGCTTGTCCGTTGCGCGGGCGCCACCTTGGCAGGGAAGCCCGGCTGACTGTGGTCCGACGGCTGCAACACCCCTGCCTTTCCCCAAGGGGAAACATCGCGCAAGCCCCCAGCCGCGAAGCCGGGGTTGAGGGCGGGGATCTCCCTGCGATGCTGGCCCTCGCGCGCGACAAGGCCTGGGATATCCCGATCGAGTTCCATGTCTTCCGCTCGCGGGCGCGGTTGCCGCCGACAGCGGAGCGCTTGTGGAACGCCATCCTGGCGCAACCCGCCCTCGGATGGATGCCCACGCCCGATCGCGCGGTCTCATGCAGGCAGCCGATCCATCGCGGATTCCGTGCAGGATTTCGGCCCGGCGCAGGACCTCTCCGGTCCCGGAACGGGAGCCGCCTCCCCCCGGGGCCAGCATTTCTCCTGGCAAAAACGAGTAATCCGAAAGGGGTACCTCTCCTGTGCGAACGGGAATCCCTTTGCTCGCTTCGCCACGCACCTAACCTGACGTAACCTGAATGCTGTTTCTGGTTAGTTGAGGGTGATGCTGTGTCTTCGGGCGATAAAATCTTGGAACCCCAACTTTCGGCAGCGGAGCTACAAGCATCCGCACAGAAGATCAAGGATCTTCGTCGTTCCGCGACCGAACATGCCATCGAGATCGGCCGCGAGCTTCTCCGCGTCAAAGCAAAAACCCCTCATGGCGCCTTCGTCAAATGGGTCGAAAAATCCTGCGAGTTCAAAATCCGAACCGCCCAGGATTTGATGAAGCTTGCCCGCGAGGCGGAAACCGACACGAAACTCGTCGCCTTGATGCTCCCATCGACCTTGCGGGTCTATCTCTCGAAGAAGACCCCGCCTGCGGTTCGCGACACCATCCTGAAACGCATCGAGAACGGCGAGCATGTGTCGCGCAGCGACCTGTACGCCCAGGCCTCGGGCGCGAACGGGCGGACAAAGGCGAAAGCCGATGACGACCCGCTGCGCGAAGGCTTCTCCTCGTCCTTCATCCCTTCCGGGTTTCTGGGGACTTCCGGAGAGCGGCGCCGCAATGCCGGCGGCGACCGGGCTCGCATGGTGGCGGAGCTGCTTCTCCGTCATCTCAGCCCAGCGGACTACGCCCTGATCATGGAAGAAATCAATTGGGAGGTCTGGAACCGAGTGTTCGTCTGGATGAAGGCGGCGCGGGTGGTGGATTCCGAGCGCGTTGCGCTCGCTCTTCCCAACGCACCTCCGACGCAAGCCATCGAAGTTCTATCCGCCAAACTGCAATGAACAGGCCTTCGATTGCCTATGCCTGATCGTCCTCCGTCCGAGGCGAGACAACCTTGAATTTGGCTTCCCGAGCGGCGATGCGTGATGCGGGCATGGCTCGATCGGTGGATAGAGAACGGAAGTCCCCATGCCGGGCTATCGTATTGACCGTCAGCCATCGTCGACGCTCGGACCGCTCACGCTCCGCCGTCGCTGGAAAATCATCTGCACCTGCGTCGCAATATCGTTAGCGGCTGCCGGGGCCTTCATCCTGCTCAAGGGCGCGGCCTATACCGCCACGACGCAGTTCCTGGTCTACGTCAAGGAAGTCCAGCCCGGCTCGGAGCTCGTCGTTTCGCTTGGGCGTGCCGATCTCACCCAGGTCGAGAACGAGATCGAGATCATCCGCTCGCGCGGCACGCTCGCCAAGGTCGTCAACGCCCTCGATCTGGCCGACGACCCCGAATTCGTCCCTGCCGCGACGCTGCCCCTGGATCTGGTCCGCAACCTTTTCGGCCTGCGGCAAACGTCGCCCGACGAGAGCCGCAACCGGCAGGAAATCGCGATCGAATCCCTCGCGAAACAGGTCGCGCTGCAGCGGGTCGGGACGAGCCATGCCATCCAGCTCAAGGTCACCACGTCCGCAGCGGAAAAGTCCGCGCTGATCGCCAGCGAGATCAGCCAGGTCATGCTGCAGGCGCGCGTCAGCGCCGATCAGGACGGCGAGCGCTCGCCGCTCCTGCGCGAGCGCCTCCAGGGACTGGGTCCGGCCGTCTATGTGATGACGCCCGCCCTCATCCCGGACAACCCTAACGGCCCCCGCAAGATTCTCGTCCTGCTCGGTGCGCTCGCCGCCGGCTTCGGGATCGGGGCGGTGCTTGCCCTGCTCCTCGACCTCAGGGACAGGTCGATCCGCACGGCGGCGCAGGTCGAGCAATTCGGGCTGGAGTGCCTCGGCGCGATTCCCTGGCTCTCACGCGAGAAGCCCGTGCCTTCGGGCCGCGGCAACGCCCTTCGCGCCCAGGCGGCGCAGGACGGGCTCCACCCCGCCCCTCTGCTGACCCAGACGCTTCTGCGGATGGCGGTGGCCACCGAAGCGGCGAAGGCGCGCGTCGTCGGCATCGCATCGCCGATCGCCGGAGACGGTGCGACGACCGTGGCGCGGCATTTCGCCGAGGCCGCCGCCCGTAACCAGAAAGTGCTGCTCGTCGAGGCAGGCCGGGGCGCGACGGCAACGCCCGGCGCGGCAATTCCCGGTGACAGCCATCCGGAGCCGCGCGACGGCGACCTCTGGCACGACGATGCGGGCGGCCCCGACGTCCTGACCATCGCGGCCTCGGCCGGCGGCGACGGCTGCGCGAACTGGTGGATGCATTGCGGCCGCAAGTCGCTCGCCGCCTATGACCTGATCGTCGTCGGCCTGCCGCCTCTCGAACAGGGCGCCGCCTTCCGCATCGCCGCGCAGAGCATCGACGGCATCCTGCTGGTGATGAAATGGGGCGGTGCCGATGTCGAGCGGATCGAGCGCGCCTTCGCCATCTCGGGGGCGATGCCGACGGATTTCATCGGCGCGGTCCTGAACGGCATCGACGGCCGGATGATCGGGCTGTTCGGAGACAAGCTCTGGAAAGCCGAAACCGTCGTGGGGGCTCGCCGCAGCCCGTTCGCCTTTGAAATGCCGGCCGAGCCGGCTGCTGGATCAGCGTGAAACGGAGAAATGCTATGATGAAGCGGAACCGTTCATGGGTAAATCTCGTCGGCACAGCCTCGCTCCTGCTGTGCATGCTCGACGGCAATGCCGTCCGCGCGACGTCGGACTATATCGTCCGCGCGGACGACAAGCTGAAGATCAAGGTCTTCCAATACCCCGAGCTGAGCGGCGACTATAAGGTCCGCGCGAACGGAACGATCTCGATCGCGCCGATCGGCGATATCCCGGTCACCGGCCTCTCGACCAAGGAGATCGCGACCCAGATCTCGGAGCGCTTCGTGCGCTCGGGCATTTCCGACAAGCCCGGCACCTCGGTCGAGGTTCTCGAGACGCGGCCGGTCTATGTGCTGGGCGACGTCCAGAAGCCCGGCGAATACCAGTTCCGCCCGGGGATGACGGTGCTGCAGGTCGTCAGCCTGGCCGGCGGCTGGCTGCGCTTCAACGACCCCGCCCTGATGCGGCTCGACCGCGACAGCATCACCATCAGCGGCGAGATGCGCAACCTGGTCCGGCGCTACTACGAGCTGACGGCACGCCGGGCACGGCTGAATGCCGAGCTCGCGATGCGGACGGACATCCAGTTCTCGAACGATCTCGTCCTGCGCTCGCAGGTCGATCCCGCCGTGCGGCAACTGATCGACGAGGAGCGCTCGCTGCTCAACATCCATGTCGACGCGCTGAAGACCCAGATCGACAGCCTGGAGCAGAATCGCGGCCTCTACGAACGCGAGATCGACGCGATCAAGCGCCAGATCGAGGCCAACAAGGTCCAATCGGCCAGCGTCGAGCGGGAGCTCGTCGAGGTGCGGAACCTCGTCAAGCGCGGCCTGACGACCATCAGCCGCCTCGCCAATCTCGAACGCATGCAGGCCCAGCTCGAGATGAACGAACAGGGCTTCCAGACCCTGATCCTGCGCTCGCGCCAGAACATCACGCAGGCCGACCAGCGGATCTTCGACCTCAAGAGCCAGCGCAATGCCGCGGTGACCGCCGAAGTCCAGAAGGTCCGGATGGATATCGACGATGTCAGCGTCAGGTTCGACACCAACCGCAGCCTGCTCGTCGAGGCCAAGGTGACCGTGCCAGCCCTGGTCGGCGTTTCCGACGGCGCCGTCGAGACCAAGAGCCTCGTGGTCGTGCGCATGCTGGACGGCAAGACGCAGACGATCGACGCGACCGAGAACACCGAACTCCTGCCCGGCGACGTGCTGCGCATCCAGAGGACCATCCTTCCGGGCACGCTGGGCATCGGCACGCTCGAGCAGACCAGCATGATGACGCCTGTCGGCGTCAAGCAGTGACCTAGCGGCTGCGCGCTCCGCGCAGCCGGTTCCCAGCCCGGTTCCGTTGCGTTCGGTGGATTGTTTCGTCCCGTGTTTCGAGTGGGGAGATCGACTATGGCCTTCATGAACGGCGATACCGGACAGAACGGAGCAGGCGGCCCTTCCCTTCAACAGCAGATATTGGCGCACCAGCCGCAATTGCGGGCCTATGCCATGTCGTTGAGCCGCAGCGCCGACCGCTCGGATGATCTCGTGCAGGAAACGATGCTGCGCGCGATCAGCAAGATCGAGAGCTTCCGGCCAGGCACCAATATGGGCGCCTGGCTCACGACGATCCTGCGCAACTGCTACCTCTCCGACCTACGCCGGCGCCGCCACGAGGTCGAGGATGCCGATGGCTGCTATTCGGAGTCGCTGCGCTCGGCGCCGGAGCAGGAAGGCCATATGGAATACCGGGAATTCTGCTACGCCCTCAGGGCGATCCCCTTCGACCAGCGCGAGGCGCTGATGCTGGTGGGCGCGGCCGGCCTCTCCTACGAGGACACAGCGACGCTGTGCCGGACCACGACCGGGACGATCAAGAGCCGGATCAACCGCGCCCGTTCCAGGCTGGCCGCCCTGCTCTCGATCGAGAGCCTCGACGAAATCGGCTTCGACAGCCGAACGCGCGCCGTGATGGCCGGCACTCCCAATAGCAATCCAAAGCGCTGGTCTTTCTGAGAGCAGCGCGAGGATCGGCCGCCGGCAAGGGACGCCCGCCCTTGTCGGCGTTTCGACTTTCACGAAAGCATGGCCGCCATCGGCAGCCATGCTTCCGTCGGCTCAACGCTCCCGCAAGCTGTCGTGCTGGTAGCGGGCGAGCGGCGAGAGCAGATAGCTGATGATCCGCCGCCGGCCCGTCTTGATCTCCGCCGTCACGGCCATGCCGGGCGACAGATTGACCTGCTTGTCCTCGACCGCGAGCTGCGTGCGATCCAGCGAGATCCGGGCGGAATAGAGCAGTTCCTGGCCACGCGGCTCGCTGCTCTCGTTCCCGGCCCCCGACGTCTTGTCTCCGCCATTGCCGGGCGCCTTGTCGCGCGCGATCGCATCCTGTGAGATGCTCAGGATCGTGCCGTGCAGCAGGCCGTAGCGCGTGAAGTTGAAGGTATCGACCTTGACCGCCGCAGCCTGGCCCGCACTGACGAAGCCGATATCGCGGTTCGAGATCATCGCCTCGATTTCGAGCCGGCTATCGGCCGGGACGATGTAGAGCAAGGTCTGCGCGGGGGTCACGACGCCGCCGACCGTGTGGATCGCGAGCTGCTGGACCATGCCGTCGACCGGCGCCGTCAGCCGTTGCAGGCTCTTGCGCTGCTCGGTCTTGACGATATCGCGCGCGAGGCCGGCCGCCTTCTGCCGGGCCTTGCTGAGCTCGTCGAACAGGGTCCGCTCGTATTCGGCGATGGTCTTGGTGCGGGTCTCCATCAACGCCACGACCGCGGCATTGGTCTCGCTGCCGCGCTTCTCCTGAACCAGGATGTCCTGGCGCTGACCGACCAGGTCCTGCAATTCGGTGAGATAGGTCACCTTGGAGCCAAGCTCCTTCTGGAAGAGCTGCTCGCGAATCTCGACCCGCTGCTGAAGCGGCACGATCGTCGACTTGAGCTTGTCGACGGAGGCCTGGATCGTGTCGCGCTCCGCCACCTTCTGGGCAAGCTGGCCGTCGATCGTGGCGAGCTTGGCCTTCTGCTCGCTGCTCTGGCTGATCAGCAGCCCGCGATAGACCTGGAGCAGATCGGGCGGCGCATCCGCCGGCGGCTTGAAGGCCGCCAGGGCATTGTCCTTGTCGTCGATCGCGGCCTGCAATCTGGCCATGTCGAGGCGCGCGGCCATCAGGTCGCCCTGCAGGTGGCCGAGCTCAGCTTCGACAGCGGTCGTGTCGAGATCGACCAGCACGTCGCCGGCCTTGACGCTCTGGCCGTCGCGGACCCGGATCGCCCGCACGACGCCGGTCTCGAAAGGCTGGATCATCTTGATCCGGTCGCTCGGGATGATCTTGCCCGGCGCGACGGCGACGATGTCGACCGTGCCGATACAGGCCCAGGCCAGCGCCGCGGCGAAGACCGAGATGATGCTGAACCCGATGATGCGCCCCAAGGGTGACGGCGGCGTCTCGACGATCTCGAGCGCGGCCGGCAGGAAGGCGAGCTCCAGCGAGCGCAGGCGCTTCTCGTCGGTCGAGCGGGTGATGATCGCCTGCTGCAGCGCCTGCGAGCGCATGGCGATGCCGCTCACGGCGCTGCGGGTGTTTTCCGCGCCCCAGCGCGCCGTCGTCACGAGGGCCTGGCGCGCCCGCTCCGTCACCGCCTCGTCGAAGCGCGGGATCAAGCCCGCCTTGGCCGGCTCCAGCAGGATGACGCGGCCATTCCATTCGGCCTCGAACTCTTCCCGCGTCATCAGGACCGGCCGCGGGCTGTCGGCGCCGACGACCAGAACCTTCTCCTCATTGGCCTTGCCGAGCAGGAGGAACCCGCCGTTGCGAAGCCCGGCGATGCAGGGCAACGACAGGCCGGCGAGCTTCTCCCAGCCGACGGAGCGGGAGCGGCCCCGGAAGCCGTGGGCCCGCGCTCCGCGCAGAATCTCGGCCGGCCCGATGTCCCCCTCGCCCATCTGCTGGCGAAGCTCATCGGTCGTGACGGAGGCGCCGCGCAGGCGCAGCAGCATTTCCAGGGCGAACAGCCCCGATTGATTATGTGTGGACGCTTGCATGGCGTTTTTCTTGCTGCGGCTCCCTATCCGGAGATCAACGCAGCACTGGGTTCCCCGGTACAGTGGAAAGGACGATCATCAGACGGCGTCTCAGCGCTGGTGGCCCGCCAGCGCCGGCAGCGTCGCCGCTTCGGAGCGCATGCCCGCGTGGCCTGCCCCCGCTGCGACGCCGCTATTCTCCGGCAGGCCCGACTGGAGCCGGTGCAGCGTGGCGTATCGCCCGCCTGTCCGCACCAGCTTCTCATGCGTGCCGTCCTCGATCAGCCGGCCGCTCTCGATCGTGACGATGCGATCGGCCATCCGGAGCGTCGAGAGACGATGCGCGATGATGAGCACGGTGCGGGACCGCGCGATCTGCGCCATGTTCTGCTGGATGATGTGCTCGCTCTCGTAGTCGAGCGCGCTGGTCGCTTCGTCGAAGATCAGGATGCGCGGGTCGGTCGCCAGCGCACGGGCGATGGCGATGCGCTGGCGCTGCCCGCCCGACAGGCTGCCGCCGCGCTCGCCGACGACCGTGTCATAGCCCTCGGGCAGCTTCAGGATGAAGTCATGCGCGCCGGCGAGCTTGGCGGCCTCGATCACCTTGTCGGCCGGCAAGGCCGGATCGGCCAAGGCGATATTGTCGCGGATCGAGCGGTTGAACAGGATGTTGTCCTGCAGGACCACGCCGATCTGGCGGCGAAGCCAGGACGGATCGATCTGGGCGACATCCACCCCGTCGATCAGGACCCGGCCGCTTTCCGGCACGTAGAGGCGCTGGGCGAGCTTGGCCAGCGTGCTCTTGCCTGAACCGGACGGCCCGACGATCCCGATCATCTGCCCGGCCGGAATGGTCAGGTTGATGTTGTGCAGGATCTCCGGCCCGTCGACCCGGTACCGGAAGGTGACATGCTCGAAGCTGATGTCGCCGCGGATCGCAGGCAGCGCCGTCCGGTTCGGATTGTAGGACGGCTCCGGCGTGGTGTTGAGGATGTCGCCGAGACGGGCGATCGACAGGCGCGTCTGGTGGAAATCCTGCCAGATCTGAGCCAGCCGCAGGACCGGGCCGCTGACGCGGCCCGCGAGCAGGTTGAACGCCACGAGCTCGCCGACCGAGAGCTCCCCCCCGATGACCAGCTTGGCGCCGACATAGAGGATCGCGGCGGTCACCAGCTTGCTGACGAGCTGGACGGACTGGCTCGCGATATTGCCCAGGCTCAGCACCCGGAAGCTCGCCGCGACGTAGGCCGCCAGTTGCTCCTCCCAGCGCTGCTGCATCTGGGGTTCGATCGCCATCGACTTGAGCGTCTCGACCGCCGTGACGCTTTCGACCAGGAAGGCCTGGTTCTCGGCGCCGCGGGCGAACTTGTCGTCGAGATAGCGCCGGAACAGCGGGGTCACGCCGACCGATATGCCGATATAGACCGGCAGCGAGGCCAGCACGATCCAGGTCAGCGTCGGTGAGTAGAAGAACAGCGCCGCGACGAAGACGAGCGTGAAGAACAGGTCGATGACGAGCGTCAGGCCCGAACTGGTCAGGAAGTTGCGGATATTCTCGAGCTCGCGCACGCGGGCGACGGAATCGCCGACACGCCGCGCCTGGAAATAGCCGATCGGCAGCGCCAGCAGATGGCGGAACAGGCGCGCGCCGAGCTCGACGTCGATCCGGTTCGTGGTGTGCGAGAACAGATAGGTCCTCAGCGCGCCGAGCACGACCTCGAACAGGGCGATCGCCACGAGCCCGACCACGAGCACGTCGAGCGTGCTGATGCTGTGATGCACCAGGACCTTGTCGATGACGACCTGGAAGAAGAGCGGCGAGATCAGGCCGAAGAGCTGGAGGAAGAAGGACGCGACCAGCACCTCGGCGAGGAGCGCGCGATATTTATGGATGGCGCCCATGAACCAGGTGATATCGAAGCGGCGCGCGAGATCGGTCAGCGTCGCGCGCTTCGTCATCAGGACGAGGCGCCCGTCCCAGATCGCTTCCAGCTCGGCACGCGAGAGCATGCTCGGGCGCGGAGCGTTCGGCGCCTGGACGAGGATGCTGTCCTCGCCGACACGGCCGAGCACGAGGAAACCGCCATCGCTCAGCGCCGCGATCACCGGCATCGGCGTCTTGGCCAGGCGTTCCCAGTTCGTGGAGAGAACGCGCGCCTTGAGACCGAGGCCCTTGGCGCAGCGCACCATCTCGGTGACCCCGATGGGCCGCCCCGGGAACTGGTGCTGGATCTGCTCGGGAAGGACGCTGACGCCCTGACCGCGCAGGATGAAGAGCAGCGCGACGAGACCGTCGTCAGAGATCGGATGGGTATCGTTATCGGGATTTTTCAATCGCCGGACCCTGCATTGATGATGTTGAGCGCGTGCACGCGGGGAACAGCCCCGCGTGCACGGCATTGAGAGCGTAGGACGCTCCGGTGGGATAAAGCAGCGGGCGAGGCCGGGCTCGGCGCAAGGCCTGCCCAGCCCCGCCCACGGTCAGGCCTGCGCCTTCGCGAGCGTCTGAGCCGTGTTGTTCAGCCAGTCCTGCGCCTGGGCGGTGGTGCCCGTCGCGGGGATGGCGAAACTCGACGCCGCATACTGGTCGAGCAAGGCCAGCCGGGACATCGCGGAGCTTTGCGCCGGCGCAGCCGTGGCTGCGCCGTCGAACGCGTTGACCCCGGCGTCCGAAGCACTGGCTCCGGACTCCGCAGCACCGGGATAGCCGACCGTCCTGCGGTTGCCGAAGGAGAAGTCGCCTCCCCAAGCCGCATGACCGCCGAACCAGTCGCTCCAAGGAGTCGGTGCCGCGGCCGGCGAGGTCGCAGCCGTGTCCGGGCCTGTCGCGGCGGGCGCCGGAGCGGCCGGAGCGACGAGATCGGTCGCGGAAGCCAGCGTCGTCGGCTGGCTGGCCGCGACCGTCGCAGCCGTCGTTGCGCTAACAGCCAGCGTCCCGGCAGGCTGATGCGGCGCGCCGGCAACATTGACGGCGTTCCCGGCCCGATCCCTGACACCATTCAGGTTGTAGCTGGAGACCTCGAGATCGGCAGCCTTTTCGCCGGCCTGCACCTTGTAGTCGAACTGCAAGGTGCTGGTGCCGGCGCCACCGACATATTTGGCGGTGCCCTTGCTGTTCAGCGACAGGGTCGGCGTGCCGTTGACCGTCACCACCTCGTTGAAGTTGACCGACAACCTGACGATATCGCCGACGCCGACGGTACCGCTGCTGTTGGTGAGCTTCGACCCGGTGGCGGCGATCCACTGGACCTTCGGCGCCGTGGTGTCGCCAGCGGCCACGGCGTTGACGACCAGCGTTCCGGCGGGCTGATGCGGCGCCCCGGAAACATTGACGGCATTACCGGCCTGATCCTTGACGCCGTTCAGGTTGTAGCTGGAGACCTCCAGGTCGGACGCCTTTTCGCCAGCCTGCACCTTGTAGTCGAACTGCAAGGTGCTGGTGCCGGCGCCGCCGACATATTTGGCGGTGCCCTTGCTGTTCAACGACAGGGTCGGCGTGCCGTCGACGGTCATCACCTCGTTGAAGTTGACCGACAGCCGGACGGTATCGCCAGCGCCGACGGTGCCGCTGCTGTTGGTGAGCTTCGACCCGGTGGCGGCGATCCACTGGACCTTCGGCGCCGTGGTGTCGCCAGCGGCCTTGGTATCGACGACCAGCGTTCCGGCAGGCTGATACGGGGCGCCCGACAGGCTGAGCGCATTGCCGGCCTTGTCCTTCACTCCGCTCAGGTTATAGGCGCTGATCGCCAGATCGGCCGTGTTCTGACCGGCCGCTACCTTGTACTCGAACTGCAAGGTATCGGTGCCGGCGCCGCTCACATATTTGGCCGTGCCCTTGTCGTTGAGCGACAGGGTCGGCGTACCACTCACATTCACCGCTTCGCTGAACTTCAGCGTCAGCCTGACGGTATCGCCGGCATGGACCGTGCCGGTGCCGTTCGTGACGCCGGGGCCGTTGGCCGCCACCCACTGCACGGTCGGCTTGGTCGTATCGGGAGACGTGCCGGTCGGCGGAGTCGTGACCGGCGGCGTGGTGACGGGGGGCGTGACGACCGGCGGGGTGGTCACCGGGGGATTAGTGCCGTTGCCGCCGGACGAACCGCCCGTGTTGCCCGAAGGGGTACCGCCGCTCACGCCCTGGAGCAAAGGCGTGATGCTGCCCATGTCATGCCAGAGCTGGGTCATCGTCGCGTCGTCGAAGGCATTCGCCTGCGCACGAACGTTGGTGACGCCACCGGCGACGTCGACGACATAGGCGCCGTATTGCTGCATGGCCTTGAAGACCTGCTGGCCCAGCGGAGAAAGGCCGGCAGGCATCGGCGTGCCCGGCGGAATGCCGAGAAGCTGCCCTTCCTTGACGATACCCGACGCGCTGCCGCCGTCGCTGGAGATCGCCTGGCCGACGGCACCCGCCTTGACGAGCGTACCGTCGACGACGAGTTGCAGCGCGTGATCGATCGAGCCGTCCTTGACTTCGTCCTGAACGATCAGGCCGCCAAGCTGGCTTGCCCCGACGGCGGTGATCCCCGCCGCCAGGAAGGGCGAACTGCTGCCCCATCCGTCGCCGGTGACGATATTTTCGTAGGCCATCGAAACGGCAGACGCAGTCGTCGTGCTGGTCCGTTTGAATTGCCAGAAATTGTACGCGATGTCGCCATCGATGACGACCAGCTCACCATCGGTGCCCGCGGCGCCATTGGCGGCTGCCGGCATGTGAACGCTGATGGTGCCGCCAGGATATCCCCAACCCGCGGGGTAAGTGACCTGGACGAGCGGATCTGAAGCGGAAGCAACGTAAACCGAAGGGGAATATCCATCCCAGGCTACACTGTAGTTATACCCAGTCGAAGAAGGCCAACCCAGTTTGGTGAAAGTTGCGTCGCTGGCTAGTGGTGTATTCCAACTCGAAGAAGCGGTGAATGGCCGGGTTTCGAGTGAGGTCATATGCCAATTTCCTTAGATGTATACGAAAGGAACTGGACAGCGAGATTGGGGTAGGCCAGCCGGGTAGCTCTCGCCGATCCAGGGAGAACGCAGCGGTTAGACAGGCATGCCACGCTTAGGCGTCGGATGACGGGCCATCGCCAACGCCCGCGGCGAATCATTAGGCTCATCCGTCGATAAGCCTGGCGAGATATCGTGTTTGGAATGTGATGCCAAAACGAAATTGTTCAGATGTTCAAATCTGTGGATAAATTTCAGAAATTTTTATGACCCTTGAGCATCATCGATTAACTTACGCGCCCTTCATAAAAATCGGCAATTCGGACGGCGAGAGCCCAAATATTGGAGCTACGCCTGCTGGGCCCAACGCCAGCAGCGCGAAGTCGAAATCCGCGAATCACCCAAGGGCACCCGCGGCCCTCGAACCGCCTAGGCTCGAAAATCGGCCTGCCGGCGCGATTTATTTCCGCGCCTTTGGACGGATTTGGCGCGCATGAGCAGTATCACCAATGGCCGGCGCCGGTCCCGCGCGCCATCTTGAACTGGGAATTGACAAAAACAATGCAATCCATGCCGAAACCCAGTATCGCGATACTTGTCCTGCGGACGGTATAAGGGCCGCCCTTGAGAAATGCCGCCGTCCGGGAAAACAACCATGGCCATGGCACCCAGCCAAAACGGGAATCCGGCAACAGCTTTCTCAATTTCTCCGGCAACCAGCGCGGCGAATTCGCGCTGGCAGAAAGTTCGTTCAGAACCCGCTGGCGGCCTTCCTGCCGATGAAGCCGGATGAAGTAGCGAAAAAGAGCTGCGTTGACGGCGCTGCCGATGACGATCCGCGTTTGATGCTTGAGAAGAGCCGCGATGCTTCGCTCTGATGGATAGACATGCGTCGCTTCCGGCGATTGAGCTATAAGGCTTTCGTCTTCCGGCCGCGAGAACAAAGACGTGATAATCGCGTGCCTAATGAATCCGTCTTCTACGGGCAGTCCTATTGGAAGCTTGATTGCGCGCGCGGCTTCCGAGCGCATCGCATAAAGCTGTCCGCAAATTGCCGTCGTGAGATCGTGGCCGCTTGTTTTGCTGCCGTTGGCTATAGCCTTTTCGACAAGGCTCAGATCTTGAGGATAAAACTCGATATCCTTCAGAGGCAGGCTCGACGTTGCGACGATGTCCTTTCGGCAGATTAGAAAATCAACAATATTCTTGATGGCTGAGCGGTCGGGCAAACCGATATCGGCGTCGATGAAGACCAGGATATCGGCGTCTTCCTGTGAAATCTCATGGACGAAGCGATTCCAGGTTCTCGACTTCCCACCCTCTTTCAAGTCGTGAACCACTGCTACGCCGGGGTTTTCAAACTTCGATAACTCGCTTCGTGTCACGGCGACCGTATCGTCCGAGCACCCGTTCGCCAGAACAAACAGCCTCGTTGAAAAATCTTCGTGGGAGAATATCGTTTGACTGGAAAGATCGGCCAGCGTGCGCGCAATCCGATCCTGTTCGTTATGAGCGAATACCGCCAGATCTACATTGATCATCGATCGCTCCGACGCTGTGAAGCAAAGCGGCTCCGCCGGCGCGTCGAGGGCAACTTGCCCGGTCCGGCCTCCAACGGGGGCAGCGGATTTGGAATTGTCTCGACCGCGAACAACCGTGCCGCTCCTACCGTGACGCCGTCGCAGGCGTCTTTTGCCCGGGATATCCGACGCGCTGAAGCAGCGGCGAAATCCGGACGAGATCCCGATCCAGCGCCGTGATCGTCGACTGATCATAGGCGTTGGCCTGGGCTCGCAGATTGGTGACGCCTCCCGCGACGTCGATGACGAAAGCGCCATAGCGCTGATAGGCACGGAAGACCTTCTGCCCCAGCGGCGACAGCCCGTCCGGCATTCCGGCCGTGGCGGGGATGGCCAGGCGCTGACCTTCCTGGAGCAATCCTTTCGGGTTCGGTCCATCACCGCTGATGGCTTCACCGATATGCCCCGGCTTCGCATAGTTCCAGTCGATGACGAGCTGCAGCGCATGCCCGATCTCGCCTTGATCCGTCTCCGCCTGAACCAGCAGGCCGGCGAGCTGGCTCGATCCCGCTGCCACGATGCCGGCGCCGAGAAAGGGCGACCTACGCCCCCAGCCGGTACCTGTTGCGACATTCGTCGCGGCATAGGATTGCGCCGTGGCCGCCTCTGGGCCCGTCCGCCGGAACTGCCAGAAGTTATGGACGGTGTCCCCGTCGATCACCAGCAGTTCCCCATCGGTTCCCGACGCCCCGTCGACACCGGCGGGAAGGCGCACCCTGACGGTGCCGGCCGGAAGGCCCCAGCTCGGCGGATAATCGATGGCCACGACCGGATCGGAAGCGGAGGCGATGTAGACAGCCGGAGAGTAGCTGCTCCAGGCGACACCGAAACGAGCGCTCGGCGGCCAGCCGACCTTGCGAAAAATCGCGCCCGCACGGATCGGCGTATTCCAGGAGGAGGTCGCGGCGAATGGCCGCTTGCCGAGGGCGAAGCCGCGCCCCGGCGGATCGTCCTTCACCGTCTGTGGCTGCTGCGCGGCAGCGGACGACGCCCATCCCAAGGCAGCGAAAAGGGCGAGGCACAGGGCAAGCCGGAGCCGGGCCACGATGATGGAGGCACGGAGGCCGGGTTGCGGGCGAGGCGACCTCATCGCGCGATTTTCCAGCAAGGGTGGCTGCGACGGGTCTCGCGCGTCATGCTCATCGCTCCGTCCGGACCCAGCCGACCTGGCGGTGCACGAAGAAGCGGATGAAGGACGGAATCTTGGACAGGCAATAGCCCGGGCCCGCCGCCAGCTCGCGCCAGGACATGATCTCCCGGCCGAAACGCCACCATGCGGCGCCGATCGTCGCGACGAAGCCGGCCAGCGCAATCGAGGAGACGGCAAGCGGACCGGCAGACCTCGTCGCGCCGAACCACGCGAGGCTCGCGCCTTCCATCAGCATCAGCGATATCGCCAGCAGCGCCAGCGGCGGAATGCACAAGTCGAGTGTGAACGCCAGGAGGCGCAGGCTGCGCCGCGCGATCGCCTCTCTAATCATGGGAAGGAGGAATTCGCCGATGATCGCCAGGTGCCCATGTTCCCATCGCGTGCGCTGCTGGCGCTTTCCGGCCTCGGCCTCGGGGAATTGGCTGACGACCAATGCATCGGGGCAGAACTGCGGCGACCGATGCCCCAGCACGAGCTCCGCGCTGATCTTCTGATCCTCCGTGAGGTGGCCGGTCGCGAGATCCAGCTTGCGGGCGAGATCGTAGGGCAGAGCCATGCCGGTCCCCATCAACTGGCATGGCCACCCCAGGCGCGTGGAGCCCAGCGGCCTCACGAAGGTCTTCACGGTCCATGCGAGCCGCGAAACCTTGTCGGCCGGGCTCGGGGATGGCGGCGCCAGCATCACATAGCGCGCCTGCATGGGGCGGCCCGTTGCAGCACAGCGTTTCGCCAGAAGCTCGAGCGTCCCCGGCGCGACCTCGCAATCGGCATCGATGACGATGACGACCTGCGGCGGATCGGATGTCAGGGAGCGGATGCCGTGATCCAGCGCATAGCCCTTTCCCGTGCGCGCGGGATCGCGACGGATGGTGACGCCGACGCCGGCACTCGCGGCAATCTGCGCGGTATCGTCGGTGCAATTGTCGGCCACGACCAGCAGGCGCCCTGTCGGCGGCATGCGGGACATGAGCGAAGCGATGGTGCGTGAGATGACCGCCTCCTCGTCATGGGCGGGCATCACGACCGTGAAGCGCGGGCAGGTAGCAAAGCTTTCCGATGCGAACCGGCGCGCAGGCAGGAGCGCCGCCCCGATCTGCAAGGCGAGGAAGGCGACCGGGATCGCCGTGAGAACCCCGAGCGCAAGCAGGGCAAGGTCAATTGCATCGACGATGACGGCCATGATGATCGCCCTCTGCGTGGTCGTACACCGCGACGTCCCGCCTTCGCCGCCTGAAGACCTAACGGACGAAGCCGCCCGCCGGTTCGCGGACGGGCGCCTTCCGCCTGATCGGACGCGAACGGCCGCCAGCGACCATGTCTTCGCGGGCGCTTTCAGGCGCCTTGTGGTCGCGTGATCTCATCCCGGGAGATGATCGCCCATCGGCCATCGCGGACGTTGCACGTCCTTTCCCGGAAACGTTATGCCGCCGCTCTGCAGGTCCTTCGCAATGGCGCCGAAAACCTGCCAGGAATCGATGAAGTAGCGACGGAATAAGCGCTTCGGCTGCTGCGCAAAACGCCAAAACCACTCAAGCCCCGCTGCCTGCATCCAGACGGGAGCCCGACGCAGCGTGCCGGCATGAAAATCGAGGGCGGCCCCCACGGCCAGCCCATAGGCATCTCCGAGCACGGACCGGTGGTGGTCGATCCAGATTTCGGACTTGGGAGCCCCGACCCCGAAGAAGATATGCGTTGCATCCAGCGTCGTGATCCGGTTTGCCAAGGCCTGACTGGCGACGGGATCGTTCTCGAAACCGAATTCCGGCACGCAGATGCCGATCTGCGTCTCGTCGAAACCAGCCGCCAGCAAACGATCGCGCAGGATGTTCGCGACCGTCTCGCTCGACGCGACGAAGAAGGGCCTGTGGATTCCAGGCCTGAGATTGTTGAAAATCAGCGGAAAGAGATCCGCACCCGTGACGCGCGCCTTGACGCCGATCTTGCGCAGCTTTGCGTAGACCAGGATCGGCATGCCATCGATCGTCGTCTTCCACGAACTGCGATATGCGTCCCTGAAATCGGGATTCCGTCGCAAATTCACGACGTGATCGAGATTCAGCGTCGTCAGCAACCGGATGCCAGCCCCTTTGGGGACGAGAGAGCTGCAAATCTCGCGAGCGATATCATCGATGGACTCGCAACTGAACTGCAGGCCGAACATTGGCCTTGAGATCGAATAATCCGTCAGCCTGACGCTGCGAGCCCCCTGGCGAGGCCTGAAGCCGAATACACTTCCCGAATGTAGTTTTATGATCCCCATTTTACACCTCTGAATTATTGATTCGTTGCGCTAATGACTCCATTTATTGGATTAATTTCGATATATACTTTTATATACTTATGTTTTACATAGAAATCCCGCGATACTAAGATAACGGAAGCGGCATTTCTGGAGGCATCGAGCGAGCAAAAAGCGCAACTGGTTGCGCTTTTAACGCTCCAGGTCGGCTAAACGTCGCGTTTTCGAGGAAAATGAAGCAACGCTTTTGAAAGCGCAGAACTCGATATGTCTAATGGCGTTTAAACTGGAGGTATTCCCGCCTTTCGGGCAACGCAATGTCACTCAATGCAATCCCTCATCAGGAGCAATATCGCTCCACAGCAGCCTCAAACCATGGCAGCCAGCTCCTCTGGACCGTGGTTGTGGCCACTCTTGAGTTCAGCGTGATCGCTGCCTGCGCGTTTCTCGCGTTTCTTGCCTATTCGGCCGCCATCTATGGGGTTCTGTTTTTCAAGATCGACTACGCGCTCGCCTCCATTGGGTTGGCCGCGCTGTATTTCGTTTTCTGCTTCGTCGACAATCAGTACGATCTGCTTGGTCCCGAGTGGAACCGGCACGGCTGTTCGCGCGGCTGCGCAGCGCTTGGCCTGTCATTCGTCATGTTATTGGCCGCCGGCTACCTGACCGACAATCTCGACGATTATTCCCGCGGCACGTTCCTCGCCCAATTGCTGGCGACCCTGCTGGGCCAGGTCACGACCAGGGCAACGCTGTGGGTGGTGATCGACCGCGTCCGCAGGCACGGGCAATGGCGCTGCGGCAACTTGGTCGTGCTGGCCATGCCCGGCGCGCCCGGCGCTGCGAGCATCCGCGCAGGTCTGGCGGCGCGGCACGAGCGCATCCTGCGCTGGTTCGAACTCCCTTCAATGCGAAGCCGCACCAGTGGGAGTGCCTCCTTGGAGGTACAACTTTCAGCGATCCGGAACGAATGCCGCTCCCTGCCGATCGACGCGGTGCTGATCGTGTTCGGCTCCGACAGCATGCAGATCGTCACGAACACCGTGGAGGCGCTTTCGGAGCTTCCCGTCCGGATTCAGCTCCTGCCGGTCGGGCTGACCGCCCTCATGAGGAGTAGCCGGGTCGGCAGCTATGGCGACCTGCGCGTCCTCGAACTGTTCTGCGGACCGTGCTGCCAGCGGGACCGGTTCCTGAAGCGGGCCTTCGACATCGTCGCGGCTGCGGCGCTGCTGATGATCCTGTGGCCGTTCCTGCTCATGGTCGCGATCCTGATCAAGCTCGATTCCGCCGGGCCGGTGCTCTTCAAGCAGATGCGGCTCGGCTTCAACAACGAGCCGATCCCGGTCCTGAAGTTCCGCAGCATGAGCTGCCTCGAGGATGCCCGGGAAGGCTTCAGCCAGGCCGTCCGGAACGACCCGCGCGTCACCCGCGTCGGGCGCGTGCTGCGGCGGACCAATATCGACGAGCTGCCGCAGCTCCTGAACGTGCTCAGAGGCGAGATGTCGCTCGTGGGCCCGCGGCCGCACGCCATCGCGCATAACCACATGTATGCCGATCAGATCACGCGGATGTTCCGGCGGCACAATGTCAGGCCAGGCATCACCGGATGGGCGCAGGTCAACGGGCTGCGCGGCGAGACCGACACCTTCGAGAAGATGCAGAAGCGGATCGAGCACGATCTCTACTACGTCGACAACTGGTCGTTCTTTTTCGACCTCAAGATCCTGGTCAAGACCGTCGTCTCGAAGCGCGCACGCCTTAACGCCTATTGAGGAAGGGAAAGCCCGATGCGCGTCTGCTACTTCGTCTCCGAGTATCCGACTGTCTCGCACACCTTCATCCGGCGCGAGATCGCCGAGCTGGAGCGGAATGGCATCTCGGTGGTGCGCGTGTCGGTGCGCGGCAACGACCGCAAGCTGGTCGATCCGGACGATATCCGCGAGAAGGCCCGGACGCGCTTCATCATGGAGGGCAGCAAGGCGAAGTTCGTCGTGGCCCTTGCGACGGCCATGATGCGCAGCCCGTCGACCCTGGCCAAGGCGACATGGGCGGCCATCAAGATGATGCGGCGCACGAGCCGGCCGGCACCGTTCCACCTGATCTATCTCGCGGAAGCGCTCGTCCTGGCGCAGTGGGTCATCGAGGAGAAGGCCCAGCATATCCATTCGCATTTCGCGATGAACGGCGCGGAAGTCGCCATGCTCTGCCACATCCTGACCGGCGTCCCCTACAGCTTCACCGTGCATGGCTCCGACGAGTTCGACAGGCCCGAATATCTCGGCCTGCCCGCCAAGGTGAAGCATGCGGCCTTCGTCCCCGTCGTCAGCTCCTATACCGGCAGCCAGATGCGCCGCTGGATCCCCATCGAGGAGTGGGGGAAGCTCCTGCTCCTGCGCTGTGGGCTCGATGCCGCTTTCCTGGACACGCCGCTGCCGACGGTCGTGCCGAAATCCCGGTTCGTGATCGTCGCCCGGCTCAGCAGCGAGAAAGGCCATCTCGTCCTGCTCCAGGCGCTCGCGATCCTCGTGCGGGAGGGTGTGCCTTTCGAGATGACCGTGATCGGGGACGGTCCCATGCGACCGCAGATCGAACGGGCCATCCAGGAGCTCGGCCTCGCGCAACATGTCGAGCTGGCAGGCGCGAGGAGCAATGCCGATGTCCGGACCGCCATCCGCGGGGCGCGCGCGCTCGTCCTGTCGAGCTTCATCGAAGGCGTGCCCATCGTCCTGATGGAAGCCATGGCTCTCGGCCGGCCGGTCATCGCGACCCATGTCGGCGGTATCCCGGAGCTGGTGGACCGGGATTGCGGCTGGCTCGTTCCCGCGGGAAGCGCCGAGCGGCTCGCCGAGGCGATGAAGCAATGCCTCGACGCGCCCGACACCGTGATCCAGGCCATGGGGCGGTCGGGCCGAGGCCATGTGCTGGAACGGCACGACGTCGCCCGCCAGGGCCGGGAGCTGGCCGCGCTGTTCAGGGCGGAGCAGCGGGAGGAAGCGGCCGCCGTCGATCTCGCCGAACCGATCGTGCTCCAGTTCAGGCGCTCGGACCTGGTGAAGGGATGAGCTTATCGCGACGCGAGCGGGGGAAGCCCGAATGATCGATGTCTCCGTCGTCGTTCCCACGCATAATCGCGTGCGAATCCTGCCGCAGACGATCCGTTCGATCCTGCGCCAGCAGGATGTCGCGATCGAGCTCATCGTGGTCGACGACGGCTGCACCGACGGGACCGGCCCCTGGCTCGACCGCTTCGCCGGCGCGGATGCGCGGATCACGGTCGTGCATCATGCCGAGCCGCGCTTCATCTCGGAGGCGCGCAATGCCGGCATCGCTCGGGCCAGCGGGCGCTGGATCGCCTTCTGCGACGACGACGATCTCTGGGCGCCGGACAAGCTCTCCGTCCAGCTCGCCGCCATGCGCGCCGACGCCGCACGATGGGCCTGCACCGGCGTCGCCGTGGTGAACGAGGATCTCCAGATCATCGGGCATCACCATGCGACGGGCGGCGACCTGCTGGCGGGCCTGCTGACGAGCAACCGCATTCCGGCGACCTCGTCGGTGATCGTCGAGCGCGACCTTGTCAGGGATGCCGGGGGCTTCGATCCCGGCTTGCGCGGCTCCGAGGATTGGGATCTCTGGATCAGGCTGGCGCAGAGATCGCCCGTGGCGGCAGTCGACCGACCGCTGGTCGCCTATCGCCTCGGCCGGCAGTCCCTCTCCCTCGACGTTGCCCCGATGCGCATGGGACGCCGGATCATCGCCGAGCGCTACGCGGCACTGGCCAGGGCCCATGGCGTCCGCTCCGACGCGGCGGGACATGAACGCTACCTCGCCAAGCAGCTCCTGCGCAGCGGCGCGCGCTGGCGGGCTGCCTCCCTGTTCGCCGCGCTGGCGCTCAGGCACGGCCGGTGGCGCGAGCTGCCCCGGGTGGCTGCCGCCCTGATCGCGCCGCGTATGACGGACCGGATCGGCCAGGCCCGCGCGTCCGCTGCCGTGCCCGGCGCCTGGCGCGAGGAGGCCGAGGCCTGGCTATCGCCGATCCGCGGCATGAGCCAGGCCGACAGGCCATACGGCCGTCCCGCAGGCCAAGCCAGGGAACTGGAAGCATGAAACCAGCACTCGGCTCCCTCGACCCGATCCATGGCGGCGAGTTTCGACAGGGGGCCGCTCAACCCTGGCCGACGACATCCGTGCGGGCGGCCAATATCGCGGCGATCGGGAATCTGCTGCGGGCCATCATCTTCGCCATCCTGCTCGTCCGCGCCTCGTCCGACCCGGTCTTCGGCATGCTGGGAGGCGGTGCCGACGCAATGGGCCTGGGGGCCGTCTTCAATGCGCTCGCGATCGCGATCGCCGGCATCCTTGTCCTGCAGGCGCCGGTGAAGGCTTCCTTTCCGGTCATCGGCATTTGGGGGCCGTTCCTGCTGATCGCCTTCGGCTCGACGCTCTATGCCCCGGATTTCCAGTCGGCGGGGCGGCTCGCCTTCTCCCTCCTGACCTACTGGGCCTTCTTCGCGATCCCGTTCTTCATCCTGCGCTCCTCGCTCGACGTGACCCGGCTGATCCTCGTGGCGATCGCCTCGTCGATCCCGCCCACGCTCTATGCCTTCGTCGATATCGCCCGCGGGCTGTCCGATTTCGGGGAATTCCGGCTGCAGAGCACCTTCTCGCATCCGAACATCTACGCGTTCTATCTCGTGCTGCTGCTGGGGCTTGGGCTCTATGTCCGATCCTCGCGGATCGTCAGCGTCTCCCCCCGCATCCGCATGCTGGTGACGCTCTACATCCCGCTGCTGATGCTGTTCCTGCTGCTCACCAAGACGCGCAGCGCCTGGGGGGCCTGCGGGGTGATGTTCCTGATCTACGCCGTCAGGATCGACCGCCGTTTTCTCGCAGGCCTGCTCCTGATCCCGGTGCTTTTCATCGCGAACCCGAGCCTGATGGACCGGCTGACGGATGTCACGGCCGCGACGGAGATCGACAGCTTCTCGCAGCTCAACGAGAGCACGCGGCTGAACTCCTATGTCTGGCGGCAGGTGCTGTGGGAATCCGCCATCCCGCAGGTGCTGGACCAGCCGCTGCTGGGCCATGGCCTCGACTCGTTCAAGCGCTCGACGCCGAGCTTCTTCCCGCTGGTGGGCCCCGAGGGGATGGACGCCCATAGCTTCTATCTGCAGATGAGCTTCGAGCTGGGGCTCCTGGGCGCCCTGTCGCTCGTCTGGCTGCTCGGCTCGGTGGCCTGGCGCCTGGCGCGGGGGCTGCGGCGCGATCCGCCCGGCATGCTGATCATGCTGTGTATCCTGCTGAGCTACATGCTCGAGTCCTATTCGGACAACATGCATTTCTACTTGGCGTTCAACTGGTATTTCTGGTTCGTCATGGGCACGATCTGCGCCTGGCTGCATCAGGGCGACCGCCTCGCCTTCGCCGCGCCGGGCGAGAGGCCGTCCGGGCTGCGCACCAAGGCCGCGATCCCCCTGCACCGCGCAGACTGATCGACGGAGAACCCGCTCGATCGCACGGCCCCCGCGAATGCGCGTAGCTCGCGCTGCGAGCCTGCCACCCCGTGATCGCCCCCGTTCAAGCCGGAAGCCGACCCCTTCCCCTCATTCAAGCACCAGCCGCAGGAACGACGCCGGAGGACCCGGCGTTTTCCTTGTGAATGCCACTGCAGGCGGAGGGCGCCGGGTGGGGGGAAGGCGGGCGTCGACGATCCCGGTCTCACCGGGAGGCTATCGCTCCGCCGGGATATCTCCCCTTACCCCCAAGTCTTTCGAGCTGAACCGGGCGCCGGACACGGAGCCCTTTTGGTTGGAAGACATGCTGGACACCATCAGCCATCCGCGGGTCATCCCCGACGCCGAAAGCCTCGAAAACCGGATCAACGTGCGGCCGCGGCCGTCCTTTGGTTTCCGCAGCCTCCGGAACCGCTGGTGGCTGCTGGCTGTCGGCGCCATCTCATGCCTGGTGCTCGCCGCGGTCTATGTCACCGTGCGTCCGACGACCTACACCGCGTCGAGCCAGTTGCTGATCTATATCCGGCAGGTTCTGACAGGCCCCGACCAGGCAATCCTGCCGGGCCGCGCCGATCTTCCGATGGTGCAGAACCAGATCGAGCTGCTTCACTCCGGCAATGTACTGGCCAAGGTCGTCGACGCCATGAAGCTCACCGACGATCCCGAATTCGCCGGGCAACGCCGTTCCGCCGACACGCCGCAAGAGGGCGTCGCCGCGACTGCCTCCCAGAGCAACGCCGCTCACCGCGCAGCGCTGGTGGTCCTCAACAACAGGCTCAGCATTCGCCAGGTCGGAACGAGCCACATTGTCACGGTGAGCTTCAAGGCCTCGAACCCCGAGAAGGCCGCCCGAATCGTCAACACTGTGATCCGGATCTACCTGCAGGAGCGCGGCCGGGCATCCGAGGCGGCCTCGTCCAAGGCGCCGTCGCTACGCGAGATCTATCAGAATCTCGGCCCGAGCGCGCAGGTGGTCGCCGAGGCCGAGCCGCCGATCAAGGCAGACGGGCCGCCGGCCGCCATGCTCCTCGCCGCCGCGGCCCTGATCGGCCTGGTCGTGGCCAGCGCCATCGCGATCCTGCTCGACGTGGTCGACGATACGGTCCGCAGCCCCGACCAGATGGAATATGTGCTCGGGCTGGAGTGCCTGGGCCTCGTGCCGGCCCTGCCGAATGTCCTGGCAGGGAGCGAGGACATCGCGGCGCGGCGTCTGCTCGCGGCGGAAGCGCCGCTCCTGCGCCGGGCCGCGGCGATGGTCCAGGACGTTTCCTCGGGTGGTCTGCGCACGATCGGCGTGACCTCGACCTTGCCGGGCGAAGGCGCCTCGACGCTCGCCATCGGCCTGGCGATGGCGATGGCCGCGGCGAAGATGCGCGTCCTGCTCATCGATGCCGTGCCGGAAGATCCTTCGCTCTCGCGATGGGCGGCCAATCTCTCGCGCGCTCCGCTGCGGCCGGGCGCGCATCCGGAAAGCGTGACGCTCGGTGATGCCGTCGCGGTCCAGGCAGGGCTGCATGTCCTGCCGCTGGCGGCGCAATTCGGCGGAGAATCCCGCCTGATGCGGCGCGGCTGGCTGGAAGAGATCCTGCGCGCCGCCGAAGCCTCCTACGACGTGGCGATCATCGACATGCCGTCGCTGGTCGAAAGCCCGCAGGTCCGGGCTGCCGCGCCGTCACTGGATGGCCTGCTGCTCGTCGTGAAATGGGGTGCGACCGAATCCGAGCTGATCCGGCAGGCCTTCCAGTCTTCGGGTCAGGCCAGGTCCAAGTTCATCGGCACAGTTCTGAACATGGCCGATGAAAACACCATCAAACGCCACGGAAGCCGAACTATTCGGACCGTGAAAACCTGAGATCAATCGTTTCTGGTCCTTGCCTGCGGGCAATTTGGGAAGGAGGCTGTCATGAAGGTCGTACTCTTCTGCGGCGGCATGGGCATGCGGCTGCGGGGCTATGTCGACGACGTTCCGAAGCCGATGGTGCAGATCGGGTCCCGCCCCATCCTCTGGCACCTGATGAAGTACTATGCCCATTTCGGCCACAAGGACTTCATCCTCTGCCTCGGCCACAAGGGCGGCGCGATAAAGGATTATTTCCTGAAATACGACGAGTCGATCTCGAACGACTTCGTCTGGTCGCGCGGCGGCCGGAAGATCGATTTCATCAACCGGGACAGCGACGACTGGACGATCACCTTCGTCGAGACCGGCCTGCATGCGACGATCGGCGAGCGGCTCAAGGCGGTCGAGCCCTATCTGCAGGGCGAGGAATACTTCCTGGCGAATTACGGTGACGGGCTCAGCGACCTGCATCTGCCGACGATGATCGACGAGCTCAAGCAGAGCGATGCCGTCGGCTCGCTTCTGCTGGTGCAGCCGACGGCGAGCTTCGACATGGTCAGGATGACACCGGACGGCAAGGTCGCCGAGGTCGCGGCGCTCGCCCAGTCCGACATCTGGATCAATGGCGGCTTCTTCGTCTTCCGGCACGCGATCTTCGACTACATCAATCCGGGCGACGAGCTGGTGCGGGAGCCGTTCGCGCGGCTGATCGCGCGCCAGTCCCTGCTGGCGCATAAATGCACCGGCTTCTGGCAGTGCATGGACACGTTCAAGGACAAGCAGCGCCTCGAGGAGCTCCACGACACCAATCCGCCCTGGAAGGTCTGGAAGGACTGCGCCAACATCGCCCATCCTGCTATGGCGATGGCGACGTCGGTCTCCCCCACGATCAACCAGGTGGCCTGACCATGCTGCGCCTGAGACCCGAGCGCGCCGGCGCTGCGCCGCTGCAGATATTGTGCCTGGGCTGCCACTCCGACGATATCGAGATCGGCTGTGGCGGCACGGTGCTGCAGATCGCGGAGGACCATCCGGACGCCGTGTTTCACTGGGTGGTCTTCAGCGCGAGCGGGATCCGCGCGGAGGAAGCGGCGAGCGGGGCCCGGCAATTCGTCGACCCCGCCCGCATGAAGCGCGTGGTGCTGAAGGAGTTCCGGGACGGCTACATGCCGTTCGACGGGGCCGAGATCAAGAACGTCTTCGAGGAGATCAAGCGGGAGGTGTCTCCGGACATCATCTTCACCCATAACCGCCACGACTCCCACCAGGACCACCGGCTGATCGCCGAGCTGACCTGGAACACCTTCCGCAGCCACCTGATCCTGGAATACGAGATCCCGAAATATGACGGCGATCTCGGGCAGCCCAGCGTCTTCAACGCGCTCTCGGACGACACCTGCGAAAAGAAGGTCGACCTCATCCTCGATACCTTCAAGTCGCAGGGCAACAAGCACTGGTTCGACCGCACCACCTTCATGGCGCTGATGCGGTTGCGCGGAATGGAATGCAACGCACCCAGCGGCTACGCGGAGGCCTTCTACGCCCGCAAGCTGATGCTCTGAACCGGCGATCGAGAACGACATGCAGGACCTGAAGAGCAAGACCGTCCGCGCCGGGCTGATCAATGTCAGCTCGCGCGGAGCCGGCTTCGCCATCCGGATCGTGGCCCTCATGATCATGAGCCGCCTGCTCACGCCCAACGACTACGGGCTCGTCGCGATGGTCACGGCCTTCACGGGCGTGCTCAACATGTTCGGCTGCTTCGGGCTGTTTCAGGCCGCCGTCCAGCGCGACGTTCTGAGCGAAGACGAATCCTCGTCGCTGTTCTGGCTGAACCTGATGATCGGCGCCGCGATGACGACGCTCGCCATCATCGCCGCGCCCATGGTCGCCGCCTTCTACGGCGAGCCGCGCCTGATACCGATCATGGCCGTCATCTCCTTCACCTTCGTCTTCACCGCCGCGGGCGTGCAGCATGGCGTGCTGCTCCAGAGGCGCATGGCCTTCGGCACTTCGGCCGCGATCGACATCAGCGCCATGGTGTTCGCCGTGCTCGCCTCGGTGGCGCTGGCCGAGTTCGGCTACAGCTACTGGGCGATCGTCTCGATGAATGTCAGCGTGCCGCTGGCCATCACGATCGGCCTTTGGCTCACGACCGGCTGGATTCCCGGTCGGCCGCGGATCATGCCGGGTCTGAGCTCGATGCTGCGCTTCGGCGGCGGCATGACGCTGACCGGCTTCCTCGCCTATATCACGGTCAATATCGACAAGCTTCTGCTTGGCCGCTTCTGGGGAACGGAAGCAACCGGCCTCTACACCCGCGCCTTCTTCCTGATCAGCTTCCCGACCGACAATCTCAACATGACGATCGGCGAAGTCGCCTTCGCGGCGCTGTCGCGGACCCGGGAGGATCTCGATCGCCTGCGGCGCTATTTCCTGAAGGGCTATTCGCTGACAGTGACCTTGACGCTGCCCCTGGCCGTCATCTGCGGGCTCTTCGCGGATGATATCGTCGCCGTGGTCCTGGGGCCGAAATGGACGAGCGCCACCGAAATCTTCCGGACATTCGCTCCGACCATCCTGGTCTTCGCGATCTCCAATCCGCTCGGCTGGCTGCTCAACGCGCTCGGCCTGATCAGGCGCTGCGTCTATATCGGCCTGTTCTCCGCCTCGTTCATGATCACCGGCGTGCTCATCGGGCTTCCCTACGGGCCGCACGGCGTCGCCTTGGCCTATTCCTCGGTCATGGTGCTCAAGCTGATCCCGATCTCCGTCTGGGCGCTGCACGGCACGGGGGTACGGGTTCGTGACGTCCTCTTGGTGCTGGCGCATCCTCTGGCGGCCTGCGCGGCGGCGGGAGCGATCGGCTTCGGCGTCCATAGTCTGTGTCCGCCGACGATGTTGCCGGTGCTGCGCCTCATCCTAGATGTCGGATCGTTCGGCGCGACCTATGTCCTGGCCCTGCTGCTCATCGCGGGCGAGAAGGGGCTGTATCTCGACCTCTTCCGCGCCGCCAAGGCAGGCGCCGACCAGACCGCGTGACGCGCCCGCGGGCGTCCCTCTTCAAACACGCCTCGCCGATTCCGTGCTGCGCCGCACGCGCGCTTCTTCTGCCCGGCCAAATCCTTGAAACGATGCAGCTTCTGCACCGGAACACCGGCGCCGTGGCGGACATTATTCAAGTGAGACGCCTGAATGCGAGGGCTGGGGCATGCATTTCGACGAGACCAATGTTTGCGGTGCGATGGTCATCGAGCCCGCTCCGCATACCGATGCGCGCGGCCGCTTCATGCGGGCCTGGTGCCTCCGGGAATTCGCAGAGCACGGCATGGCCTTCACGCCCCTGCAGGCGAATATGGGCTTCAGCACGAAGCGCGGCACGATCCGCGGCATGCATTTCCAGGATGCGACCGCCAGCGAAGCGAAGCTGGTGCGCTGCACCCGCGGCGCCATCTTCGACGTCGTCCTCGATCTCAGGCCGGACTCGCCGAGCTACGGCGCCTGGCATGGCGTCAAGCTGAGCGATGAGAACGGCCGCATGCTCTATCTGCCCGAGGGTTGCGCACACGGATACCAGACACTCGAGCCGGATACCGAGATGCACTACATGACCTCGGCCTTCTATGCGCCGGCGGCGGCAAAGGGCGTGCGCTTCGACGACCCGGCCTTCGATATCGCCTGGCCGCTTCCCGCCGCCGAAATCTCCGAACAGGACCGCAACTGGCCGCTGACGCAGCCCCTCTTCTCCGGCGCCGCTGCGCCGAAGCAGCGTCTGTCGGCCTGACGGCATCATCGAAAGGGAACGGGACATGGCTCTGGACATGGTGTTGCGGGACTACGAGGCCGCGGGGCGGCAGATCCGCGTCGGCATGGTCGGCGCCGGCGCCACCGGACGCGCCATCGCGCTTCAGCTCGGCACGCCGGTGCCGGGCATGCGTCTGGTCGCGATCGCCAACCGGACGCTCGGCAACGCCGAGCGCGCCTTCCGCGAAGCCAAGATCCACGGCTGGAGCCGGGTCTCGTCGGCGCGTGAGGCCGAGAGCGCCATCGCCCGCGGCGTGCCCGTCCTGACGGACGACGCCAGCGTGCTCACCGCCTGCGAGGCGATCGACATCATCCTTGAGGTCACCGGCACGGTCGAGGCGGGCGCGGCCGTGGTGCTCGACGCGATCGAGCATCGCAAGCATGTCGTGATGGTCAATGCCGAGCTCGATTCCCTGATCGGCCCGATTCTGAACGAGAAGGCCCGCGAGGCCGGCGTCGTCCTGACCAATACCGACGGCGACGAGCCTGGCGTGGCGATGACTTTGCTGCGCTATCTCAGGACGCTCGGCCTCAGGCCGGTCGCGGCCGGCAACATCAAGGGCATGGTCGACTATTACCGCAATCCCGAGACGCAGCGCGCCTTCGCCGAGAAGAACGACCAGGATCCGCGCAAGGTCACTTCCTTCGCCGATGCCACGAAGCTGTCGATGGAAACGACGGTGCTTGCCAATGCGACGGGCTTCCGTGCGGGCCGCCGCGGCATGCATGGACCGGCCTGCGGCGATGTCCGGGAGATCGCGGGGCGCCTGCCGGCCCAGGCGATGCTCGAGACGGGGCTGGTCGACTACGCCCTGGGGGCTGCGCCCCATACCGGAGCCTTCGTCGTCATCCACGAGGAGGATCCGCTAAAGCAGGCGCAGCTCGCCTATTACAAGCTGGGCGACGGGCCGTTCTACGTCTTGTATACGCCGTTCCACCTGCCGCATCTGCAGATCGCCTCGACGATCGCCCGCGCCGTGATCCAGCACGACCCGACGGTCGCGCCACTCGACGGCCCCGTCTGCGAGGTCGTCACCGTGGCGAAGCGCGACCTCAAGGCCGGCGAGAGCCTCGACGGCATCGGCGGGTTCACGGCCTACGGCCTGATCGAGAATGCCGCGGATGCGCGCGCCGCCGACGCGCTGCCGATCGGCCTGTCCGAGGACTGCGTCCTGCGCTGCGACAAGCGCAAAGACGAGGTCGTCTCCTTCGCCGACGTCGTGCTGCCGGCCGGGCGCCGGGCGGACGCCCTCTGGCGCGAGCAGCAGGCACGCTGGCCGCTGCGGGACGCGAAGGCCGCGCCGGCACGGGTCCTCGCCGAAGCGGCGTCCTGACATGAGCGCCCGGCCATTTCGTCGACATGGAGTTCCTCAGCCATGCTGAACCGTTCTTTCTGGGAAGGCCGCAAGGTTTTCGTCACCGGGCACACCGGTTTCAAGGGCGCTTGGCTCTCGCTCTGGCTGGATGCGCTGGGCGCCGATGTCACGGGCTTCGCGCTCGCGCCGCCGTCGGAGCCGAGCCTCTTCGAGCAGGCCAAGGTGGGCGAATGCGTCCGCTCGATCCATGGCGACGTGCGTGACCTCGCGCATCTGCAATCGGCGATGGCGGCCTGCAAGCCCGATGTCGTGATCCATATGGCCGCCCAGTCGGTCGTCCGCGCCAGCTACGACGATCCGGTCGACACCTATGCGACCAACGTCATGGGCACGGTCCACCTGATGGAGGCGATACGCCGCCTCGAGCGCCCCTGCGTCGTGGTCAACGTCACCAGCGACAAATGCTACGAGAACCGCGAATGGGTCTGGGGCTATCGCGAGAGCGACCCGATGGGTGGCCACGATCCCTATTCCAACTCCAAGGGCTGCTCGGAGCTGGTGACCAATGCCTATCGCGACTCTTTCTTTCCGCCGGAGACGCTGTCCCGGCACGGCGTAGCGGTGGCGAGCGCCCGGGCGGGGAATGCCATCGGCGGCGGCGACTGGACGGCCAACCAGCTCATTCCCGACCTGATCCGGGCCTTCATGGACCGTCGCCCCTGCCGCATCCGCAGCCCCCGGTCGATCCGCCCCTGGCAATTCGTCCTGATGCCGCTCCACGGCTATCTGCTGCTGTGCGAGAGGCTGGCGGAGGACGGCGCCGGCTTCGCATCGGGCTGGAACTTCGGGCCGTCGGAAGGGGATGCCAAGCCGGTCTCCTGGATCGCCGACAAGCTCGTGACGTCCTGGGGCGAAGGCGCCTCCTGGGCGCAGGACGGCGCGACGCACCCGGCGGAAGCGCAGTTGCTGCGCCTCGACACGTCCAAGGCGCGGGCGCTCCTGAACTGGCACCCGGTTCTCCAGCTCGACCAGAGCCTGCTCTGGATCGTCGAATGGTACGAGGCCTTCCAGGCCGGAAAGGATCTGCAGTCGCTCACCCGCCGGCAGATCGAACGCTACGAATATCTTCTGCAGGACGACGCCGAGACCTGTGCGCTGGCGACGCGGCGGATGCGGGCCGCTGCGGCACCTCTGCTCACAGCCGCCGACGGTTGATCCAAAAGCCGATCATCGGCTCAAGGGAGACACGCCCATGCCTAACGCTGTTGTGCTGGGAACTGGAATGGCGGGCTTCGGGGCCGCCCATCGCCTGCGGGCGGAAGGCATCACCCCGGTGATGTACGACAAGAACCCGCATTACGGCGGCCATACGATGTCGTTTCGCCACGAGCCCGGCTTCGTCTTCGATATCGGGCCGCATATCTCGTTCACCAAGGACGAGCGCATCCAGGATCTGTTCGCCGAGAGCGTCGGCCAGCTCTACGAAACCATCCAGATCAACCTGAACAACTACTGGCGGGGCTACTGGCCGCAGCATCCCGTGCAACTGCACCTGCACGGCTTGCCCGAGGATGTGGTCGTCAAGGTCATCGCCGATTTCGTCGAGGAGCGGCAAAAGCCGGAAGGACCGATCAGGAACTACAACGACTGGCTGATCGCCAGCTTCGGCCCGACCTTCGCCGAACTCTTTCCGAAGCAGTACACGCGCAAGTATCACCTCACCTCGGCCGAGAACATGAGCACGGACTGGCTGGGCCCGCGGATCTATCGTCCGACGCTCGAGGAAGTCCTGCGCGGCGCGATTTCGGCCTCGTCGCCGAACATCCACTACATCACGCATTTCCGCTATCCGCAGCAGGGCGGCTTCGTCTCCTATCTCAGGAATTTCGTGCCGCTCGGCGATATCCGGCTGAACCACGAGCTGGTCTCGGTCGATCCGCGGGCGCGCTTGCTCACGTTCGCCAACGGCACGATCACCAGCTACGACACGTTGATCTCGTCCGTGCCGCTGCCCGACCTCATCCCGATGATCGCGGGCACGCCGCGCGACGTGCAGGAAGCCGCACGCAAGCTCGCCTGCTCCTCCTGCGTACTCGTCAATATCGGCATCGACCGCGAGGATATTTCCCCGGCGCATATGTCGTATTTCTACGACGAGGACATCTGCTTCACGCGCCTGGGCTTCCCGCACATGCTCTCGCCCAACAATGCCCCGAAGGGCACGGGAAGCATCCAGGCCGAGGTCTATTTCTCGGACAAGTACAAGCCGTTCACGGGGAAGCCGACCGACTGGATCAAGCCCGTCGTCAACGATCTCCGCCGCTGCGGCTTGCTGCGCGACAGCGACCAGATCCTCTGCAGCAATGCGATGTATCTCCGCTACGCCAACATCATCTTCGACCTCGATCGCGCGGCGGCGCTCGCGACGGTGCACGGCTATCTCGACGATCTCGGGATCTCCTATTGCGGGCGATACGGCGATTGGGGGTACATGTGGACGGACGAAAGCTTCAGGAGCGGCGAGGCCGCAGCAGGGGCCGCGCTCTCGCGGCTCGGGGCTTCCTCGGCCCGGCGCCAGGCGCAGCCGGCATGAGCGAGAGAGTCAGCATCGATGTCGGCACCGTCAAGCCGGCCGGCCAGCCCTGGTCGGCGCGGCCGGAGAGCGGCGCCGAAACGACCGGCGCCGCGCGCGCCAAACCCAGCCGCATCGCCCTGCTCGCGCATTGCGGCACAGGCAACCTGGGCGACGAGGGCTCGATCGCCTCGGTGCTCGACAATATCAGGCGCCGGTGGCCAGGCGTCTCCGTCCTCGGCCTGTCGATGGACCCGCAGGACACCGAGCGCCGCCACGGCATTCCGAGCGTGGCGATGCGCCAGACGGTCTATCCGTTCCAGGAGGCGTGGTCCCTGGAGGCAGGCGCCTCCGGTCAGCCCAGCTTCAGGGACAAGTTGAAGCGGTCCTTCAAGAAGTTGGGACCGCTGTTTCGCGTCGCAAAGGTCCTGCGGGAAAACCTGATCACACGGCCGGCCCAGATTCTGCGCGAAATCCCGTTCCTCATCCGCTCGCTCCTCATCCTCTGCGAGCTCGACCTGATGATCATCAGCGGCGGAGGGCAGCTCCTCGACTGGGGCGGCCCCTGGGCTTTTCCCTATACGCTGTTCAAGTGGGTGCTTCTTGCCAAATGCGCCAACGTCAAATGCGTCTTCCTGAACAGCGGCGCAGGCCCGCTGGACGCACCTTTGAGCCGCTGGTTCGTCCGGCGCACGCTCAATCTCGCCGATTACGTGTCCCTTCGCGACAGTGCCTCGGGCGAATTGCTGCGGAAGGTCGGCTTCAGCGGCAAGACGACCGTCGTCGCCGACGCGGTCTGGAACCTGCGATTGCCGGAGCATGCCGGGACGCCATCGCGCGACAGGTCCACGGAGCGCGTGATCGGCCTTGCGCCGATGGCTTATGGCGATCCGAAACGGCATTGGCTCGACGATGGCCCGGGCTATCGCCATCTGATCGACAACCTCGCCCAATTCTCCTGCCGGATGATCGAACGCGGCTATCGCGTCAAGCTCTTCAGCAGCGATATCTGGTTCGACGCCCAGGCGATCGCGGATCTCGATGCCGCCATCCGGGAGGCCTGCCCGGAACTGGCGCCCAGCCAGGTCACGCGGGAGACGATCGCCGAGATCGACGGCCTGCTTTCCGCCCTGTCCGGCCTGGATTGCTACGTGACCTGCCGCTTCCACGGGGTGGTGTTCGCCTCACTGATGAACGTGCCGGCCATCGCCCTTTCGCCCCACCCGAAGGTCACCGACCTCATGGCGGAGCTCGGACTGTCCGACTACTGCGTCGATATTTCCCAATGCGACGCGGAGGATCTGACGGCCAGGGCCGACAGGCTGCTGGCCGACGCCGACGCCATAAAGGCAGGCATCGCGGCGAATGTCGCGCGTTTCCAGGCACAACTGACGGAGCAATTCGACGAATTGTTTCTGGAGAACGTCGGAATCTACGCCAAGAAACCGAGATAACCCAAAAAGGCGGTGGGCACATGGACCAGAGCAGCAAGCCGTTGGTGAGCGTGGTGACACCCGCCTACAACGGAGAAAAATTTCTCCGCGAATGCATCGACAGCGTCCTGGCACAGACCCACCAGAACTTCGAATACATCATCCTCAACAATGCCAGCACCGATGCGACACTGGACATCGCCGAGGAATACAGCCGGCGCGACAGCAGAGTCCGCGTCTTCAGCAATGACAGGCTGCTGCCGATCATCGCCAACCACAACAAGGCGTTCGGGCTCATGTCCGCGGACAGCAAATACTGCAAGGTCGTCTCGGCCGATGACTGGATCTACCCCGAATGCCTCGAAAAAATGGTCGGCCTTGCGGAAACCTATCCATCGGCGGGCATCATAGGCGCCTATCAGCTGAGCGGCGGGAACGATATCTGGTATGTCCGCAATGTCGGCCTGCCCTATTCGCAGTCCATCGTCGCGGGTCATGATATCTGCCGCGCCCATCTGCTCGGCATGCAGCGCGTTTTGGGCAATCCGACATCGGTTCTTTACCGGGCGGACCTGATACGGGAGAACCCTGAATTCTTCCCCAACGCCACGCAGGAAGCGGATATCAGCGCCTGCCTTCAGCATCTCAGGCACTCAGACTTCGGATTTGTGCACCAAATCCTGGCACACGAACGCATTCATCACAATCGCGCGACAACTTTATCGCTCCAAACAAACGCCTATGTCTCCGCAGAGATAAGCGACTGCCAGAAATACGGAGATTTCTATCTTTCCCGGATTGAAAAAAAGGAAAGAATCGAAGAATTGCTTGATCAATATTATGACTACCTCTCGGTCAGCGCCTTCAAACTCAAGGACAAGACATTCTGGAATTATCACATCACTCGATTGCAGGATCTGGGATACCAGCTTGATCGCGTGAAACTTGCGACCGGTATCTCCAAAAAATTAGTCGACTTAGCTCTCAACCCGAAGATAACGGCTAAAATGATCGTTAACCGCATTCATTCGTATTCAACGCTCAAAAAAATACCGATCTATCCTGAAAACTGAGCCGAGCTGCATAAATTAACCTGATTAAACGTGACCTGACGCAGTTTTACTTAGTTTCAAACCGACCACCATACGATCCCGTTCGAGAGGCGACGCAAATGTAATCCAGATAACACCTCCGTGATGATTAACGACTTACTAACCAACTTGCCGCCGGGGACAATTTTAGGTAATCTTTGGGTCGCTTATGCCGGCAGGTCGGCTGGTTCATCCCGACCTGAATGTTTTGTGTTGCGGGCATTTCAGTGATCAGTGGCGTTCTCGACAATCTGCGGCATCGCAAGGCGGATGAACCTGCCTCCGACGACCGCGTGCATGTGACGAACAGGCGAGTTTCCGGCGCGCATGATGCGATCGACCGGGCAAAGCCAACTCGCACGTCCCACCCTTCAGCATTGAAGGCCGTGGCCGGGCCAGCAGCTTTTCGCGCTGGCCCGCGGCGAAGAGGGACTTCGGCAGGATCTTCCGTTTCGGTCGATCCGCCAAACGCCAGGATCGGCGTGTCTGGCTAGGGATAAGGAGGGGGACGGCGCCTAACCTGCGTTTCGGGAGAGTTCCATGAAGGAAAACAGAGGCTTTGGAATTGCGATTCTGGGCAAATACTCTCTGACGAAGGAGGGTATCTCCAGGGTTCTGCAAGATAGGGGCTTCCGTATACTGTCATCGATCTCGACGATCGAACAATTGAAGTCGAAGCCCATACCTCAGAAGCTTCTGGTCCTCATCGTGCATGCCGGCGACGATTTCACCCAGGTCATCGGCGAAATCGAAGCCCTGAAGGCGCAATATCCCGATGTCCAGGTCGCCGTCGTCGCCGAACATTACGGCCTGGGCGAACCGGCCGCTGCCTTCAAGGCCGGCGCTATCGGCTATCTCGTCAATGCCGTTTCCTGCGATGCCTTCGTCAAGTCGGTCGAGTTGCTCATGCTGGGCGAGGCGATCTTCCCGCCGGCATTCCCGCTGTCCCCACCGCCCGCCAAGCTGCGCCGTCCCAAGGATGACTCCACCTTTTCGCAGGAGGATGAAAGGGTCGCGTGCGCATCTTCCGACGGCACCGCTGCTCCGCTTCTGTCCCCGCGCGAAACCGCCATCCTGCTCTGCCTGATCGACGGCAATTCCAACAAATCCATCGCGCGCAAGATCGGCATCACCGAAGCCACGGTGAAAGCTCATGTCAAAGCCATCCTGCGCAAGATCCGTGTCCAGAACCGAACCCAGGCCGCGATCTGGGGCATGAACAACGCGCTGCTGCTGCAGCCGGCCAACAGCAATACTCTGCTCGAAGCCGCGAAGCCGGAAAACGCCTAGAGCATTTTTCGAGCGAATTTCTCTGGGATATCGGGCCGAACCGCCTTCCGCGACGCTCGCGGCTCTCCCGATCCCCGGCATTTTGGGCCGCGAGCTGTCGCCGGCTCGTGCACAACGCATCTATTCCCGGCCCACATCCTCACAAGCACGGCTGCCCCGTTTGATGAAACTGTCATATGCCGGTTCTAAGGGCTGCCGCGATCGGCCCGAGGGCACATCCGGAGAATGACATGCGCGCATCTTGCTTGCTGGCCGCGGCCTTGACCACGAGCCTCATGGGCGGTTCGGCGATCGCCCAGACGATCTACCCGATCGATCGTGCCGAAATCCTCGAAGGCTCGCGCTTCGACTTCAAGGTCGAGTTCCCGAACGCGCCGACCTCGGCCGATGTCAGCGTCACCATCAACGGCAAGCCCGCCGCCGAGGTGCTCGGCCGCCCGACCAATTTCATCCAGAGCGAGGAAGGCCAGAAGCATTCGGCGCTGTGGCTGCGCGGCGCTTCGCTGCCGGCCGGCCGCTACGTGGTGGAAGCGACGCAGGGCGGCAACAAGGCGGTCGTCAACTGGGACGTCTTCGCCACGGCCCAGCCGCGCCGCGCCAAGAACGTCATCCTCTTCATCGGCGACGGCATGACGGTCGCCAACCGCACCGCCGCCCGCATCCTCTCCAAGGGCTGGAAGGAGGGCAAATATGACGGCGAGCTCGCCATGGACGACATGTCCAACATGGCGCTGATCTCGACCTCCGGCACCGACTCGATCGTCACCGACAGCGCCAATGCGGCGCATGCCTACACCACCGGCCACAAGTCCTGCGTCAATGCGCTCGGCGTCTACTGCGCCAAGAACGCGCTGACCCTCGACCATCCCAAGGTCGAGACCATCGCCGAGGTGGTCAAGCGCAAGACCGGCATGGCGGTCGGCGTCGTCACCAATTCCGAGATCGAGGACGCCACCCCGGCCTCCATGGTCGCCCATACCCGCCGCCGCTCCGACTTCAACGACATCGTCGAGATGTTCTACGCCGTGAAGCCGGACGTGATCATGGGCGGCGGCTCGCCAAACTTCCTGAGCAAGATGACGCCGGGCTCGAAGCGCACGGACGAGCAAGACTTCATCGCCAAGTTCAAGGAGGCCGGCTACACGCTCGCCACCAGCAAGACCGAGATGAACGCCGCGGTCTCCGGCGGCACCAAGAAGCTGCTCGGCCTCTACAACACCGGCAATATCGACGGCGCCTTCGACCTGCGCCTGGCCAAGAAGGGCACGATCTCGAAATTCCCGGACCAGCCCGACGTCGTGGAGCAGACCAAGGCCGCGATCGAGATGCTCAAGGGCAACCCGGAAGGCTTCCTGCTGATGGTCGAATCCGCCCGTATCGACAAGTACAGCCACTCGCTCGACTGGGAACGCTCGGTCTTCGACACGATCATGCTCGACAACGCCGTCAAGGTCGCCAAGGACTTCGCCGGCGAGCGCAACGACACGCTGATCATCGTCGTGCCGGACCACTCCCACCCGATGTCGATCATCGGCACCTATGACGACAGCCGCCCCGGCCAGCTCCTGCGCGACAAGCTCGGCGTCTACAACGAGTCGCTCCCGCCGAATTACGGCCCGCTCGACGCCGAGGGCTATCCCACCGACGTGAATACCTCGCGCCGCCTCGCCGTGGTCTACGGTTCCTATCCCGACACCTGCGACACCGGCCGCCCCGCGATGGACGGCGAGCGCGTCCCGGCCGTGAAGGGTCCGGACGGCAAGACCAACATCGCCAACGAGAAGGACTGCTCGGGTCCGCTCGCCGCGCGCAAGACCGGCAACCTGCCCTTCGACGCCAATAGCGGCGTGCATGCGGCCGACGACGTCATCCTGACGGCAATGGGCCCGGGCGCGGAGAAGTTCCGCGGCCACAAGCCGAACACCTTCGTGTTCCGCGTGATGACCGAAGCGCTGGCGCTCGGCGGCCAATGAGTCGATGATCGGGGCGACGGAGGCATCGATGCGCCGGCAGCGCCCCCTTGCAAACTTGACCCGCCGCGGAGCCGTCTTTGGCCTCGCGGCGGCGAGCCTTTTCGACCGTGCCGCCACCGCGGCGGACACGGAGACCATCGCCTTCGACGGCCTCTACAAATCCTTCGGCGTGCTCGGCTTCGAATTCTCCGACAGGGTGACGGCGCTGCGCGGCAAGGACGTGCGTATCGTCGGGTATATGGCGCCGCCGCTGAAGCCGGAGAGCCATTTCTTCGTGCTGACGCGCGAGCCGCTGGCGATCTGTCCGTTCTGCCAGTCTGATGCCGATTGGCCGGTCGATATCGTCGTCGTGTTCATGCAGAACGAAACGGCGATGGTCAGCGCCGGGCGCAAGGTCGTCGTGACCGGCCGGCTCGAAATCGGCTCCGCGACCGATGCCGAGACCGGCTTCGTCAGCCAGATCCGGGTCACGCATGCCGCCTTCGCCCTTGCCTGACCGGCGCGCCGAGACGCTGGTCCTCGACCGGCTGGCGCTCGATCGCAGGGATGGCGATGGCCGCTCCTTCAGCATCCTCGCGATCCCCGCCCTGACGCTCGAACCAGGCACCAGCCTCGGCGTCAGCGGTCCTTCCGGTAGCGGCAAGAGCTCGCTCCTGCATCTCGTCGCGGGCCTGATAACGCCGAGCGCCGGGCGTGTGTGCTGGGGCGATATCGTGATCTCCGCATTGGGCGAGAGCGAGCGGGACCGCTGGCGGCGGCGCACGATCGGCTTCGTGTTCCAGGATTTTCATCTCGTTCCTGAACTCGATGTCGCCGCGAATATCGCACTTCCCGCCAGCTTCTCGTCCTGGCGGCTGGATGCAACGGGCCGGCGCCGCGCGCTCGACCTTGCCGAGCAGATGGGGCTTGCCGATCCGCGCCGCCGGGCTGCCCTCCTGTCGCGCGGCGAGCAGCAGCGCGTCGCCATCGCGCGCGCCCTTTTCGGCGAACCCGCCCTCCTCCTCGCCGACGAGCCGACCGCGAGCCTCGATGCCGCGCGCGGCGATGCCATCGGCGCCTTGCTGGTGGAGGCCGCGGCCCGCCGCGGCGCCAGCCTGATCTGCGCCTCACATGACGCCACGCTGCTGGCGCGGATGGACCGGCGCCTGGACCTCACGCCTGTTGCCGCCGGACACGCCGCATGAACCCGTTCCCGATGCTCCTGGCGGATCTGCGGGCGCTGCGCTGGACCGCGCCGGCCATCGTGCTGCTGGTCGCGATCGCGATCGCCAGCGGCATCGCCATCGGTGCGCAGGAACGGGCGCTGCGTCAGGGATCGGCGAGAGCCGCCGATGATTTCGACCTGATCGTCGGCGCGCCGGGAAGCCAGACGCAACTGGTGATGTCCGCGGTCTATCTGCAGCCCGACGCCCTGCCCCTGCTCGACGGCCGCATCCTGCAGGCTCTGGCGCAGGACGAGCGCGTGGCCGCTTTCGCGCCCCTCGGCTTCGGCGATGTCAGCCGCGGCTATCCCGTCGTCGGCACCACGGCCGCCTTCGCCGGCCGCTGGGGCAGGATCGCGCCCAGCGAAGGACGCCTCTTCGCGGCGGAAGGCGAGGCCGTGATCGGCGCCGACGTCAATTATCGCCTGGGCGACACGATCGCGCCTTCGCATGGCACGGCCGGCAATCAGGGCCGTCACGGTGAGGACAACCCCGAAGAGCAGGCTCACCGCCATGAAGGCCACGGCTATACGGTCGTCGGCCGCTTGCCGAAGCTCGGCTCGCCCTGGGATCGCGCCATCCTCGTCCCGATCGAAAGCGTCTGGGAGGTCCATGGCCTCGGCAACGGCCATGCCTCCGAGACGGCGGCGGGCGATGCGCCCTTCTGGCAGGCCGGGGCGACGAAGGCAGGTGCTCCCCCCGAAGCTGCAGAGCGCATCGGGCCGCCCTTCGACGGCAAGCGCGTGCCCGGCGTGCCGGCCATCGTGATCAAGCCGAAGAGCGTGGCCGGCGCCTATGCATTGCGCGCCCAATACCGGCAGGGCGGGACGATGGCGTTCTTCCCGGCCGAGGTGCTGGTCTCGCTCTATGGTGCGCTCGGCGACATCCGCTCGGTGCTGGTCGTCGCCTCGGCGGCCAATACCGTGCTGATCCTGCTCAGCGTCGTCCTGCTCCTAATCGCTGTCAACAGCTTGCGGCGGCGGCGCTATGCGACCTTGCGGGCGCTGGGCGCGCCGCGCTCCTATATCCTGCTGGTGACCTGGCTCGGCGCGGCGCTTCTGATCGCGGCCGGCTGCGTGCTCGGGCTCGCCCTCGGCTTGGCCGCGACTCACGCGGTGTCCGGTCTGGTCGCCGCGCGCACGGGGCTCTCGCTCTCGCCGAGCGTGGGAATCGGCGAGCTCTCGCAGGCAGCGTTGCTGTGCCTGGTGGGCAGCGTCCTAGCCGCGCTCCCCGCCCTCGCATCCTACCGGGCTCCCGTGCTCTCCGGCCTCAGGGCCGAGTGAAGCGGCAGCGTCAGGCCGCCAGCGCTGCCTCTGCCGGCCTGTATGGCTGGTGCAGGCTTTCCGCGACCTGCGCATTGGTGATCTGGCCGCGATGGATGTTCAGCCCCGCGGCGAGATGCGGGTCCTTGCGGATCGCATCCAGGCCGCCGGCAGCGAGCGCCAGTCCGAAGGGCAGCGTGGCGTTGTTCAGCGCGTAGCTGGAGGTCAGCGGAACGGCGCCCGGCATATTGGCGACGCAGTAATGGATCACGCCGTCGACCTCGAAGGTCGGATCGGCATGGGTCGTCGGATGGGAGGTTTCGAAACAGCCGCCCTGGTCGATCGCGACATCGACGAGCACCGCGCCGCGCTTCATCCGGGAGAGTTGCGCGCGTGACACGAGCCGCGGCGCCGCCGCGCCGGGAATGAGCACGGCGCCGATCACGACGTCCGCTGCGAGGATCTCCTCCTCGATCGCATGGAGCGTGGAGAAGCGCGTCCGCGCCCTGCCCGCGAAATGCTCGTCGAGCTGCCGCAGCCGTGGCAGCGAGCGATCGAGGATCACGACATCGGCGCCGAGGCCCGCTGCCATGCGCGCCGCATGGGTGCCGACGACGCCGCCGCCGATGATGGCGATACGCGCCGGCGACACACCGGGCACGCCGCCGATCAGCACGCCGCGGCCGCCGGCATGGCGCTGCAAGCAGCGGCCGGCGGCCTCGATCGCGAGCCGTCCCGCCACCTCGCTCATCGGGGCTAGCAGAGGCAGGCCGCCCGCCTTGTCGGTCACCGTCTCATAGGCAACCGCGGTGACCCCGGATTTGAGAAGCCCCGCCGTCTGCTCCGGATCCGGCGCGAGATGGAGATAGGTGAAGAGGATCTGGCCCTCGCGAAGCTGCACCCATTCCTGGGGCTGCGGCTCCTTGACCTTCACGACCAGCTCGGCTTTGGCGAAGACCTCCGAGGCACTCGCGACGATCTTCGCGCCTGCGGCCTCATAGGCGGCGTCCGAGGCGGAAATGCCTGCTCCGGCTCCGGTCTCGACGAGGATCTCGTGGCCTGCCGCCGCATATTCGCGCACGGCCTCCGGAGTCAGCCCGACCCGGTATTCGTGAACCTTGATCTCCCTGGGCACACCGACGCGCATGATTTCCTCCCCGTTATCGTTGGATTGTTATGATCCTGCGCCCGTGCCGGCGCGCCGTCAGGCCTTCGCGTGGATCGCCCTCCAGATCGCCAGCGGCGTCGCCGGCATGTCGATATGGCGCACGCCATGCGGCGAGAGGGCATCGACGATCGCGTTCATCACCGAAGGCAGCGAGCCGGCGCAGCCGGCCTCGCCGCAGCCCTTGGCGCCGACCGGATTGGTCCGGGTCGGCACGCCCTCGCTGATGAAGGTGAAGAAGGGCACGTCGGCGGCGCGCGGCATCGCGTAGTCCATATAGGAGCCGGTCCTGAGCTGTCCGTCCTCGTCATAGGAGGTCATCTCGCAGATCGCCTGGCCGATGCCCTGGACGACGCCGCCATGGAGCTGGCCCTCGACGATCATCGGGTTCACCAGCACCCCAAAATCATTGACCATGACATAGCCGACGATCTCGACATGGCCGGTATCGGGATCGATCTCGACCTCGGCGATATGGCAGCCATTGGGATAGGCCGAGGGCGCCTCCTTGAAGACGTGATCGACATCGAGCGTGTTGGGCAGATCATCCGGTAGGGACAGGCCCGCCTGCAGCGTCCGGGCGAGTTCCATGATGCCGATCGAGCGGTCGGTTCCGGCGATGCCGAAGCGGCCGTCGGTGAATTCGATATCGGCGACGGCCGCTTCGAGGACATGCGCGCTGAGGAGTTTGCCCTTCTCGATGACGCGTTCGCTCGCCTCGATGATGGCCGAGCCGCTTGCCATGATCGATTTCGAGCCACCGGTGCCGCCGCCCGCGATCAAGCGGTCGCTGTCACCCTGCACCAGCTTGATCTTGTCGAAGGGCACGCCGAGCTGGCTGGTCAGCACCTGGGCGAAGGGCGTCCAGTGGCCCTGCCCGTAGTCGAGCGTGCCGGTGACGATGGTGACCGTCCCGTCCGGCTCGAAATGGATGCCGCCCATCTCGTTACTCGGCGGTGCGGTGACCTCGAGATAGCAGCCGATGCCGCGGCCACGCAGCTTGCCGGCCTTGCGGCTGGCACGTTCGCGCGCCCGGTAGCCCTTCCAGTCGGCCGCTTCCAACGCCCTTGCGAAGAGCGCCGGGAAGTCGCCGCTGTCATAGACGGTGCCGATCGGCGTCTTCCACGGCAATTGCCTGGGCGCGATCAGGTTGCGGCTTCTGATGACGGCGCGGTCGATTCCCATCTCGCGGGCGGCGGTGTCGATCAGTCGCTCCATGAAATAATTGCCTTCGGGGCGCCCTGCCCCGCGATAGGCCGCGATCGGCACGGTGTTGGTGACGGCGCAGCGCGTCTGCACCTCGACCAGCGGCGTGCGGTACATGCCAACGCTGTTCTTGCCGATGTTCAGCGTGGCCATCAGCGGGCCGGGCGGCGAGAGATATCCGCCCATGTTGCCGAAGCCGGTGAAGCGCGTCGCGAGGAAGCGACCGCGTGAATCGAGGGCGAGCTCGGCCTCGAACACCATGTCGCGGCCGTGATGATCGGAGACGAAGCTCTCGGAGCGCTGGTCGGCCCATTTCACCGGCTTGTTCAGCAGCCGCGCCGCATGGAGCAGCACGACATATTCCGGGAACACCGCCGACTTCATGCCGAAGGAGCCGCCGACATGGCCGGTGATGAGGTGCATCTTGTCCTGCGGCACGCCCATCGCCGCGGCGAGGTTGTTGCGCATGCCGAAGGCGCCCTGGCTGGGAGCATGGAGCGTGTAGCGCTTCGTCTTGCGGTCATAGGTGCCGATCGCGGCGCGCGGCTCGATCGGGTTCACGATGATGCGGTTGTTGACGATCCGCACCTTGGTGACATGCGCGGCTTCGGCAAAAGCCGCCGCGACCTTGTCGGCTTCGCCGAAATGATAGTCGAGGATCAAATTGCCGGGGACGTCGTCGAAAAGCTGGGGCGCATCGGGCGCGAGCGCCGCCTCGGCAGAGGTGACGGCGGGCAGGACGTCGATATCGAGCGACACCGCCTCGGCGGCGTCGCGCGCCTGCTGCACTGTCCGGGCAACGACCATCGCGACGGGATCGCCGACGAAACGCACCTTGTCGGCCGTCAGCGCATGCCGGACCGGCTTCTTCATCGCGCTTCCGTCACGGTTCGGCAGGTCCATCACGCATTTCAGCGCGCCATAGCCCTGCCCATCGAGGTCACCAGCCGTGTAGATCGCGACGACGCCCTTCATCGCTTTGGCATCGGTCGTATCGATGCCGCGGATGATGCCATGCGCATAGGGGCTGCGGACGAAGGCTGCGTAAAGCTGGCCGTCCAGCGCGAGATCGTCGGTATAGCGCCCCTCGCCGCGCACGAGGATCGCGTCCTCCTTGCGCGGGAGCGACTGGCCGATTCCGGCGGCGCGTCCTGCCGGGCGATCGGCCTGGGAAACATGCATGTTCATCGCGAGGCACCATAGTCGCATGAAGACCGAAGCGGTGACCCTGAGCGGATCAGCAAGGAACGCTTCGGCCCTGCTCCGGTGCCGCCATCGTTCGGAAGGCGGTCCCGGCTGCAACGATCATAGGCGTGCTCGCGCGGATTGGCGCCTGTGCCCGCGACATAGCTCCCTTGACCGGGAGGTAGCTCGACGGCGCGCGCCTTTCACGAATCTCCCCTCGCCCGGCCGCGGTCCGGACGGGCCGCCGCGATCCGAGCCATCCTCGGAACAGCGTCAGTCTTCGCCGGCGGTCGCGAGTGTCCGATGCGTCTGTTCTTTACGCATATCTCATAAATTGATCGTATAGGTTGCACAACGCAGCGGGACCGCCTCGCCCCGAGATGGCCCCGCCCTGCTTCGCCGGGGCCAAGGCGCCGGCCATGAGGAGGTCGTTGCAAATGCCGGATCGGCCCGTTCCCGTACCGAAGCTGCTGCTGAGTTTTGCCTTTAAGGCCATGGCCCGATGACGCTGGTCGAGCCGGACAGGCGCGCGGACATCCGCCCCCCGCAGCGCGGCACGGTCAGGCCGATCAGGGCTTCGGATGTGCCAGCCGTCGCGCGGCTGTTCCTGAAAGTCTTCAGGCAAGCCGACAAGCCGGCCGGCGCCGACCTCCAACATTACCTACGGACGCTGCTGCTGGCCTCGCCGTCCTATAGCGAGACCGTGGGGACGCAGGTCTATGAGCAGCAGGACGGGCAGATCCGAAGCGCGCTGCTCGCCGTGCCGATGCGCTTCGTCGCCTGCGGGAACATCGTGCCCGGGCGGCTTCTCGGCGTCTTCATGACCGATGCCGACAGGGAAGCCGTGGGGGCGGCGCAGCTCATCCTCGCGCTGCGGCCGCGGCGCGCCGATTTCGCCTTCTGCGACAGTGCTTCGCCGACGAGCTGCAGCCATCTCCTCGCGATCGGCGGCAAGCCGATCACCCTGCAGAACCTGGAATGGGTTCGCAGCTTCCGGCCTGTCGGAGCGTTGGCAGGGCGTTTCGACACGCGCTTCCTGCGCGGCAAGCTTCCAGGCCTGCCCGTTCTCGCGCGCCCGCTCGACAGCCTGCTGCGGCGCTTGCTCCCGCGGCAGGAGAGCCCCGACCGAGGCGCCGCGCGCGTCGCGGACATGCCGGTCCCGACCTTCCTGGTCCATGCACCGCGGCTCATCGCCCATTACGCGGTGCGCCCGCTCTGGACCGAGGAGGAGCTGTTCTGGCTGGTGTCGCTGGCCGCCCAGAACACAAGGCTCGGCGCCTTCACGATCCGCTCCGTGCTCGACCGCGGCAACGCGATCATCGGCTGCTTCGTCTATTACGCGGCGCCGGGGCGGACCGCGCATGTCCTCAACGTACTGTCGCTGCCCGGCCGCGAATCCGCGGTGCTCGAGGCGATGTTCCGCCATCTCGACGAGACCGGCCATATCGACGCGCGGGGGCGCGCGCAGGCGGCCCTGATGACCGGGCTCTCGCTGCAGCGCTGGCTCGTCTTCCGGCACCGCGCCTTCACCGTCGCGCTGACGCGGATTCCGGAGATCAACGAAGCGCTGGCGCGCGGCGACGTTTATCTCGGCGGCCTTGCCGGCGAGGACTGGAGCCGGCTCCTCACCGATTTCGATTGAGGCGGCTGCGATGACGGTTTCGGTTATCCTCAAGACACTCAACGAGGAGGAGCGGATCGGCGCCGCCATCGAAAGCGTTCTGGCCGCGCTCGATGGCATCGGCGGCGAGGTCATCGTGGCCGATGGCGGCTCACGCGACCGCACGCTGGCCATCGCCGCCGGCTACCCCATCCGCGTCGTCCAGCTCGACGCCGCCACCGCTCCGAGCTGCGGTATCGGCCCGCAGCTCGGCTTTCAGTACAGCCGCGCGCCCTTCATCTGCCTGATGGATGGCGACATGCTGCTCGATCCCGGCTTCCTGCCGGAAGCGCTTGCCTTCCTCACCGCCCATCCCCGCATCGCCGGCGTGACCGGTCATGTCGAGGAGATGAACGACACGAGCCTCGAATATGTCCGGCGCGGGCGCCGCATCTCCCCGGAGAACCGGACGGGAGCGATCGACCGCATGAATGGCGGCGGGCTCTATCGGCGCGCGGCGATCGAACAGGCCGGGTATCTCTCGGACCGCAACCTGCATGGCTACGAGGAATTCGAGCTCGGCGTGCGCTTGCGGATGCATGGCTGGGGCCTGCATCGGCTCGACCGCCGCTTCGTCCGCCATTTCGGGCATCAGCTCAACGCCTATGCCCTGCTGCTGCGGCGCTGGAAATCGGGCTATCTGCGCGGGATCGGGGAATTGCTGCGCGCCGCACTCGGCCAACCGCAATGGCGGCAGCTGGTTGCGGACCTGCCGGAGCTGAAGCTCTGGGCCGGCGTCTATCTCTGGCTGGCGCTGATAATCGCGCTGCCCTTCGCGATGCCGAATGCCATCATCGGCCTGGCCGTCGACGCGGCGCTGACAGCCGGCATCATCGGCCTGATGAGCATGCGGCAGCGCAGCCTGTCGCTCGGGCTCTATGCGGTCGTGGCCTGGCTGTTCCACGCCGCCGCCCTGCCGCTCGGTTTCCTGCAGGCGCGCAAGGCTCCCGACGCCTGGATCGAGAGCCGCATCGTGAGGGATGCCTCATAGGCCCGCCCCGGCTCGCAAGCGGCTGCGCCTTACGAGTCGTAGCAGCACCAGCCAGGCGATTCCCGCGATCGCCCCTTCGACCAGATAGAGCGCGACGAAGGTGCCGACCGGCGCGGCGAGCCATGTCGCCCCCGCGATGAGCGCGCTGCCCAGCAGGTTGGCGCCGTTCAGGATCCAGGCCCGTGCATCCTGACGCCCCGACGCCCCGAGCAGATCGACCGCCACGGCCCAGGCGCCGACGAGGATGATGGTGCCGGACAGGCAGCGCACGAAGAAGGAGAGGTCCTGATAGTGCCGCCCGAACAGCACCGGGAGCTCGGGCGCCAGGAGGAACAGGGTAAGGCATGTCGCGAGGCCCAGCCCAAGCGCCGCGACCAGCGCGCGTTTCGTCAGCGGCAAGGCATTGTGCAAGCCGTCGCGACTAGCCCGCGCCAGGCGCGGATAGAGCAAGCGGTTGAGAGCATCGATCGCGAGATAGCTTGAATCCACGATCCGCCGGGCGACGCCGTAGCTGCCGACCGTCGCGAGCGGTGCGAACAGCCCGATCACCAGGAGGTCGACATTCGCGCGGATGGCCCGCATCGCGAATTGCGAAGCGAACAGGAGGCCGGGCACCAGTTCCTCGCGCAGGATCGCGAAACGAGGCCGGCCGAACCGCCGCAGCGAAACGGCACCGGCCAAGGCGTAAAGGAGATATCCAGCGAATTGCCAGATCGCCCATTCCGCCAGCGTCGATACCCCGAACACCTGGCAGGCCAGCCCTGCCACGGCCATGCGCATCAGGGCGAAGCCGGCGACCGTGCGATTGGCCTGATCGAACCGGCCGAGACCGAGGAACGCAGTCTCGACGAGCAGGATCACCCGGACGACCACGACATTGCCGAAGAGCAGCAGCACCAAGGTGCCGGCGCCCACCGAAGGGCCGGTGCCGATCCGGAGCCAAGCCGATAGCGCGATGGCGCCGCCGGATACGAGCACCACACCAGAGAGGGCGATCAGGCAGAGATTATGGCCGAGCAGCGCGGCGTAGCTTCCCGGCTTGCGCGCGACCCGGCGCAGCAGGCCATCGGAGGCGCCCAGGCCGCAGAGCTGGACCGCAATGGCGGTGACCGCGGATATCTGCACGAACAGGCCGAACTCCAGCGGCCCGAGCGCGCGAGCCAGGATCGCGAAGGTCACGAGCTGGGAGAGCGCGGCCGAAGCCAGCGCGCCGCTCGACAAGAGATAACCGACGAGGGCGGGGCGAAGGCGCTGCAACCGCTCGTTCGCGACAAGTCCGGACATCGTCAGCATCGCCCCAAGTTAAGGTTAACGTTTAATTGAAAACACTACCATAGGTTGTATTTTCTTATCGAATAAGGATTACTTCAATCTGAAGATGTAGAACTGCAGAGAACGCAAGTTCTGGAGGACCTATGCTCAAGATGGTCGCCGCCAACCTCGCCAGCCCGCCCGGCGCAGCGCCGCGCCCGGCAAGCCGCAAGGCCAGCTCCCCCTCTCACTGACGCAGACCGACATGTACGCCACGACCGAAACCAGCCCGATGCCGGGCGGGAACGATGTCCCTTATCGACGCGCCGTCGAAAGGACCCTCCCGCCGGCTGCTGCGATCAGCCCGACACGGGTCCTGGGCTGGATTCTCGGCGGCTGGCCCTGGCTGGCGGTCGCAGGGCTTTCCGGCGCCGTCGCCGCCGCCGCTGCCGGCCAGCTCGTGACGCCCCGCTTCACCGCGACGACGGAACTGACGATCGCGCCGTCCAACCTGCTGATCGCCCCGAACGACCTCTACGCGGCCAATATCCAGAGCGACAGCCAGATCCTGGATGTCGAGAGCAAGATGCGGATGATCGCTTCGGGTAATGTCCTGCGGCGGGTCGTCGACGCGCTCGACCTCGGGAACGATCGCGAATTCGCGCCCAGCCCTTGGCTGCCGGACGTCCTGCGCAGCGCCGACCGGCCGATGGACGCGGCCGATCTCGCGCGCACCGTCGCAAGACGCGTCACGGTCACCCGGCAGGAACGCTCCTATGTCGTGTCCGTGTCGGTCTGGGCGAGCGATGCCACACTGTCGGCCCGGCTCGCCAACGCCATCGCCGAGACCTTCCGCGCCGAGATCGTGCGGGCCGATGCCGAGCGTGTCGGGCGTGCGGCGCAAGGGCTGGCCTCCCGGCTCGGCGAGATCAAGGCAGCCGCGACCGAAGCGGAAGACCGGGTCGAGGATTTCCGCCGGACGCATGGCCTGCAGCAGGGCCTGTCGAAGCAGCCGCTCAGCTCGGAAGCGCTGGAGCGGATGAGCGCCAAGCTGACCGACGCCAAGGCACGCATGGCCGAGGCAGCGGCGCGCTACAGTGAGGTGTCGCGCTCGGTCTCGACGCAGGGCGTGCAGGGTGGCGCCGTCCAGTCGCAGACGCTCGCCGGCTTGCTGGCCGACGAAGCCGGCCTGCGCCGGCAGGTCGCGGTGCTCTCCAAGACGCTCGGGCCGCGCCATCCGTCGCTGACGAACGTGCTTGCGGAAGCCGACGCTCTGGCGAAAGCTATCAAAGCCGAGACCGAGCGCTTGCGGCGCGCCGCCCGCATCGAGCTCGACCAGGCGCAGCGCGCGCTCGACACGCTGAACGCCGAGACGAAGGCCCTGCGCGGCAATGTCTCGATCGACGACCAGGCGCTGGTCAGGCTGCGCGAGCTCGAGCGCGAGGCCGCCGCGCGGACCGCGCTCTACCAGACCTTCCTGACGCGGGCCGGCGAGACCGCGCAGCGCCAGCAGATCGACGCCACGGATGTGCGCGTGATCACGCCGGCCGCCGCGCCTCTGCGGCCGAGCTGGCCGCCCCGCCCGATTGTCGCAGCCGGCGCCGGCCTTGTGCTCGGCCTGCTGCTCGCCGCGGGCGCGCTCGCCGGGCGCGGCTATCTCCGTGCCATCCGCGGGAGTGCAACGCCATGATGGACCCAACGCAACCGCGCCCGGCCGCCGGCATCGCCGCGCCCCTGCTCTTCACCGCGACGATGCTGTTCTACCTGGTCACGCTGACGCCGTTCATCGATCTCTCGGCCGTCGCCACCAGCGATGCCGCGACGACCAAGTCGAACGCCATCAACCAGATCGTCTATCTCGGGCTGACGGCGGCGCTGTGGTTCACCGTCTTCCGGTCGAGCGCGCGCCATCTGGCCGCCCGGCCGCGCGGCATCCTGATCATGATGCTGATCTGGTTCGGCATCGTCTCGGCCCTCTCCGCACAGCCCGATCTCGCGCTCAAGCGTGTCTTCCTGGCGATGCTGACGATCGTGAACGGCAGCGCCCTGCTGCTGCTGCCGCGCTCCGAGCGCCAGTTCGCCGGCATGCTCGCGCTGTGCTGCTGCGTGGCTCTGGCGCTCGCCTATCTCGGCGTCGCCTTGTTGCCGCATGTCGCGGTCCATCAGGCCAGCGAGGTGCGCGAGCCGATGAATGCCGGGCTCTGGCGCGGCCATTTCGCCCATAAGAACGCAGCCGCCGCGGCGATGGTGGTGATCAGCTTCGTCGGCCTCTACCTGTTCGGCACCGGCCGGCGCCTCGTCGGCGGGCTGATGGTCCTGCTGGCGGCCGTGTTCCTCGCCCAAACCGGCGGGAAATCCGCGATCGCGGCCCTGCCCGGCATCCTTGCCATCGCCTGGGCCTTCGAGCGCTGGCGCGCCATCCGCACACCGATGGTCGTGCTGGGGATCGCCACCTTCAACATCCTGACGATCGGCTGCGCGATGTCGCCCGCGATGCGTGACCTCGTCGCCGGGCTCGGCGTCGACCCGACCTTCACCAACCGCATCGACATCTGGAAGATAGGCGCCACCGCCGCCCTCGACAGGCCCTTGTCCGGCCATGGCTTCCAACTGTTCTGGCAGACCGACGCGATGGTCCACAAGGGCGGCGCGGCGGCGGGCTGGGCCTACGCTGCCTTCAACGGCCACAACGCCTATCTCGACATGGCGATCACCACCGGCCTTCCCGGCCTCGTCCTGACGCTCGTCCTCGTCGTCTGGCTGCCGCTGCGGGCCATCAACCGGGCGGAGGCGACCGCCAACGACCCGGCGCTGACCCGCCTGTTCGTGCGGATCTGGCTCTACGGCATCCTCGCGGCCTGCGTCGAAAGCCTGTTCTTCCAGTCCGGCAGCCTGATCTGGTTCATGCTGGTCGTCGCGATCTTCGGCCTGCATCTCCAGGCGAGCGCGCATGAAATCCGCGAGTCGGCGAACCATCCTGGCGAGATGGAGGCGGCCCATGCTTGAGGCATCGGGAATGCCGGCCCGGCCGGCACGCCTCGCCCGCCTGTCGGCGCAGCTCGACCAGTTCGCCGGCCGCATGGAGAACCGGCTGATCCGCGCCATCCCGCGCGAGACCATGGAGGTCCCCAGGCAGGAGCCGATCGTCTCCTTCACCTTCGACGACGTTCCGGATTCCGCCCTCGATGTCGGCGCTGCCATCCTCGAAGCCAACGGCGCCCGCGGCACCTTCTATATTTCGGGCGGGCTGGAGGGGCAGGTCGAGCCCGGCCGCACCCTGATCGACCGGAAAGGCTGCCGGGAGCTTGCGGCACGCGGCCACGAGATCGGCTGCCACAGCTTCGGGCATCACGACATCAGGCAGGTTGACGAACCCGCCCTGACCGACGACCTCGCCCGCAACGCCGCCTATCTCGACGCGATCGATCCGCGGCCCGCACCGCGCAATTTCGCCTATCCCTACAATGCCGGCTCCTTCAGCAAGCGAGCGCTTCTCGCCTGCAGCTTCCGCAGTTGCCGGGCCGCCGGCGAAGGGATCAACCGCGGCCCGACCGACCCCACCTTCCTGCGGGCGGTCGAGATCCGGCAGCCACAGCAGCACGTGCTCGGGCTCGGCCGCTGGATCGATGCGCTCGTCGCCGATCCCGGCTGGCTGATCTTCTTCACCCATGACGTCTCGCCGCGGCCGACGCCACATGGCTGCACGGCGCCCAGTTTCCATCTGCTCGTCGGCTACGCGATCGCCCGCGGCTGCCGGATCCTGACCGTGGATGCGGCACTCGACCATATGGGCCTGCGGCGGATCGGGCCGGGACAGACGAACCCGGGGGAGCAGCGGCGATGACGCAGACCCGGCGGCTCCTCGCCATCAACAACTACTTCTACCGCCGCGGCGGCGCCGAGAGCGTCTTTCTCGACCATATCGACCTGTTCATCGCGGCCGGCTGGGACGTCGTGCCTTTCGCGATGCAGCACCCCGCCAACCTGCCGAGCCCGTGGGCCGGGCATTTCGTGTCCGAGATCGAGTACGGCCGGGCGAGCGGGCCTCTCACCAAGGCGCGGCAGGCCGCCAAGATCGTGTTTTCGCTGGAGGCGCGCCGGAACATCCGCGCGCTGATCGGGCGGGCGCGGCCGAGCGTGGCGCATGCCCACAACGTCTACCACCACATCTCCCCCTCGATCTTCGGCACGCTCAAGGCGGAAGGCGTGCCGCTGGTGATGACGGCGCATGATCTGAAGGTCGCCTGCCCGGCTTACAAGATGCTGAGCCGCGGCATTGTCTGCGAGCGCTGCCGGGGTGGACGCATCCACAACGTCCTGCTGCATCGCTGCGTCAAGGATTCGGCGATCGTGAGCGGGCTGGTGCTGATGGAGACGCTGGTCCATCGCAGCCTCGGACTCTATCGCGATACGCTCGACCGCCTGATCGCGCCGAGCCGGTTCTATCGCGACAAGCTCGTCGCCTGGGGCTGGGATGCCGATCGCATCGCCCATATCCCGAACTGCATCGATGCGAGCGCCTATGCGCCTGCGGCCGACGAAGGCGGCTATTTCGTATATGCCGGGCGGCTCGCGCCGGAGAAGGGGCTGGCCACGCTCCTGCGGGCCGCCGCGCTGGCGCGCCAGAAACTGGTCCTCGCCGGCAGCGGCCCGGAAGAGGAGCGCCTGCGTCGGCTCGCGGAGCATTTCGGCACCGACGTCGTCTTCGCCGGCCATCTCGACAAGCCGGCCCTGCAGCGCCTGATCGGCGAAGCACTGGCGCTGGTCCTGCCCTCGGAATGGTACGAGAACGCGCCGATCAGCCTGCTCGAGGCCTATGCGCTCGGCCGGCCGGTCATCGGCGCCCGGATCGGCGGCATTCCCGAGCTGATCGCGGAGGGCGAAACCGGCCTGCTCGTCGAATCCGGCAATGCCGCGGCGCTGGCCGAGGCGATGGCCGCCCTCGCGGCGCTCTCCCCCACCGCACGCATCCGGATGGGCGCCCACGGCCGCGACTGGGTCGGCCGCGAATTCTCGCCCGGTCGATACCGCGAACGCACCCTCACCCTGTACGAGGCGATCTGCTGATGTACACCCTGATCCCGCCGATCCCCGCCCATTCGCCGGCGCGAAAGATCGTCTTCGTCGGCCTGCGCGGCGTGCCCGAGATCCAGGGCGGCGTCGAGACCCATGTCGCCGCGATCGCGACGCGCCTGGCGGAACGCGGCTGGCGGGTCGAGGTGCTCGGCCGCGCGCCCTACCTGCCCTCGCAAAGGCCCTATGTCTGGAAAGGCGTCACCGTCAGGCCGGTCTGGACGCCGCGCTCGCGCAGTTTCGAAGCCCTGCTGCATACGACGCTGGGCCTCTTCGTCGCGGCCCGCGGCAATCCGGACCTCGTCCATATCCATGCGATCGGGCCGGCGCTGCTGACCCCGCTGGCGCGGCTTCTCGGCCTGCATGTCGTAGTGACCCATCACGGCTTCGACTACGAACGCCAGAAATGGGGGCCCGTCGCCAGATTGATCCTGCGGACGGGGGAGGCGATGGGAATGCTGTTCTCCCACGCGAATATCGGCGTATCCAAGGCGATCGTCGACGCCGTTCGGCGCAAGTTCGGCGTGGGCGCGACTTTCATCCCGAACGGCGTCGAGAGCCCTGTACAAGCCGATCCCGACACGTCCTATCTCGACCGCATCCAGGTCCGGCCGCAGCGCTATGTCCTGTCCGTCGGCAGGATCGTCGAGGAGAAGCGGCATCTCGACCTGATCGAGGCCTTCGC
>NZ_JAELTI010000110.1 GCF_016428755.1 Allobosea sp. ASV33
GGCCAGCTCGATATGGTGGCGGTTGCAAGGCGCGATGTCGGAGCCGGTCTGCGCGATGCCGATGATCGGACGGCCCGACTGCAGCTCCTCGCGCGACAGGCCGAAATTCATCGTGCGCTCGATATAGAGCGCGGTCATATCGGCATTGTCGGGATTGTCGAACCACGCCTTCGAGCGCAATTGCTCGGGCTTGATGCGCCGAACGGACTTCTTGCCGGGTGCCTTGGCCATCCTCGTTTCCTCTCGTTCGGCGCGGCGCTGGCGGCCGCTTGCCGATCTCACATTCAAACGATTTGAGACTAGCCATCATGCCCATCGCCTGCGGCTCGGCAAGGCCCATTCTGACTGATAGTCATACTATTTAATCATGCTGTATGCAGCATGCAACAATCCTGCGATGTGCCCTCCGCGCTTGCCAGCCGCGCCGGTTTGGCGCCAAGAACGAGAAAGCCGGCGAAGCCGGGCCAGTGCCAGCGAAGCTCGAGGAAACGCGCCATGACCCTTCACGTCGTCCCCTCCTTCTCCCGCATCGGCGAGGAGAACGCCTTCGCCGTGCTGGCCCGCGCCACCGAATTGCAGCGCCAGGGCAAGGACATCATCAATCTCGGCATCGGCCAGCCGGATTTCTCGACGCCCGATCATATTGTCGAGGCCGCGGTGAAGGCGCTGCGCGACGGCCATCACGGCTATACCCCCGCCAACGGCATCCTCCCCTTGCGCGAAGCGGTCGCGGCCGACCTGCACAAGCGCTTCGCGGTCGAGGTCTCGCCCGAGAGCGTGATGATCGTACCCGGCGGCAAGGTCACCATGTTCATGGCGATCCTGATGTTCGGCGAACCCGGCGCCGAAATCCTCTATCCCGATCCCGGCTTCCCGATCTATCGCTCGATGATCGAGTATACCGGCGCGACGCCGATCCCGGTGCCGATCCGCGAAGAGAACGGCTTCGCCTTCTCGTCCGAGGAGACGCTGGCACTGATCACGCCCAAGACCCGGCTTCTGATCATCAACTCGCCGGCGAACCCGACGGGCGGCGTGACGCCCAAGGCCGAGATCGACAAGCTCGTAGCCGGCCTCGCAAAGTTTCCGGACGTCGCCATCATGTCCGACGAGATCTACGACCAGATGGTCTATGATGGCGAGAAGCATGTCTGCCTGCTGAGCTATCCGGAGATCCGTGACCGGCTGATCCTGCTCAACGGCTGGTCCAAGACCTATGCCATGACCGGCTGGCGCCTCGGCTACTCGGTCTGGCCGAAGCCCTTGCTCGACAATGCCCGCAAGCTCGCGGTGAACTCGCATTCCTGCGTCAACGCGCCCGCGCAATGGGCGGGCCTCGCCGCGCTCACCGGCCCGCAGGACGCGGTCCATATGATGCTGGCGGAGTTCGACCGGCGCCGGAAGGCGGTGGTGAAGGGCCTGAACGGCCTGCCCGGCGTCTCCTGCATCGAGCCCAGGGGCGCGTTCTACGCCTTCCCGAACGTCTCGCAGACCGGCTGGAAGGCGAAGAAGCTGGCCTCGGCCCTCCTGGAGGAAACCGGCGTCGCCACCATCGGCGGCCCCGATTTCGGCGTCCATGGCGAGGGCTATATCCGCCTCTCCTATGCCAACTCGCTCGAGAATATCGAGAAGGCGCTGGAGCGCATGAAGACCTTCCTCAGCACCGCGAAGGCTGCCTGATCATGATCACCTGCCATCTGCGTTACGTCGTCGACCCCTACCAGCTTCCGGCCTTCGAGGCCTATGGCAAGGCCTGGATCCGTCTGGTCGAGCGATTCGGCGGCAAGCATCACGGCTATTTCATGCCGTCCGAGGGGACGTCCAACGTCGCTCTCGCGATGTTCAGCTTTCCGTCCTTCGCGGCATACGAGACCTATCGCGAGGCTTCCTTCAAGGACGCCGAGTGTCTCGCCGTGGTCGCCGAGAACGAGAAGCACCGCTTCATCATCAGCTATGAGCGCTCGTTCTTCCGGCCGGTCTTCGAGGATGATCAGGGCGTCAAGCGCGCGCCCTGATCCCAGCCCCTCAGTTCCGCGCGGCGCTGGCGGTCACGCCGGGATCGACCTTGAAGCTGGAGGCCTCGATCACCGCCGTGCCGATCATGGTCTTCACGGAGATGCGCACCGGCACCATCACGTCGGTGCCGGCGACCGGCGCGAGCCAGGTCGTGATGTCGCGATTCTCCGCCATGAACTTGGTGCTCGGCCGCAGTGCCCTGTGGCCGGCGATCGGCACATAGCGCGCCTGGCAGATCGAGACCGGGCCGCTATAGCCTTCGAGCTTCACATTGCGGGTGCCGGCGCTCGACAGCTTGATGTCGTAGCGCGCCGCGCCGTCGAAGATCGGCAGCGTGCGGTTGCAGGCGGCATCCTTGCCCTTGCCGCTGACCGGCATCAGGAAGGCGCTGAGCGGGTCGACGATATTGCGCTTGTGGCTCTCGGTGAGCGGCACGCGATCGGGTTTCTCGTCGATCGGCGGCTCGATATCGATGCCGGCGACGCTGCCCTCGGCCAAAGCCATCCGGACGGTCCGGCTCTCGCTGGAATTGGCGGAGCTCACGGCAAAGGTCTTCGGCGCGAGCCGGCCGCCGATGAGCGCGCCCGTCGCCGCGCCCGAGCCGCGCCCGCCCGTGACGCCCCCGGCTATCCCTGTGAGCTTGGCTGTCATGTCGAGCTTGTAGCCGGAATTGTCGATGCCGCCGCTGAGGCTCGCCGTGCCCAGGGTGATTCCCAGGAGCGAAACGTCGTAGCGCGCGTCGAGCGAGGCCGCATGGGCCCCCGCGCCCAGACAGGCGGCGAGGGCGAGGCCTGCGAGGGACGATGCGACGGCGGACTTCATCCATTATCTCCGGAACGGCGCGATCCTGCGCTGAATACCCTCTGAATCGGCCCGAATCGTGACCGTCTTCCCCGCGCGGCGAAGCGACGGCCGGTTGAAGCATCGGGCTGCGATCTTTACACCCCGTTAACGCTGAAGGCCATGTGAACGGCTTGCCGGAGTTTTCCTTGACGCAAGCTCCGCCCTTGGCTATGGAACCCCGACTTCAAATTGACTTCCGGTGCTCGCCGGCACGTCGCGTGTCGGTTTTTTTATTTGAGCGCCCCCGGGAACGTAAGGAACGATATCATGGCCCGCCGTTGCGAACTGACCGGGAAAGCCACCCTCACCGGCCACCTCGTCAGCCACTCGAACCGCAAGACGAAGACGGTCTTCCGTCCGAACCTCGTGAACGTCACGCTGCAGTCGGACGCGCTCGGCCGTTCGGTGCGCCTGCGCGTTTCGGCCAACGCCCTGCGTTCGGTCGAGCATCGCGGCGGCCTCGACGCATTCCTGATCAAGGCTTCGGCCGGCGACCTCTCGACGGGCGCTCTTGCCCTGAAGCGCGACCTCGAGAAGAAGCTCGCCGCCAACTGAGCGGTTTGCACTCTCGGGTTTGAAGGAAGCGGCCGAAAGGCCGCTTTTTTCGTTTTGGGCATGCCAGCCGTCATTCTCGGGCGAAGCGAAACGCAGACCCGAGAATCTCCGGCAGGAAGAGGATCTTGTGCCCGCTTGTCGTGAGATGCTCGGGTCAAGCCCGAGCATGACGCTCGTTACGGAAGCAGCTCGAACTCCAGCAGCAGGGTGCGCTGGATGAACGAGAAATTGTCGTCCGAGATCAGGGTGAGGATCGTGCGCCCCTCCTCCAGATGGATCGACAGCCCCTCCATGTTGTCGATCTCGAAGCCGAGATCGGCCTCGATCAGCCGCGGTCCATCGACCAGCGCGCCCGGCCGGATGTCCCGCCCGGCGATTCGCCTCACCCGCATGCCGACGCCGCGCAACGGTTGATACCAGCGCTCCAGCACCAGCATGTCGCCGGACGGCAGGAACGCGAGATCGGTGATATCGTAGCCGTCATGCCGGGCGAGCTTGAACAGGCCGGGCTGCGGCCCGCCGAGAATGGCTCCGAGCGTCGGCTCGTCCGCTTTGCCCGAGCGCTCCGCGATCGCGACCAGCGCCCCCTTCAAAGGCCCCGCAGGCATGACGCCGAGCGCTTCCAGCCCGCGATTGCTCGGCAGGCGCTTGATCTCGGGCGGCACCGGCACGGGCCGCGCATGCGCCTCGACACCGTCACGCGCCCAGTCGAAGCGCACGATCTCATGCTTGCGCTCGATCCCGACGAAAGCCATGCCCTCGTGGATGCAGAGGCTTTCGGTGTCGAAGCGCCCCGAGCGGGCGAGCGGCCGGCCCGAGCTGCCGAGAATCGCGGCCATCTCGCCGCCTTCAAGACCGACGAGCTTGCCATTGGCGGAGGCGACTTTCGCCGTCAGCCAGTCGCCGCGATCGCTGACGGCGACGAGGTCCCGCCCGCCATTCAGGCGAGCGAGCCCCGAAAAGCCGCCGAAGCGCGGATGGCCGGACGAGAGCACGAGCCCGCTGCGGAATTGCAGCGCGCCGAAGCGGCGCTGCTCCGGCCGGCGCGGCTCGAAGGCAGCGAGCGGCCGCACCGAGATCCCGACAGGGAAGCGCGTCTGCTCGGCCGCCCGTGCGACACCCGGCAGCGCGAGCGCGCCGAGGCCTGCCAGCGCGGCGCGGCGCGTGAGGCGCATCAATGCCCGCGGCGCTTGGATCCGGAGCCGCCCGGACCGTCCTCTTCGAACAGCTCGGCGAGCTTCTCGGTCATCACCCCGCCCAGTTCCTCGGCGTCGACGATGGTGACGGCGCGGCGATAGTAGCGCGTCACGTCATGGCCGATACCGATGGCGATGAGCTCGACCGGCGAGCGCGTCTCGATCTCAGCGATGACATGGCGCAGATGCCGCTCGAGATAATTGCCGGCATTGACCGAGAGGGTGGAATCGTCGACCGGCGCGCCGTCCGAGATCACCATCAGGATCTTGCGCTGCTCGGAGCGGCCGAGCAGGCGCTTATGCGCCCAGTCGAGCGCCTCGCCGTCGATATTCTCCTTGAGCAGCCCCTCGCGCATCATCAGGCCGAGATTCTTGCGGGCGCGCCGCCAAGGCGCATCCGCCGCCTTGTAGATGATGTGGCGCAGATCGTTCAGGCGGCCGGGATTGGCCGGCTTGCCCGATTGCAGCCAGGCCTCACGCGACAGCCCGCCCTTCCAGGCACGCGTCGTGAAGCCGAGCAGCTCGACCTTGACGCCGCAGCGCTCCAGCGTCCGGGCGAGAATGTCGGCGCAGGTCGCCGCGACCGTGATCGGCCGGCCGCGCATCGAGCCGGAATTGTCGATCAGCAGGGTGACGACCGTATCGCGGAAATTCGTGTCCGATTCCTGCCGGAAGGAGAGCGGCTGGAACGGGTCGAGGATGATGCGCGGCAGGCGCGCCGGATCGAGCGCGCCCTCCTCCAGGTCGAACTCCCAGGTGCGGTTCTGCTGCGCCATCAGGCGCCGCTGCAGGCGGTTGGCGAGGCGCGCGACCACGCCCTGGAGATGGGCGAGCTGCTTGTCGAGATAGGCGCGCAGGCGCGTCAATTCCTCGGCGTCGCAGAGCTCCTCGGCCGTGACGACCTCGTCGAACTTCTGGGTATAGGCCTTGTAGTCGGTCTGGGGGCGCTCGTTGCCACGGCTCTCGCGCGGACGCGGCGCTTCGCCGGCCTCCTCGGATTCGGAGTTCTCGTCCTCCTCGTCCCAGTCGCCGGCCGGGGCATCGGTCGCCTCGGAGGCGCCTTCCTGCAGTTCCTCGGTCGCGTCCTCGCTAACCTCGACCTCGGAGCGGTCGGCGCCGCTCTCCTGCTCGGATTCGCCTTCCTGCTGCTGCTGGTCCTCGGAGGACTGGTCCTGGTTCTCCTCGTCCTCCTCGGACTCGTCGCCCTGCGCTGTCTGCTCGGCCATGTCGAGCGCCGCCAGCATGTCGCGCACCGTGCGGGCGAAGCCGCGCTGGTCCTCGATCGTCTTCGTCAGCCGGTCGAGATCGCCGCCGGCCTTGGCTTCGATCTGCTCGCGCCAGAGCTCGACGACCTTCTCGGCCGCCTTCGGCGGCTTCAGGCCGGTGAGGCGCTCGCGCACCATCAGGGCCAGCGCATCCTCCAGCGGCGCGTCGGCCCGGTCGGTGATCTCCTCGTAGCGGCCGCCGCGATGATAGCGGTCCTCCAGCATGGCGGTGATGTTGCCGGCCATGCCGGACATCCGCCGCGCGCCGATCGATTCGACGCGCGCCTGCTCGACCGCGTCGAACACGGCACGCGCCGCATCGCCCTCGGGCGCGGCGCGGCGGTGGACTGCGGCATCATGGCAGGCGAGCCGCAGCGCCATCGAATCGGCATGGCCGCGCAGGATCGCGACATCGCCGGGGCTGAGCTTGCGCGGCGGCTCGGGCAGACGCGCCCGCTCGCCCACCAGCGACGGCTTGTCGGCGGCGAAGACGATTTCCATCTCCGGCTTGCGCGCGATCGCCTTCATCGCGCCCGAGATCGCCCGCTTCAGCGGCTCGGCCGGGGCTTCCTTCGGCGTTCCTGGCTTGCGGTTCGAGATACTCATAGCGCCTTCGTGAAATGATGGAGCGTTTGACCGGCCACCGGATAGTTCTCCATCCGGCCGCACTCGCGATAACCGAGCCGGGGATAGAATCCCGGCGCCTGGATGCTCATCGTCGAGAGATAGACGCCACGCGCGCCATAATCCCTCGCCCGCTGCTCAGCCTCGGCCATGATGGCCGCGCCCTGTCCCGAGCCGCGCTGGCTTTCGTCGATCCAAAACAGATCGACATGCAGCCATTCCCATTTGAGTTCGCCGACCAGCCCGCCCAGGATCGTGCCATCCGCAGTGCGCAGGCTGATCGTTAACGGCGTGCCGTTGCGAGGACCGACGCGGAGCTGGTTATGGGCGCTCAGGCCGCGCAACACGGCGGCACGCGTCTCGTCCTGCTCGGGCTCGACCGTGATCGCGACCACAACCCCTCCTAGCGCGAACGCCCGTCATAGGCCGTCGGCGACAATTCGGTCGGCTCGACGCCAGCGAGGCAGAGCACGTTGACCGCGACCATCGGCGTGCCGTCGGGTCCATTCGCCTTGGCGAAGGATTCGACGCCGCAGGTCTCGCAGAACAGATGCTGGATCTTCTGCGTATTGAAGCGGTACTCGGTCAGCGCGTCCTCGCCCTTGGTCAGGGTAAACGCGCTGGCGGGCGAGAACGTGAGGATCGAGCCACGGCGCTGGCAATAGGAGCAGTTGCAGGTGAGCGTCTGCCCGAGATCGGCCTCGACCTCGTAGGCGACCCGCCCGCAGTGGCAGCTTCCCTGATACTGCGCCATGGCTCTCGTCCTCTCGTTAGCTCAGCACCACGTTCGCGGCGCTCTCCGGCAGTTCCTTGCCGAAAGAACGCTGGAAGAACTCGGCCACCAGCGTACGCTCCATCTCGTCGCACTTGTTCAGGAAGGTCACGCGGAAGGCGAAGCCGATATCGCCGAAGATCGCCGCGTTCTCGGCCCAGGTGATGACCGTACGCGGGCTCATCACGGTCGAGAGATCGCCGTTCATGAAGGCGTTGCGGGTGAGATCGGCGACGCGGACCATCTTGTTGATGACGTCCTTGCCATCCGGCGTACCCTGATAGTGCTTCGACTTCGCCAGAACGATAGCGACCTCGTTGTCATGCGGCAGGTAGTTCAGCGTGGTGACGATCGACCAGCGGTCCATCTGGCCCTGGTTGATCTGCTGCGTGCCGTGATAGAGGCCGGACGTGTCGCCGAGGCCGACCGTGTTGGCGGTGGCGAACAGGCGGAAGGCCGCATGCGGGCGGATGACGCGCTTCTGGTCGAGCAGCGTCAGCTTGCCGGACTGCTCGAGCACGCGCTGGATCACGAACATCACGTCCGGGCGGCCGGCATCGTATTCGTCGAAGACGAGCGCGATGTTGTTCTGCAGCGCCCAGGGCAGGATGCCGTCCTGGAATTCGGTGATCTGCTTGCCTTCCTTCAGCACGATCGCGTCCTTGCCGACGAGGTCGAGGCGCGAGACGTGGCTGTCGAGGTTGACGCGGACGCAGGGCCAGTTGAGGCGGGCGGCGACCTGCTCGATATGGGTCGACTTGCCGGTGCCGTGATAGCCCGAGATCATGACGCGTCGGTTATGCGCGAAGCCGGCCAGGATCGCGATCGTGGTGTCGCGGTCGAAGCGGTAATCCGGGTCGAGGTCCGGCACATGCGGATCGGCTGCGGAGAAGGCCGGCACCTCGAGATCCGAATCGATCCCGAAAGTCTGGCGCACCGACAGCTTCATGTCGGGCAGGCCGGGCGCAGTCGTCGTCGTCATCATCTTGTCTCCAGGCGCGGGGCCATGACCGGAATTCGCCGGTTAACCCAGAGCCGACCGAAGAGGGAGGCGGATCGTCCCTCATTAGAGCGAAAGACCGGAAGCGGCAATTCGCAAAGCTGCACCCCGGCCCTCGCAAGGGGCATGCCGGCTCACCGTCTGGAGCGGTCAGCGACCCCGGCGAGAAGCTCCCTGACGATCCCGACGGAGCGCGCCGCACCGTCCCGGTCGATGCGCATATCGGACGGTTCGGAGCCAATCGCTTGCCCCACGGCGTCCGCCAGCGCCACGGCATCCCCCACGAAATCGCCCGACAGGCGGGAGCATCGCGCCAGCCCCGCCCGCTCCATCGCCTCGGCCCGCACCGTCTGCTCGGTTTCGTTGCCGGCATCGAAGGGCACCACGATCGCCGGCCGCCGAGCCGCGACGAGATCGAGCACGGTGTTATAGCCGGCCTGGCTGACCGAGACCGCGCAGCCGGCCAGCAGCGCCGGAAAATCCGGCCGCGCCCGCTCGATCACGACCTTTTCGGGAGCGTCGGCCGCCAGCAGCGCCAGATCGGCCTCCGCCATGCCGCGCCCGGCAAGAAGCCGCCAGCGGCGCCCGGAGCGGTCGAGCCGCGCCGCCGCAACGGCACAGGCGAAGAGCGGCAGCGCAGCGGCCGAGCCGCCGCCGGAAACGATGACCTCGTCATTCTCCCGCATGGCGCCGGCCGACCGATCATCGGCGAGATAGCCGGTATAGCGCAGCTTCGCCGCCAGCCCCTGCCCCACCGGCCATGACCGGTTGAGCGGCAGGAAGCCGGCATCGCCATGGACCAGGACCGCATCGAACATCGCAGCGATCCGCTCCTCGGCTTCGGCAATCCGGTCGGGCCGCGGCGTCACGAGCACGTCCCGCACCGAGGAGAGAACCAGCGCCTCGGGCCGTGCCGCCTTCGCGGCGGCGATCAGCGCGAGGAACTCGCCGGCCAGTTGCCGGCGTCCGAAGGGGAAATGCTCGACGATCACAACATCCGGCCGCAACCGCGCCGCCAGTTCTTCCAGCATCGCGACCCGGGCAACCCTACGCTCCGGCTCGATCGGCTGGCCGGCCTCGTCGAGCAGCGTGCGGAAATCGGTGCCTTCCGTCTTGATCGGCGGCAATTGCACGAAGGCGAAAGGCTCAGCGTCCATCGCGCGCAGCGGCATGCCGCCGCTGGCCAGCGTCACGGCGAACCCGCCCTGCGCCAGTGCCCGCGCCAGATTCGCCGCCCGCACCAGATGGCCGCTGCCGAGCAGATGCGTCACCGCGATCAGGACGGAAGCACTCATGCGGCCGCGCCCGCCGAGCGCTTGAGCATCGCAGCGACGCGGTCGAGCCCGGCCTGGGCCGAGAAGGCTTCCGTCAGACGGGCGTGGGCGGCCTCGCCCAAGGCGGCACGGCGCTGCGGCGCCTTCGCCAACTCATCCAGCGCAGCAGCCAGTGCCGCGACGTCGCTCGGCGGCACCAGCAGGCCCTCGACACCGTCCCGCACGAATTCCGGTATCCCCGCGAAATCGGTCGCGACGATCGGCAGCCCCTGGCTTGCCGCCTCCATCACCACATTGGGCAGGCCGTCGCGGTCGCCGTCGCCCGCTTCCTTCGAGGGCAGCACGAACAGATCGGCAGCCCGCAAAGCGGCGATGACCTCGTCCTGCGCCTTCGGCCCGGCCCAGACGATCCGCTCGTCGAGCCCGAGCGCCTTGGCCTGTCCCTGCAATGCCCCGAGCTTCTCGCCGCCGCCGATATGGGTGAGGCGCCAGTTCAGCGTGCAGGGCAGCTTCGCCAGGGCGTCGAGCAGATCGTCGAACCCCTTCTTCGCCACGGCGCGCCCGATGGTGACGAAGCGCACCGGATCGGCCGCGTCCGAGCCATCCCGCGCCGAACGCGGCCCCGGCGCCGGAAAGCGCGCCAGATCGAGCCCGTGATAGAGCAGCCCGACCTTGTCCGGCCGGTCGGAAAGCCGTTCCAGCTCGCGATGCCCGTCGCGCGTGCAGGTCACGCCCCAGGCGGCGGAGGCGATCTTCTCGCGCTTCTCCCAGTCCTGCGTCGTCCAGATATCCTTGGCATGGGCCGAGAACGACCATGTCAGGCCGGCGAGCAAGGCGGCATAACGGATCACGGAGGCCGGCGTGTGCAGGTAGTGGACGTGCAGATGCCGGATATCCCGGGGCAACTCCCGCGCCATCACGCAAGCCTGCCCGAAGCGGCGCCAACGATTGCGCGTCCGGTCGCGGGCGAGATCGCGCAGGAAGACCGGCAGCAGACGCAGCAGGCCCGGCTTCAGCAGCGCGGCGAGCAGCCCGCGCGCCACGCGCGCCGGCTCGTCATGCAGATATTCCGGCAGGTAGCGCACCGGCGCCGTGATCTGGTTGTGCATCAGATGCTTGGCCGCATCGGTCGGATGGCGCAGAGACCAGATCTCGAAGGGGAGGCCGCGCTGCTGCAATCCCAGCAATTCCTGCGCGATGAAGGTCTCCGACAGGCGCGGATAGCCCTTCATCGCCACCGCCACGCGCGGCGTCTTGCTAGCCGTCATCGCCGCCCGATCAGCATGAAGCGCGTGTAGTTCTTGGTCGGCCGTGCGCCCTCGAACCAGACCTCGGACAGCCCCGCCTGCTCCCGGAAGGCGTCGAGCGAGGGCACGCAGCTCCGGTGGTCGGGCTCGCGGACATAATCGTTGGACTGAAGCACCAGCGGCAGGCCCTTCGGCAGGGTCGCAAGCCAGCCCGGCACGTCCGCGAGATGCTCGCAGCTCGTGTTGATGACCAAGCCCGGCGCCGGCGACTGCGCCGCGAAATCGACCGCCATCATGTCGGTCGTCACCGCCCGAAATCGCCCCGCAGCGACATGGCGATGGTTCAGGATCTCCGCGACCGGCGCACAGGTCGGGTCGATATCGAGGCTGACGACCGCAGGGATCGCGAGCCTCTCGTCGTCGAGCAGCAGCGCGCCGAGCACGCCGTACCAGGCGCCGAGCACCCAGACCGGCCCCTCCGGCTTCGGACAGGTCCCGGCCAAAGCCTCGACCAGCCATTGCTTCGAGGCGATCTGCTTGTGGTTGCAGGCGATCGAGAGGTCGGGCGGCGCGCCCTTGCCGTAGAGCCGCGCGATATCGGCGACGATGCGGTTGCCCGACAGCGCCGCCATGCCGCGCAGCAGGTCGTGAAAGGCCTCTTGGGGCGGTTCGGGCGTCATGGGTCGGTCGTCATCCGGAAAAGCCGGCGGACCATAGACATGCGCGCCCGCAAAAAACCAGCCGCCCGCGCAAGATCAGCTCTTTTCGTCGGCCTCGCCCCGCTCCTGGACCACCTCGGCCGCCGCGGTCGCCTCGCCGCCCGCCACCACGGGCACCGGCATGGCGACATCCTCGCGCTTGCGGCGGGCGATTTCCGGCGCGCTGGCGAAGCCATAGGCGGTCAACGGCTTCTCGCGCCCCTTGATCGCGATCTTCAGCGGCGTCGTCCCGGCATAGCTGCGCGCGCTCGCCCGGATGGTGTCTTCCGAAACCACGATATCGGCGAGCACCCGCCGCGTCGCCGATTCGAGTTGGCTTGCGACCATCACGGTCTCGCCGACCGTGATCTCGCGCCGGCCGAGATTGTCGTTCTCGACCGCGCCGGTGATGGCGTCGCCGGTATGGATGCCGATGCCGATCCTAAGCGGCAGGGGCAGTGCCGCGCCATATTCGCGGTTGAGCGCATCGACGGCCCGCACGATGTCGCCGGCGGCCGCGATCGCCGCCTGCGCTCCGCGGGCCGGCGCTCCCTCCAGGCCGAACACGGCCATGAAGCCATCGCCGTAGAAGGCGTCGATCCGCCCCTCATGTGCCGTGATCGCCTGGCCCATCTCGTCGAAGAAGCGGTTGAGCAGGCCGATCAGTTCACGCGGCAACTGCCGCGCGGAGAGGGCCGAGAAGGCCCGCAGATCGGCCACGACCACGGTCAGGCCGCGCTTGCCGGCGGCATCGTCGTGCTCGAACGGCCGCCCCGCCCCCGCATTGAGCCGCGAGGCCAGCAGGATCTGCACCTGCAGATCGTCGCGCGGCCTGATCTGGCAGGCGAGCCTGACACCCTCCGGCGCCGAGATCCGCCGCAGCAACTTGGCTTCGTTCGGGCCGGGTTTCGCCAGCTTGTCGTTGCCGTCCATCACCAGCACGCGACAGGTCGCGCAGCGCGCCCGCCCGCCGCAGAGCGCGGCATGGGGAATGTTGAAGCGCCGGAACATCTCCAGCACCGTCGGCCCCGGCGCCACCCGGCGCGTGCCGTGTCCGACGAAGCGCACCGTGATCTGGCGGGTGGTGCGGACCCGGATCTCGCGGATGCCGACGAAGAGCAGGAAGGAGGCGACGAGCCCGTAGAAGGCGCCCTTGCCCCACATCACGTCGCGGACGAACATCGCCGTCTGCGCATCGCTGACCAGCTCGGCCGGCATCGCCAGCCGCTCGGCCTCGCGTGCGCCGACCCAGAAGCCGATCAGGGCCAGGATCGGGATCAGGATCGCTGTCAGCAGGAAGGGATCGCGCCAATGGCGATAGCTGTCGCGGGCGCGCAGCATGAAGTGGATGCCGATGATGCCGTGCGTCCAGACCAGCAGCAGCAGCAGCGACTGTGTCGCCGCCAGACCGGGCCAGAGCCGGCGCAGCACGGAGCGATAGCTCTCGTCGACGCCGAAATAGATGCCCATGATCCGCGTGCTGATGATGTGGTCGACGAGCAGCAGCGGGATGGCGAGGCCGAGCGCGATCTGCAGCATCTCCCGCAGCGGCATCTTGAAGGTGCGCCGCTGCACCACCCGCAGCAGCGCGAAGACCGGATGCACGATCAGCGCGCCGTAGAGCGCGATCGTACCGGGCCAGGAATGCCAGATGCCGTAGCGCCAGTCCTGGACCTTCTCCATGGCATCGACGCCGAGAATGCCGACGGCGTGGTTGAGGAAATGCGTGGTCGCAAAGACGAGCAGGATCAGTCCCGAGACGAACCGGATATCCCGGCTCCAGGACGAGACCTGGTCCATGCCCGCGCTCATTCCGCTGCGGGTCGTGCCTGCGGCTAGCGGCCGGTTCATATGCTGGTGGACCTCGTCAAACGGTTTCGTGCTCGTGCAGCAATGCGGAGGCCAACCGGTGGACCCTGTCCGCCAGGTCCCGGCAGACCGCGAGGCTGAATTCCGGCACGGTCTGGAGCAGCTCGAAGAACAGGTCCTTCGGAATCCGCAGCGCCAGCACCCGCGACTTCGCGCTGATGGTCGTGCTGAACGGCTTGCCGCTGAGCAGGGAGACGTCGCCGGTGATGCTGCCGGCATCCTTGACGAAACGCCGCTCGTCCCCGTTCTCACCCAGATGCGCGATCTCGACCTCGCCCTCCATGATGACGTAGACGCCCTCCAGCTTCTCCTGCGGATGGATCAGGATGGCTCCCGGCTCGAACAGCAGCCGCTCGCCCATCAGCGCGACGAGCTTCAGCCGCGATGCCGGCATGTCCCGGAACAGCGGCAGGCTGCGCAGGCAGCCGATATCGTTTTCCAAACTCATGACCGCGCCTCCATTCGCCCAGTGTTTTCGCGCCCAGTGTTTTCGCGCTCAGTAATTTCGCGCCCCGTGTCGTCGCGCCCGGCATCCTCGAAGCGGGACACCCGGTCGTTGGCCGCCTGGGGCATGCCGCTCGCCTCGACTGTGGCGGTCGCTCCGTGGAACACCACCCGCAGCGGGATATCTCCCGCAAGATTAGCATCTCCGACCAGAAGAAACAGCGTCATGCCCGCGCAACACGCGTGCAGCCGGGTGACGATCGTCTCGGGATCATCCGAGATCGCGAGCAGGGCCGAGATATCGAGCACCGCGATCTGCGGCGCCTTGACCAGCGCCTGGACCAGCGGGATCGCCTGGCGCAGCCTGACCGGCAGGAAGCGCCCACGGATGCCGCTCTCGGTATCAAGGCCGAGCCGGTAGAGCGCGTCGCCGAGCCCGGACCGGGACAGCGCCTGGAGCACGATCTCGCCGACCTTGCGGACGGCATCGGGCACGCCGTAGCCGATGCGCCCGAACATGAGGTTGTCGCGCACGCTGGCGCCGACCATCACCTTGTCGGGATCATAGAAATCGACATCGTCGACCGCGTCGGCCGGCAGATGCTTGCGGAAGCTCTCCCGCGCCCGAAGGATGCGCCGCTCCAGGCGGGCATCGATCAGGTTCAGCCTGTGCTTGGGCTCGATATAGCCCAGCGCCAGCGCGACGAGGTCGCACTCCGTCTCCTGGTCGAGCGGATTGCGCATGTCGTGCTTGGCGAGAATATCCGCCAGTTCGTTCAGGCGCTCGAACTCGAAATGCGCGCCGAAGGAATAGCGCTCGAACAGCGCATGGCCCTGCGGCAGGCCGGCGAAGATTTCGACCACCGTCGCGACGATCCGCCCGCCCATCTCGGCCAGCGGCTCGATCAGCGATTCCGCCTTCAGGATGGAATGGGCGTAGGGCTCGAACAGCAGGGTCGCACTGTCGAAGCGCGAGGTGGTCCGCGTGCCGAAGATCAGGTTCTCGACGATCGGGGCGTTGCGGTTGTAGCGATCGAGCACGAAGGGTTCGATCAGGTCGCCCTGCTTGATCCGTGCGAGTTCTGCTGCGACCACGCGGCGCGCCGTGATGATGCGCTCGACCGCCTGCTCGCTGACCGGCGGGATCACCTTGCCGCCTAGGCCGAGCTCGTAGACCTCCTGCGTGCAGCCGAAGACATCGAGCAATTCATGGATGCGCTGGGCGAGTTCGGTCGCATCGGTCACGCCAACCCCCGCGTAATCGGTCCAGTCCGCCTCGAACGGGAAAGGCGAATTGCCCGAGCGGATCGCTTCCAGGAAGCGACGATGCTCCGGCGCCGAGACCGCGCCGCCATCCTTCAGGTCGGGGCGCCTGCGCCTGAGCGGCAGCAGGATATTGTCGCGCATCGACCCGGCGATGATCTCGGGCTCGTCGCCGGAATAGCCGATGATATGGCTCGCGCGCTCCACCGACATGCTCGCCAGCGGTTCGCCGTCGATCAGCACGCGGCCGGTATAGCTCGTCGCCTGGCGCCCGAGGATCCGGCCGAGCACGTCCTTGCCGCCGCCCTGCGGACCGACCACCGCGACCATGCCGGGCCGTTGCACGCTGAACGAGAGCGGCGTCAGCAGCGGCTGGCCGCGATTGTCCAGCATCTGCACGGATTCGAGCCTGATCTCGCCCTTCTCCGGCAAGGGCTTGACCCCGTTCTCCTCCTCCAGGACCAGCGTCTCGTCGCTGTTGAACTGCTGGATCACCTGATCGTACTTGATCGTCACGTCGTTGCGCTGCTGGTCCCAGTCGATCAGCTCCTTGATCGGCGGCGGCAGGTCGCGATAGGCGGCGATCACCGCGACGAGCTGGCCGATGTCGAGCCGCCCCTGCAGCGCGAAGAAGCCGCCGATCGCATAGAAGAAGAACGGCGTGATCTGGGCCAGCAGGTTGTTCAGGAACTTGACCGCGAATTTGCGCTTGTAGAGCGCGTAGCGGATGTCGAACAGCCGCCCGAGCCGCCCGGCGATGTCCGACTGGACATAGGCCGTGGCGCCATGCCCCTGGATCATCGGCCCGGCATCGACGATCTCGCCGATCCGGCCCGCGAGCTGGCGCGAGGCGATCTGGCGCTCGCGACCGAGCCTGAGCTGCTCGCGCCGCAGGATCGGGATGATGATCGCCTGCGCCAGCACGATCAGCAGCGCGATCGAGCCCAGCCAGAAGCTCTGTGCCATGATGAAGACGAGCGCCGTCAGCGCCTGGCTCAGTAGGAAGACGGGCTGGATGAAGGCATCGCCGACGAAGCCGCCGACAGGCTCGACCTCGTCCTTGATCATGCTGGCGATCTCGGCCGGCTTGACCGCGCGGATTTCCTCCGGCCGGAAGCGCATCAACTGGCTGAACAGGTCGTAGCGCATGCGCCTGAGCATCCGCTCGCCGAGGATGCCCTTGCGCACGTTGATGACGTATTTGAAGGCGCCGTTGATCAGGACTAGCACCAGGAAATAGAGGCTCAGCCCGATGAGCAGGCCGTATTGGCCGACCTGGAAGCCTTCCGAAATCTTGTAGCTGGCGCCACCGAGCCAGGACGGCATGTGCAGGGTGAAGTCCAACAGCGTGGCGGTGGTCTTGCCGTTCTTGAAGGCGCCGCCCTGGATCGCGTCGTTGACGATGCGCTTGGGCACGTCGAACGAGGCCCAGTTGAAGGGGATCGAGACAAGGATGATCAGCAGGACGATGATCTGCTCGGCCCGGCTCTTCTGCCAGATGTAACGGAAGAGATTGGACTCCAAGGGGCAACCCTGTACCGAAGCGCCCGCGACGCGAGCTCGAACGGGTCCGGCGGGCCCGAGGGGACCATATGTGGTGAGGTTGCAGCCGAGTGCAATGCGCGCCACGCTGCGGCCATGCCGCGGGCGCAGTTGGGAGGACCGGTGATTTTCGGGGGAGCCGTGAAGAGGGTCGTCGCTTCGGGAGCGCTCTTTTGCATGGCCGCCCTCGGCCTCGCCGGCGTGCACTTTGCGCCCGGGCGGGCAGAGACTGGCACC
>NZ_JAELTI010000111.1 GCF_016428755.1 Allobosea sp. ASV33
GGGATAGAGCGGGGCGAAATCGGCCTCGCCCTCGTCGGCGAGTGCCGCGACCTTGCGGGCGAGTTCCTCGGCGCCGGCGCCGCCTTCGGCCCAATGCCGGCAGATCACCGCCTCGACGCCGAGGTGGTTGCGGCAATAGTTGCGGATGAGCTCGTGCTCGGCGGCGGTATCGGTGGTGAAATGGTTGATCGCCACGACCGGCGGCACGCCGAACTTCCTGATGTTGTTGACGTGGCGGGTCAGGTTGGAAAGCCCCGCTTCCAGCGCCTTCAGGTCCTCGCGGCCGAGCGCATCCTTGGCGAGGCCGCCATGCATCTTGAGGGCGCGGACGGTGGCGACCACGACGGCGGCGGCGGGTTTCAGCCCGGCCTTGCGGCACTTGATGTCGAAGAACTTCTCGGCGCCGAGATCGGCCCCGAAACCGGCCTCGGTGACGACGTAGTCGGCGAGCTTCAGCGCGGCCTTCGTCGCGATCACCGAATTGCAGCCATGGGCGATATTGGCGAAGGGGCCGCCATGCACGAAGGCGGGCGTGCCTTCCAGCGTCTGCACGAGGTTCGGCATCAGCGCGTCCTTGAGCAGCACGCTCATCGCGCCGGTTGCCTTGATGTCGGCGGCGGTGACGAGGCGCTTGTCGCGCGTGCGGCCGACGACGATGCGGCCTAGGCGGGCTTCGAGATCGGCGGCGTCGCGGGCCAGGCAGAAGATCGCCATGACCTCGGAGGCGACGGTGATATCGAAGCCGTCCTCGCGCGGGAAGCCGTTGCTGGCGCCGCCGAGCGAGGAGACGATCGAGCGCAGCGCCCGGTCGTTCATGTCCATGACGCGGCGCCAGGCGATATGGCGCGTGTCGAGACCGAGGCCGTTGCCCCAGTAAACATGGTTGTCGATCATCGCCGCCAGCAGGTTATGGGCGCTGGTGATCGCGTGGAAATCGCCGGTGAAGTGCAGGTTGATCTGTTCCATCGGCACGACCTGGGCATAGCCGCCGCCGGCGGCGCCTCCCTTCATGCCGAAGCTCGGGCCGAGCGAGGGCTCGCGCAGCGCGATCATCGCGCGCTTGCCGATGCGGGAGAGCCCGTCGCCAAGGCCGACCGTGGTCGTGGTCTTGCCTTCGCCGGCCGGCGTCGGGCTGATCGCGGTGACGAGGATCAGCTTGCCGTCCGGCTTGGCCTGGAAGCCGGGGATCGCCTGCGTATCGATCTTGGCGATATACTTGCCGTAGGGGCTCAGGGCCTCGGAGGGAATGCCCGCCTTTTCAGCGATCGTGGCGATGGGCTGCAGCGTGGCTACGCGCGCGATCTCGATATCGGTCGGCATTCGTCCTCTCGGAGGCTGTTTCTTCCCGCGTCTCCCGAGCGCGGGACCGCGCGGACACTGGCCCGAAAACCCCGCCGCCGCCAGCGCTTTCGCCGGCGGGGCAGGCATGATGCACAAGCCGATATGTCTTTTTACATGCGCGGGAACCGCAACGCCTGTTACTCGTTTGGAAATGGTTTGGCTGCATGTGGCGGCCCGTGAAGCCTGCGCCGGGAGCGCGGCTTGTTCCGGTCGGTTGGGGGATACGACCTTGGAGAAGCGAACCTGGCCCGTCGGGCAGGGCGAGATGGCGGAGCGGTTGCGCGGCTGGACCGGCAGCGAGACCGGGCTCGGGCGGCCCGATGACTGGCCGGCGCATCTGCGCAATGCCCTGCAACTCGTGCTGCTGTCGCCTGCCGCGATGACCCTGCTCTGGGGCCGTCAGGGAATCATGTTCTACAACGACGCCTATGCAGTCATTGCCGGAGCGCGACACCCGGGATGCTTCGGCACAAGCGTCTTCGAGGCCTGGCCCGAGGTCGCCGATTTCAACCGTGCGGTGATGGAGCGCGTCTTCGCCGGCGAGTCGCCGTCCTATCGCGACCTTCCCTTCGTGTTCTACCGCAACGGCGCGGCGGAGGACGTCTGGCTGAATGTCGATTACAGCCCGGTACTCGACGAGGCCGGCGAAATCGGCGGCGTGCTTGCCATCGTGACCGAGACCACCGAACGCATGCAGGCCGAGCAGACCTTGCGTCGGCGCGAGGCGGAGCTGGCGCAGGTCCAGAAGATCGGTGGAGTCGGCGGGTTGGAGGTCGACCTGCGCTCCGGCTTCAGGAACCGACGCTCTCCCGAATATCTGCTGATCCATGGTCTGCCGCCCGAGGCGGCGCAGGAGACGCATGAGGATTGGGTTCGGCGCATCCATCCCGAGGATCGGGAAGAGGTGGTGGGGCATTTTCAGGAGGCTGTGCAGGGAAGTGCCACGGCGTATCAGGCCGAATACAGGATCATCAGGCCATCGGATGGCCAGGTTCGCTGGATCGCGGCGACCGCGCAGATCGAACGCGGCGAGAGCGGCGAGCCCCTGCGCCTGATCGGGGCGCATCGCGACATCACCGAGCGCAAGGAGTCCGAGGCAGAGCAGCGCCTGCTGATGCAGGAGCTGGCGCATCGCGTGAAGAACACGATGGCGATGATCCAGGCGCTGGCCTCCCAGACCTTGCGCAGCGCCGGCACGCTGGAGGCGGCGCGCGAGACCTTCAGCGCCCGGCTCGCGGCGCTGGCCCGCGCGCATGACCTGCTGGTGGGCGGCCGGCGGGCCGATGCCACGGTCCAGGATATCGCCCACAGCATCATCGCGCTGCAGGGCGATGCGGGGCGCTTCCAGATTCAGGGCGAGAAGGTCGTGCTGGGGCCGAAGGCCGCGCTGGCGCTGACCCTCATCCTTCACGAGCTCACCACGAATGCCGTGAAATACGGCGCGCTCTCCAACGATGCGGGCGTCGTCTCGCTGAGCTGGAGCGTCGGCGAGATCGAGGGCGTCCAGCAATTCCGATTGCGCTGGCGCGAGAGCGGCGGACCGCCGGTCCAGCCGCCGACGCGGAAGGGCTTCGGCTCGCGCCTGATCGAGCGCTCCTTCCCGGCAGCGCGCACCGGCACGGCGAGCGCCTATCTTCCCGAAGGGCTCGTCTTCACGCTGGACGCGCCCTTCGATGCACTGGCCGGCGCCTGAGTCCAGGCGCCGCGAGCCGGTCAGCCGGCGAGATGGGCGTTCTGCGGGAACAGGAACTTGCGGGCTTCGGCGTCGAAATCGGTTTTGAAGGCGAACTGGTCCTTGAGGGCGACGGCGCGCTGCGCGGCCGGGCGGGCCGAGATCTCGTCGAGATGGCGCTTCACATGCGGGAACATCTCGGGCCAGGTCTCGCCGACGGCGAAGGAGAGCCGCGTCGCCCAGCCCCAGATCGACATGTCGACCAGCGTGTAGCGCTCGCCCAGCATGTAGCGTCGGTCCGCAAGGAGGTCGTTGACGATGCCCCAGTGCCGCTCGGCCTCGCGGGCATAGCGGTTGATGGCATAAGGGATCTTCTCCGGTGCGAAGCGGCCGAAATGCACTGCTTGGCCGCAATAGGGGCCGATGCCGGTCGCCACGAACATCAGCCAGGACAGCATCTCGCTGCGCGCCTTCGGCGTGTCTTCGGGCAGGAACTTCCCGGTCTTCTCGGCGAGATAGAGCAGGATCGCATTGGAATCGAAGACGGTGACGTCGCCATCGGTCAAGGCCGGGGTCTTGGCGTTGGGGTTGATGGCGAGGAATTCCGGCTTGAACTGCTCGCCCTTGCGGGTGTCGACCGGCACCATCTCGTAGGGCAGGCCGGCTTCCTCCAGGAAGAGCGCGATCTTCGCCGGGTTCGGCGAGGGGTGGTAGTAGAGCTTGATCATCGAGGTCTCCTCGCAGGCGTCAGGCCTGTCTCAGTCCGGCGACATAGGAGACGAGATCGGTCAGCGCGGCAATGGTCGCATCCGCCTGGAAACCGAGCTGCTCCGGCTGCATCCGGAGCGCCTTGAACATCAAGGCGGGGTCGATCGTCGCGGCGGCGGCAAGCTCGTTGCGCAGCTTGCCGGAGGATACGCGCTCGATTCGGGCGACATGGAAGCCATGCGCCTTGGCGCCGGCGATGTCGAAGCCGTTGGAGGAGACGAAGAGGATCTCGTCGCGCGCCAGGCCGAGCCGCTTCTCGACATGGGCATAGCCGCGCGGATCGGGCTTGTAGACGCCGATCTCGTCGACGCTGATGACGGTCTCCATGAGGTCGGTGATCCCCGCATGGGCGACGAGCCGCTTCAGCATGTCCGGGCTGCCATTCGAGAAGATGGCGAGGCGGTGAGAAGCTAGGCCTTCGAGCGCCGTGCGGGCCTCAGGGTAGAGCAGCAGGGCGTCATAGGCTGCCGCGATCCGGGCGACGAGCTCTGGCGAGGAGGCGAGGCCGAGCGTCTTGAGCGTGAAATCCAGGGAGTCGCGGGTGACCGTCCAGAAATCCTCGTAGCGATCCATCAGGGCGCGCAGCCAGGTGTATTCGAGCTGCTTCAGGCGCCAGATCTGCGTGATCGTCGCGCCATGGCCGGGAAAGGCGGCGTCGGTGACGGCGGCGACCGACTGGACGTCGAAAAGCGTGCCATAGGCATCGAAAACCAGCGCCTTGATCGACAATGTCTCCTCCGTAGCGGCTGCGTCGCGGTGCGACACCTTCTTAACACTCGCATCGGCGGCGTGGCGCGTGGTATCCGCACAAGCAGTTTTCACAAATGCTGACAGGTCAAGCCGATGCCGCCTCGCCCCGTGATGCTGATGATCCTCGATGGCTGGGGCTGGCGCGAGGAGAGCGAGAACAACGCCGTCAAGCTGGCGAACACGCCGAACTTCGACCGGCTCTGGGCTGCAAACCCGCATGCCTTCCTGCACACCTCCGGCCTCGATGTCGGGCTGCCACCGGGGCAGATGGGCAATTCCGAGGTCGGCCATCTCAATCTCGGCGCGGGCCGCGTGGTGATGCAGGACCTGCCGCGCATCAACCAGGCGATTGCCGACGGCTCGATCGCACAATCGCTCGAAGCGAGCGGCCTCGTCGCCGGTCTGAAGGCGAGCGGCGGCGCCTGCCACCTGCTCGGCCTCGTTTCGCCGGGCGGCGTCCATGCCCATCAAGACCATGCGGTCGCGCTCGCCCGCATCCTGACCGCGCAGGGCATCACCGTGCATGTCCATGTCTTCACGGACGGGCGCGATACGCCGCCACAATCGGCCGCCGACTACGTGAACACCTTCGCGGCGGCGCTGCCGGCCGGAGCGACCATCGCCAGCGTTTCCGGGCGCTATTACGCGATGGACCGCGACGACCGCTGGGAGCGGGTCGAGAAGGCCTGGGGCGCGATGGTGCTGGGCGAGGGCAGGCGCTTCCCGGATGCACAGGCCGCCATCGCCGCGGCTTACGCGGAGAATGTCACCGACGAGTTCATCCTGCCGGCCGCGATCGGCGATTATACCGGGATGAAGGACGGCGACGGGTTGCTCAGCTTCAATTTCCGGTCGGACCGCATCCGCGAGATCCTCGCCGCCGTGCTGGAGCCGGCTTTCGCCGGTTTCGTCCGGCCGCGCCGGCCGGCGCTGGTCAAGGCGGTCAGCATGACCTCCTACAGCGCCGAGCTCGACAAGATCATGCCGGTCCTGTTCGCCCCGCAGACGCTGGCCAATGGGCTGGGGGAGACCGTCGCCAAGGCTGGGTTGAAGCAGGTGCGCATGGCGGAGACCGAAAAATATCCGCACGTCACCTATTTCTTCAATGGTGGCGAGGAGACGCCCTATCCGGGCGAGGACCGGATCATGGTGCCCTCGCCGAAGGTGGCGACCTATGACCTGCAGCCGGAGATGTCGGCGCCGGAACTGGCCGCCAAGGCGGTCGAGGCGATCGATTCCGGCCGCTACGATCTCGTCGTGCTGAATTTCGCCAATCCGGACATGGTCGGCCATACCGGCGTGCTCGCCGCCGCGATCAAGGCGGTCGAGACCGTCGATGCGGGGCTCGGCGCCATTGCCGAGGCGATCGGGCGGCAGGGCGGGGCGCTGCTGGTCACCGCCGATCACGGCAATGCCGAGCTGATGGTCGATCCGGTGACGGGCAAGCCGCATACGGCTCACACCACTAATCCGGTGCCGCTGATGCTGGTCGGCGGGCAGGGCAAGGGTCTCGCCGACGGGCGCCTCGCCGATATCGCGCCGACGTTGCTCGCGCTGATGGGGCTGGCGCAGCCGGCCGAGATGAACGGCCAGTCGCTGCTGCGCTGACAAAGCAAAACGGCGCGGGGCAGGCCCGCGCCGTTTCTGGATCTGTGCCCGATGCCTCGGATCAGTACTTGCGCACCACCGGCGGCGGGGCGTAGGCGACCGGCTCCGGCGTGCCGCAGCAATTCGGGTCGCCGAAGTTCCAGCGCATGCCGATGCGGAAGTCGTGGCTCTCGATGTCCTTGGCCTTGAGCGGGGACTGGATCTGGCCAGTGAAGGCATTGACCAGGCGGCCCGACTGGGCGTCGCCCAGATTCATGTAGCGATAGCCGACTTCGAGGGTCAGGTTCTTGTTCACCTCGTAGCCGACGCCGGCCATCAGGGCCCAGGCGAGATCGGTCTTGGTGCCGTTGTTGGCATAGCCCAGGGTCGGACCGACGAAGTTGCCGAGCAGGGCGCCCTGGTCGGTCAGGCCCGAAATGCGGTTCTGCGAGAAGCCGATGCCGGCACCGATATAGGGCGTCAGGCAATTCCAGGTGCCGAGGTCGAAATAGCCGTTGAACAGTGTGACCAGCGAGGTCAGGTTGCCCTTGTAGGTGTTCGTCTGGTTGCCGTTGTTGAACGGGTTGTAGACGATGTCGTTCACGCCGATCTGGCCCGCACCGCGATATTCGCCGGTGACATCGAAGCGCAGCCAGTTGTTGAAGCGATAACCGATGCCGAGGCCGCCGAAGAAGGCCGCGTTGTCGGTCTTGCCGAAGAAGGACCCGCCGAACTCGGCGACGTCGTCCTGATGGTATTTGCCGACGCTCTGGACGCCGACACCGATATCGCCGCGCAGATAGATGCCGCTGGAGATCGTGCCCTTGAGGCCGAGCGGCGGCGGCGGGGGAGGCGGAGCGTAGGCGAGATCCGCGGCCTGTGCCGCGGCGGAGACGCCGAGGGCCAGGCCGCCCGCCAGCGCGAGAGTTTTCAGGCTGCCCATGGCAGTGTCCTTCGCGTTTGCGCGGCGCAGAGAACGCGGCCCGCGCGTGTTACCAACGGGAAGGACCATGACAGCGATTTCTTAAATGACACTTAACCCTAAAAGCTAACCTTACCGGGGCGTGAACGGCTGTCGGGCGCGGACACCCAGACGCGCAGGAGGGCGGCGGAATGGTCGCCTAGACGGAAGCCTTGTCGGCCGTTGCCGTGTCGGCGAGCTTGCGTGCCTTGGCGGCCATCGCCTCGAATTCCCGGCGGATCGCTTCGAGCTTGTCCTCGTCGAGCTCCTCGAGGTCGAGCAGTTCCTCGCGGGCGCCTTCGAGGCGGCAGATCAGCTCGTCGAGCTTGATCTGCATCGCGGCGGTGTCGCGGTTCTGGCTGTTCTGGATGATGAAGACCATCAGGAAGGTGACGATGGTCGTCGAGGTGTTCACCACCAGTTGCCAGGTGTCGTTATAGCCGAAGAACGGACCGGAAAGCGCCCAGAGCACGATGAGCGCGGCGGCGCCGATGAAGGTCTGCGGCCTGCCGGCCCAATGCGCGACCTGTTGGGAGAGGCGGGTGAAGAGCGAGCGGTCGCTCTGCGGCATGCGGTGCTTGGCCAAGGTTTCGTCGCCCGGAGCCGGTTGAGGCTGTGCTGCTCTCAACGCGGCTGGGGGAGGGCCGTTCCCGCGATCGCTGCTTACGCCGTCAGGCGCTCGGCATGCCAGGCGACATGCTGGGCCATGAAGGTCGAGATGAAGTTGTAGGAATGGTCGTAGCCGTCGCGCATGGTGAGCTGGAGCGGGATGCCCGCGGCGGCGCAGGCGATATCGAGAAGCTGCGGCCGCAAGCCTTCTTCGAGGAAGCCATCGGCCGTGCCCTGATCGATGAGGAGGTCGCGGACGCGATGGCCGTCGGCGATGAGCAGGGTCGAGTCATAGGCGCGCCATTTGGTCTCGTCCGGCCCCAGGTACTTCTCGAGGGCCGGGCGCGACCAGCCGGCGGTCGAGGGCTGGGCGATCGGCGCGAAGGCCGATACCGAGCGGTAGCGGTCGGGGTTCTTGAGGGCGAGCGTGATCGCGCCATGGCCGCCCATCGAATGGCCGAAGATGCCCTGCCGGTTCATGTCGACCGGGAAATGCCGGCCGATCAGCTCCGGCATCTCGTCGCGGATATAGGTCTCCATGCGGTAGTTCTTCGCATAGGGCTCCTGCGTCGCGTCGAGATAGAAGCCGGCTCCGGAGCCGAATTGCCAGTTGTCCGGTTCGTCCGGCACGCCTTCGCCGCGCGGGCTGGTATCCGGGCAGACGATCGCGATGCCGTTGGCTGCGGCCGCGGCGCGGTACTCGCCCTTGTCCATGACGTTCTGGTGCGTGCAGGTCAGGCCCGAGAGATACCAGAGCAGTGGAACCGGACCGTCCTCGATCTGGTGCGGCAGGTAGATCGCGAAGGTCATCGGGCAGGCGCAAGCCGCGCTGTCATGCCGGTAGACGCGCTGCGAGCCGCCGAAGGCCTTGGAGGAGGAGATCAGTTCCATAGGGCGGTTCCTTTTTTCTCTTAGCGCGGCGTGGGAAGCGCCGGCGTCATTCCGGGGCGCACGAAGGGCGAGCCCGGAACCCAGAACCGACGACCGGGCGGATTGATCCGCAGCGGTCCGCATCAGGTCGCAAGAGCACCGGTTCTGGATTCCGGGCTCTTCGCTGCGCGAAGCCCCGGAATGACGAAGGTGTTTCCCTTGCCCGATCGATAAGGCGGGAAAGCGGCGCCTCAGTAGACCACCACGCTGCGGATCGACTTGCCCTCGTGCATCAGGTCGAAGCCGGTGTTGATCTCGTCGAGCGAGAGCTTGTGGGTGATCAGGTCGTCGATGTTGATCTTGCCCTCCATGTACCAGTCGACGATCTTCGGCACGTCGGTGCGCCCGCGCGCGCCGCCGAAGGCCGTGCCCTTCCAGACGCGGCCGGTGACGAGCTGGAACGGACGGGTCGCGATCTCCTTGCCGGCCTCGGCCACGCCGATGACGATCGATTCACCCCAGCCGCGATGGCAGCATTCCAGCGCCTGGCGCATCACATTGGTGTTGCCGGTGGCGTCGAAGGAGAAATCGGCGCCGCCGCCGGTGAGGTCGACGATCGCCTGCACGACCTTGTCGTTGCCGATCTCGCTCGGGTTGATGAAGTCGGTCATGCCGAACTTGCGCGCCATCTCCTGCTTGGCCGGGTTGATGTCGACGCCGATGATCTTGTCGGCGCCGACCATGCGGGCGCCCTGGATGACGTTGAGGCCGATGCCGCCGAGACCGAAGACCACGACGTTCGCGCCCGGCCAGACCTTGGCCGTGTAGATCACAGCGCCGATGCCGGTGGTCACGCCGCAGCCGATATAGCAGATCTTGTCGAAGGGGGCGTCCTCGCGGACCTTGGCGAGCGCGATCTCGGGCAGCACGGTGAAGTTCGCGAAGGTCGAGCAGCCCATGTAGTGGAAGACCTCTCCGCCGTCGCAGGAGAAGCGCGAAGTGCCGTCCGGCATGACGCCTTGCCCTTGCGTGGCGCGGATCGAGGTGCAGAGATTGGTCCGGCGCGACAGGCAGGACTTACAATTGCGGCATTCCGGCGTGTAGAGCGGAATGACATGGTCGCCGGGCTTCAGCGAGGTCACGCCGGCGCCGACCTCGCGCACGATGCCGGCACCCTCATGGCCGAGGATCGCGGGGAATTTGCCCTCCGAATCCAGCCCGGAGAGCGTGTAGGCATCGGTGTGGCAGATGCCGGTCGCCATGACCTCGACCAGGACCTCGCCGGCCTTGGGGCCACCGATCTCGATGGTCTCGATGGTGAGGGGCTTGCCGGCTTCCCAGGCGACGGCGGCGCGGGTCTTCATCGGGTGTTTCCTTCCTTGCGAACGGTCATTTCAGATAGGGGCGGATGACCCGCATGATCGCGGCGATCTCGTCATTGTCTTCGGCTTCCGCCTGCGTCGCCTCGGCCGGGCGGGCCATCGTCTCGCGCAGATGGCTTTCCAGTACCTCGGCCATCAGCCCGGTCGCGGCGCCGCGCAGCGCCGCGAGTTGCTGGAGCAGGGCGCCGCATTCCTCCCCGCGCTCGACGGCGGCGATCAGGGCGTCGGCCTGCCCCTTGATGCGGCGCAGCCGCGTGACGGCACGCTTCTTTTCTTCGGGCGTGTGAGGCATCGGCACCGAGGCTCCGGTTGCCGCGACGCTATGGTACTGAGGGGGAGTATGTCAACGCGGGAGCCGGGCCAAAACGAAAAGAGCGGCAGCGTTGCCGCTGCCGCTCCTGTGTCGATGCTCTGGAGCTTGATGATGTTTCCCGGAACTACTGCGTCATCCCGGGCTTGCCCCGGGATCCATCGGAGGGCTCCAGAGTTCCGCGATGCATCCCGGATCGGCGCGGCTGCGCCGCTTGTCCGGGATGACGCTGTGGTTCTGGTCCGAAATCAGCAGACACTATCGAACAGGCTCAGAAGCTGTAGCCGAGCTTCACCTTGACGAGGTGCTGGCTGAAATTGGTCAGGTCGAGATCGCCGGGCTGGCCCTTGGCCTTGCCTGCGACCTGGATGTTGTAGGCGGCGGACAAGGCGAGCTGCTTCGTCGCCTGCCAGAAGATGCCGGGGCCGGCGAAGGTGGCGTAGCCCGCCTCATTGCCGAAGCCGAGCTCGTTATGGGCGCGCATGTGGCGGACTTCGCCGCTCAGATAGAGCCCCTCCGAGACCTGCCAGGCGAGCGAGCCGGCGATGGTGAGGGTGGAGGAGCGCTGATAGGGCGAGGGGCCGGTCCAGGTCAGGTCCTGCGAGAGGTTGAGCCCGGCATAGAGCGTGTTCGGGATCAGCGTCTTGTCGGCGAAGAGGCGGATGCCGGTATTGTAGGTGGTGAAACGGCCGGCGCCGTCCGGGTCGGCGCGATTGAAGCTGGGGTCGATGACCAGCGTCAGGCCGATCCCGTGCATGTCGCGGCCGAGCAGCTTGTATTTCATCTCGACGCCGGCGCCGAAGGCACGCGAATCAGCGCTGACACCGCCGGCCGAGGCGTTGGTGAAGTTGCCCAGCACATAGGGACCGACTTCGAAGCACGGGAACAGGCCGTAGGAGCCCTGCAGGGTCAGGCCATGGCTGTTCGAGCTGCCGCCGCGGGTGCCGAAGGCGCCGCCATAGGTCAGGCTCGGCCCGAAGGAACCGACATCGGCGACATCCGAGCCTGTCGTGAAGCCGAAGGCGTCGGTCGGGATGCCCTCACTCTCGGTGCAGGCGGAGACAACCGGGGCTGGTGCCGCGGGGGCGCCTTTGCGGGACGGCAAGTCGGCGGCGAGGACAGGGACCGACGCGGCAGCGGCGATCAAGGCAAGGGCGATGGTTTTCGCAGACATGGCAAGCTCCGGGAGGTCTCGGATCAATAAGTTATTGCGAATGAATTGCAATAACTTATTCACCTTCGAACGAACCATGTCGCGAGCCTGATCCGGCCGCGATAAAAGAGCCATAGGGGTCTTCCGCAATCCGGAGCGCTGTTGTTGCGCTGCAACAGTCAGGGCCGTGGCAGGTCCGAAAGACGCTCTAGTGCGCGCGGTGCGATCTCGGCCAGCGCGCCGATCGGCTTCCAGGCGGCGGCATGGACCTCCTCGACCTGCGCGACGAGCGGCAGCGCGGGGTCGGCGAGGAAGAGATATTGCAGGTCGTGATGGATATGGGCGGGCTCGCCGCGCGACGGCTTGCCGGGCTCGCCACGGGGTGGCTTGCCGGGCACATCGTGGCTGTCGATCGTAAAGGGCAGGTCGCCACCACGATGCCAGGGATGCAGGCTCAGCCCCTGCACGCCGGTTTCCTCGACCGCCTCGCGCGCGGCCGAGAGATGGAATTGCTCGGCTTCCTCCCAATGGCCGCCGGGCTGGAGCCAGCGGCCGATCACGACATGGTCGATCAGCAGCACCTGCGCATGGTCGGGCGAGAGCACGAAGGCGCTGGTGGTGAGATGGCCGGGAAAGGTGTCGCGTCGGTCGAGTGCGTGGCCCTCGGCCATCTGCCAGCGCAGCAAGGCGAGATGCTCGCGCGGGCTCGCGACCTCGGCGCGATAGCGCTCGACGGCGCGGGAGAGATCGTTGCGGAAATCCATGGAGTCAACGCGGTCCAAGCGGCAGGCGATAGGATTCGAAATGCCCGTTCTTCGGGCCGTCATAACCGATCAGGACCGCGAGGCCCTTGCCGTCCTGCGGCAGAACGGTCAGCGATTCCGCCTTGTCGCCACGGTCGGGCAGGTCGCCCAATGGCGTTGCCGTATCGGGTTTGGCCGTGTCGATCAGCAGCAGGGAATAGGGCAGGGCCTGTTCCTGCGCCGGGCCGAGCAGGGCAAGCAGGCGGCCATCGGGCAGCGGGGTCAGATCGCGGATGCCGCGATTGCCCCCGGCCGGCAGTTCGAAGACCCGCGGCGCCTCCGTCGCGGGCGCATGGCCCGGCGCGAACAGGGTCTTGAGCGAGGCGCCGACGAGGAAGGCGCGATTGCCGAGGGAGGGTGCGCGCAGGCCCGCCCACAGCGTGTCGCCGACGACCGCGATGCCTTCGACATTCATGCCGTTGTCGTCCATCAGGCTCTTGCCGAAGAAGGCGCCGGCGGAGCCTGCGGCACGCAGCATGTCGCTCAGGCGATAGGTCAGCTCGACTTTGCCTGCGGGGGAGCCCTCCGCATCGACCTTGACCCGGGCGAGGTGGAAGGCCGAGAGGCGGAACTCGCCCTTCTTGCGCGAGCAGCCATGCGAGCCGGCGACATAGAAAGCGCCGTCGGCATAGGCGACGGCCTCGCCGTCGAGCTCGGCGAAGCGGCCGGGCGCCTTGCAGATGCCCCGCGGCGGCTGGCCCAGCGTGTCGGGCGCGGCCTCGGTCCCGACGATCGGCAGGGTCGCATCCGGGATAATCCGGTTCTCGGCGATGCGGGCAAACTGCGCGAAGGAGCCCTCGTCATTGATCAGCAGGCAGCGCTGCGTGCCGTTCGCGGCCGGCATGCAGGCGAGGCCGCTGACATCCCGCGCCGGCTTGCCCGGCTTCTTGCCGGAGAAATCGCCAAGCGTCCTGAAACGCTGTTCGGGGCTAAGCGTCGCGGCCTGGGCAAAGGAGGAGCCGAGCAGGCCGGCGGCAATCAGGGTGGCGAGCAGGCGGTAGCGCATCGGGCGAATCCGAAGGAATGGGCGCGGATTGAGCGCGTCCGGCCGGTGGATGTCAAAGCGCGGCGGCGCGATCCCTATGGGATCTTGATGAACCCGCCGCTTGCCTCGTCTCGAACCCCTATGGCGCCGCCCTTAGCTTTTCGGGGCGGCCCTTGGAGGCCGTTCGGGAAACAGGATGATGGTCAGTATCCCTCGTAGATCCTTCGGCGGTCCGCTCCAGTTCCTGGTCGGGCGTGATGCGGAAGGTCATTGGCTTGCCGTCGAGACGCATGGCCGCGGCGGCGGCATCTTCTGCGATCGTGGCGCCGCGCTGCGTTACGCCGTGTTCGAGACCGGGCACCGGGCCCGCGCGGTCCGCGTGACCGCCAAGACGCTCTCGCTGCTCTGAGGCCAGGCCATGAACCACTGGCTTCACGGCATGTTTACCGCGCTGGTCACGCCCTTCGACGAGGACGCGATCGACTATGGCGCGCTGGAACGGCTCATCCTCTGGCAGATCGCGCAGGGCGCCGACGGCATCGTCGTCGGCACCGCCACGGGCGAAAGCCCGACGCTCAGCGGGGCGGAACGGGAGGCGCTCTGCGCCGCTGCCCGCCGCATCGCCGGCCGGCATTATCCGGTCATCGCCGCCGTCGGCAGCTATTCGACCGCCGGAACCATTGCCGAGATCATCGCTGCCGAGAAGGCGGGCGCCTCGGCCCTGCTGCTGCGCATGCCCTATTACAACCGGCCGACGCAGGCGGGGCTCGCGGCCCATGCCTTGGCAGCGGCGCAGGCGACCGGGCTCGAGATCATCCTCGACAACGATCCGGATCGCTGCGGCGTCGAGATCGCGGCGGAGACGCTGCAACTGCTGGAGGAAGCGCCGAATATCGTCGGGATCCTGGAGCGGCGCGGCGATCTCGTCCGCTGCGACCGGATCGCCAGGCTGCGCGACCGACGCTTCATGCGCCTGACCGGCGCGGCCGAGACCATCCCGTCCTATCTGCTCGCCGGCGGCTGCGGCGCGATCACCAGCGTCGGCAATCTCGCGCCGCATTGGCTGGCGCGGCTGGAGAGCGCGGCGCGCTCCGAATTCTACGGGCAGGCGCAGATCCTGCAGCGGCGGCTGGTTCCGCTGCTCGACCTGCTCGCGCGGGAGCCCGATCCGGTCCTGATCAAGCTCGCCCTGTCGATGCTGCACCCGGAGGTCGGCGCCACCTGCCGGGCGCCGCTCGCGCCGCCGCGCCCGGAATGCGTGCCGCTGCTTTGCGATGCCATCGAGGACCTGCCGCATCCCGGTATTGGCCTGGCGATGAAGGCAGAGCGCGGCGCTTTGGCGGCCTTGGCCCGTCACGCCTGAACCGCAACGGGTGCTTCGGCGCCCGTCGCGAACCGAATGGAGGTTTCCATGACCACGATCGGCACCTATCGCCGCCGCCGGGAGGCGATCTACAGGCATGTCCGCGGTGTTTCGGCCGGCGGCTGGAAGGCCGACCTGCTGCACCTGTTCGGCTCGGTCATCCTGCTCGCGATCCTGATCGGCGCGCGCGTCTGGTGGCATCTGCACTGAGCCACCCAAACGGAAAGGGCGCCGCGATGCCGCGACGCCCTTCCGATGTCATTGACCTGAACCGCGCTCAGTTCAGCTTGGCGTAGGCCGGGACGGTGAGGAAGTCCTCGAAGTTCGGCGCCAGCGAGAGGGTCTCGAACAGCGCGATCGCCTCGGGGAAGCGGCCCTTGGCATAGTTCTCGGGGCCGAGCTCGCCCTTCACGCGCTCCATCTCCTCCGGCAGGCAGCGCTTGAACAGCGCCGCATCGGCCTTGATGCCGCCTTCGAGTTCGACGCCGTACTGGCAGAACTGCCAGATCTGGGCGCGGCTGATCTCGGCGGTCGCGGCATCCTCCATCATGTTGTAGATCGGCACCGCGCCGCGGCCGCGCAGCCAGGCCTCGATATACTGCACGCCGACGCGGATGTTCTCGCGGAAGCCTTCCTCGGTGCGCGTGCCCTGGTGGACTTCCAGCAGGTCCTTGGCGCCGATCGAGACGTCGTCGCGCTTCTTGCCGAGCTGGTTGGCCTGCGGCATCAGCCGGTCGAAGACCTCCATCGCGACCGGGACGAGGTCGGGGTGGGCGACCCAGGTGCCGTCATGGCCGTCGCCGGCCTCGCGCTCCTTGTCGGCCTTGACCTTGGCGAAGGCGGCGGCATTGGCCTCGGGGTTGTTCTTGACGGGGATCTGCGCCGCCATGCCGCCCATCGCGAAGGCGCCGCGCTTGTGGCAGGTCTTGATCAGCAGCAGCGAATAGGCGCGCAGGAAGGCCTTGGACATCACGACCTGCGAACGATCAGGCAGGACATAGGCCTTGTTGCGGGCGAGCTTCTTGATGAAGGAGAAGATGTAGTCCCAGCGGCCGCAATTGAGGCCGGCCATGTGCTCGCGCAGCTCGTAGAGGATCTCGTCCATCTCGAAGGCGGCGGGCAGGGTCTCGATCAGGACGGTCGCCTTGATCGTGCCGTTTTTCAGGCCGAGCGCCGACTGGGCGGCGACGAAGACGTCGTTCCAGAGCCGCGCCTCGAGATGGCTCTCCAGCTTCGGCAGGTAGAAATACGGGCCGGAACCGGCCGCCAGCGCCGCCTTGGCGTTGTGGAAGACATAGAGGCCGAAATCGACCAGCGATCCCGAGGCCTCCTCGCCGTCGATCTCGATATGGCGCTCCGGCAGATGCCAGCCGCGCGGGCGAATGATCAGGACGGCGGGCTTGTCCTTGAGCTTGTAGTCCTTGCCGTTGGTCGGATCGGTGAAGTCGATCTTGCCTGCCCAGCGGTCCCGGAGGTTGATCTGGCCTTCGATCATGTTGGCCCAGACCGGCGAGGAGGCGTCCTCGAAATCGGCCATGAAGACCTTCGCGCCGGAATTCAGCGCATTGACGATCATTTTGCGGTCGACCGGGCCGGTGATCTCGACGCGGCGGTCGAGCAGGTCGGCTGGGATCGCCGCGACGGTCCAGTCGCCTTCGCGGATATGCTTGGTCTCGGCCAGGAAGTCCGGCGTCTCGCCGGCGTCGAAGCGCTTCTGGCGCTCGGCCCGGAGCGCGAGC